>CAMCXT010000023.1 GCA_945883545.1 Chitinophaga pinensis | reverse complement strand
TAATTGTTGAGGGCTTCGAGATCGAAGGAAACGATACTTTCATCGGTAAGGTGAAGCTTGATGGAAGTAGCATCGAATTTCATGTAACTCACTTCGGAGATGGCATACATCTGCATCGAAGCATCGTTCATGTAGAAATAAAGGTTCTGGGAGTTTGCTTGTGAAGCACCAAATACAAGCAGCAAGGCGAATAGGTAGCGTTGAATCATTACTTATAGGATTTAAATTTTACAAGTGATAAATCTAGATAACATTTTCAAAGAAACCTACATGGATTTAAAAGGAATTCCACCTGTAATAGTTATTCAATCAAGCGATTGGACAGTTGAACTGAAACGGATGTTTTTTGTGCTGCTCGATTGAAAAACAAGCCCTCCACACCCTACTCGCGCTGCGGCCCGGATGGAGCGGCGTGTTTGAGCTCTTGTGCTGGAGCGAAGCGGAAGCACAAAGCGAGTAGCGACAGCCGGAAATGCCGCCCGAAGAGCATTTATGATGGCCTAGAACACTAGAAAATGTGATCCGATTCTTGCTTGGCTTACTCCACATCAAGGGGAGTAGATTTGATTTGATATCATCAATGGCGTATGCGCTTCTCAGACAGAAATAAGTTTTTGAGGCTGCTTTTTTACTCAAGTGAACATATCGGAGTTGGCGGTATTGAAATCAACTTCGAATAGACAATCGTATTTCGCATACAATTGACCTGAAAGGATTTTTACAACATCAACAACAATACTACTAGTTTACTGTAAATAACTTATTATATTAGACAAATAACACTAATTTTAAAAAGCTAAATGCAGTATTTTATTCGATAGCGTTAATATTTTGCATTTAATACAACCTAGTAAATCAACTTAAAATATTCTTTTATTTTATCTATTGGCATATATTAAAACTATTTTAATATAATTAACACTATATGTCGCGAGTCAAAAAAAACTGAAAGACCAATTTATGTTTTTGAAAAAAATAATCGGCTGTTTCGTTTGAGCTTTGATCGTGATCGGCTTAAAATTTCGAACCTTAAAAAAATTAACATTTCTTTAACCATGCTTGATTTGCAGCCAGTTTTTTGGCTTAATTGGAGATTGAAAAAATCTTACAAATGAAGCTAATAACCTGACTTTTTTGAATATAGGTATAATTGCTCATACTCAACTTTATTTATTTTGTTAAAACAAATTTAACGTTCATTTGTCTACTGATAATGTGGAGGCAGAGACCATTTCAAAAACGCGGAGAAACCGAAAATCCATAAGAGTAGGAAGATCTAATTTTTTACTATGGAGAGTTTAAAAATTGCAAGTGATAACTACGTAGCGTTTACGTTTTTTATCGGAACAATGGCCATGATGGCTGCATCAGTATTCTTCTTTTTTGAATTGAACAACACTTCAAAAAAGTGGAGAACATCAGTACTCGTTTCAGGTTTGATTACCTTTATTGCAGCGGTGCACTACTACTACATGCGAGGGTACAATCTTGAAACAGGTGATTCCCCAACATTTTTTAGATATGTAGACTGGATTTTGACAGTTCCATTGATGTGTGTTGAGTTTTACCTCATTACCAAAAAAGCAGGAGCTAAAATTGCGTTGCTTTGGAAGCTAATTTTTGCTTCGTTGGTAATGCTTGTAACTGGTTATGTTGGTGAAGTACTTGACAGAGACGGAAGCGTTCTTTGGGGTGTATTTTCTGGCGCAGCTTATTTTTACATTGTTTACTTGGTTTGGTTTGGAGAAGTTGCAAAACTTGCTCAAAACGCAGGACCTCAAGTTGCAAAGGCTACAAAAATCTTAGGATGGTTTGTACTTGTAGGTTGGGCAATTTATCCATTGGGTTACATCTTAGGAACTCCAGGTGGTTTGTTCGGAATGCAATTGGTATCTGATCAAACTGCAGCATTGCATGCAATGGATATCGTTTACAACATTGCAGATGCAATCAATAAAATTGGTTTTGGTCTTGTGATCTACGCATTGTCGAGAACAGAAGATTAATACGCGAAAATATTTTCTTTGGTAGTATGGTCGTAAATAGTGATCATACTACCAAAGAACTTCGCTAAAACACTTGTATTTAGCCACGTTAATAGATATTAATCCATAAATATTAGTAGCATAAATTCGCATTTCAATCAATTCATTTCAATTTATGTTACGAAACGAAAATGAAATTGCTTGTTATTTAGACTACGACTATATATTTTCTGGTGTAGGCACTTCGGCATCGCTGCTCTTGCTCGAATTACACAGAAGAAATCTCCTATCGAACTTAAAAATTCTATTCATTGATCCTGACGATAAAACCAGGAACGATAAAACATTTTGCTTTTGGGCGCATGAAGATGAATCAATTCACAAAGCGCTATCAGAAATCATTACATATTCTTGGAATACCATAGAAATTGATCATTCTGACAAACGTTCAATTGATCCATTTAAATACCACCATGTTTCTAGTTTAGACCTTTATTCGAAGGTTCAAGAATTAATCAACCATTATAATTGGACAAGAGTAATTGCTCCTGTTGATCTTGTTTCTTCGGACGATTTAGGTCCATTTCTAACTGTTGATGGTAAGCAGATTAGAGCCCGTAAAATATTCGATTCCAGAACACCGAAATTTGAAGAAGCTGCTACCAATGAGGTGCATTTATTTCAAAGTTTTGTAGGTTGGGAAATTGAAACCTCAAACCAGATTGAAAACAAAGAGGCTGTTCGTTTGATGGATTTTAATGTGGAGCAATCGAATTCCACTCAATTCATGTATTTACTGCCATTTTCGAAGAATCGATTTCTGGTTGAATTCACACGATTTGGATCGAAAATGATTGAAGAAACCGAAGCATGCCAGCTACTAGAAAAGTATATTGGAAATGATTTCGGTGAATATAAAATTCTCAGCACCGAAAGGGGATGCATCCCAATGAGCAATTGCAAGATTGCCAATGCGCATCATGAAAATGTAATTCTATTGGGTGCACGTAATTATCGAATAAAACCAAGCACAGGTTATGCATTTAAAAACATGTATAACCATGCGCTTGAAATTGCAGAATCTATTGAGAAGAATAATATAAAAACGATCAAAGCAGAAAAGAAAAAAACGTCATTTTCGAAAAGCCGTTTTGCCTTTTACGACGCTTTATTGTTGCTTATCCTGAAAGAAAAACCAGAGGCTGGAAAGAAGATTTTTTCTGAATTGTTCAAAAAAGCAAATACGTTTAAGGTTCTCGAATTTCTTGATGAGAAATCTAAAATTACAGATGAAATAGCTTTGTTCTCCAAGCTTCCGTGGGGGCCTTTTTTATGGGCACTTTATCTGAAAGTAAGTAAGAGCATCAGCTTTCGTCCGTTAATTTTATTTCTTTTTAGCATACTGCTTTCGATGCTAGGCAGAGAATCCATGCTGCAGTCGGTGGTTGGTTATGGCTTTTTGTTGGTTGGCTTAATTACCGTTGGCATTCCTCATGGAGCAGTTGATCATCTGATTGAAATCGGAAAATGGGAATCGAGGAAAGTGCCAATCTTTATTGTTAAGTATTTAGCGCTTGCTGCCTTGATGGGAATCTGCTGGTATTTCTTAGCCGATGGAGCACTGGTGATTTTCCTATTGTATTCGGCTTGGCATTTCGGACAGGCTGATGGTGAACTTTGGAAGTTAAATCGACCTACATCGTTGCTTTGGGGAGGGTTTTTGTTGGTGTATATTTTAGGCACCCATACAGTTGAAACAAATGTCATTCTAAAATCGATCGGCGCAACAGAGTTCGCATTCTCGTTGCCTTACTGGATTGTATTTCCTTGGTTGATCTGGTCGCTGATTTATCAGAAATCTGCATTCACCATTACCATTTTGTGGCTCACTGTAGCAACACAATTGCCATTGTTATTAGCGTTCGGACTGTATTTTATTGGTCAGCACAGCGTAACCAGTTGGAAACATATTTCTAGTGCGTTGAACCAAAGCAACAGAAGTATTTGGTTGCATTCGTTGCCGTTTCAGTTAGGTGCTTGGCTAATTCTTGCGCTGTTTATTTTCTTATGGCCAACAGCTGGCAATTACGATTTCGGAGCACTGAATAAGTTTGGCGTATTCTTCATTTTCATTTCATGCATCAGCTTTCCGCATGTAATTACGATGAACATGCTTTATGGAGCAAAAACAAAAGGCAATTAATTGATATTTCAGAATATCTTTTGAATGAATATTTAGGCAACGTTTGCCATTTACCTTCCCCGGACTGAAGTCCGAGGCTGCTTTTTCTTTTTTCTAAACAAACATTAAGGCAATATTTATCCCCGGACTGAAGTCCGGGGCTGCTGTAAGTCCGGGGCTGCATTTCCCTTTCCCCTTCTCCTTTTCCCTTTAACCTTTTCCCTTTGTACTTTGTACTAAATACTTTGTACTAAATACTTTGTACTAAATACTTTGTACTCGATACTTATTATAAATCGTTTGGCACACTTTATCCATTGCTTTAAAGATTGCAACATCTAAATTGGGTGCGGCTGTAATGCTCGTTAAAGTGACCACGGCGTTAAAAAGAATTTCGTTTTCTTTCCGAGGAATTCGCTCGATGAATTCAATTTTATTACTGCCTTTTTGAGATGCTGAAACCAGTGTTTCCTCGGTATTCTTGTCGATTGCAAACAATAAACTCATTGGAATTTCTTTAAAATTGTTGAATGGATTTTAATGCAGGTGACAGCGGCCACTGGAATTGGTGGTTCTGTTTTTACATCTGCTACCTTTCTTTGTTGTACCAGAACATTGACTTGCAGGAGATGATGAATTGTTGGATTTTTTAGTTTTCTGGCCTTCACAGCAATTGGTTCCAACTCTTCGATCGTGTACTTTACAAACGCAGCTATTGGATTTACTGCGATTGCATGTAAAACAAAGCAACTGAATATTTGATACATCACTGGTTCCTCCGCATGAGAACGGTGTGATGTGGTCATATTCTAGATTTGCAGAACTTCCACAGCACTGACAAGCTCCTCCGTCTCTTGAGTAAACAATCTTTTTTGTTGTTACTGAGATGTATCGACTCTGAGAAAAACTTGAAAAACTTAATAGAAGCAGCGTAAAGATGAAAAACAATTTTCTCATGGTAATTCTTGGGTATAAGGCTTTGTGAAAATGGAGGAATAAAACGACTATAAAGATTTATTATCAGGTGTTTGAAAAAAATAAATTGAAACATTTAATTTCAATAAAAGTCGGGATTTTTTCGACACACAGAATTATTTAGAGGTTATTGTCATTCTACTTTCTAAGGAAATTACTTTTTCACCGTTTTCATCTGAATAACATCGACCAAAAAGGCAAATGCCATAGAGACATAAATGTATCCTTTCGGAATTTCGAAATGGAAGCCTTCGGCAAGAAGTGAAACGCCGATCATCATGAGAAAACAAAGTGCAAGGACCTTAAACGAAGGATGCTTGCTAATGAATTCACTGATTGGTTTGGATGCTATGAGCATGATGACCACAGTAACAATTACAGCAGTGTACATCACCCAAAGTTCTTGTACCATACCAACGGCTGTGATGATGGAATCGATAGAGAAAACAAGGTCTAAAATAATCACTTCGGAAAGCAGTTTCTTGAAGCTGCTCACTTTGGCAACTAGCTGTGCATCTTGTTTTAGCGCCTCTGTTTTGTGGTAGATTTCCTTGGTGCTCTTATAAATGAGGAAGAGTCCACCGAGAATCAAGATGAGCCCTTTTCCTGTGAAATCGGTTTCGGATATCGTGAAGAGGGTTTTGTCGAGTTTTAAAATCCAGGAGATAAAGGCCAACAAACCAAGACGCATCAACATGGCTAAACCGATTCCCCAGTAGCGCAGTTTGTTTCGTTTTTCTGCTGGTAGTTTATCGGCAAGAATGGAGATGAAGATGATATTGTCGATCCCTAGAATAACCTCGAGGGCGATGAGGGATAAAAGAGGAATAATGGCGTCTATCATGCAGTACAAGAATTCTAACGGGTGGCAAATATAGATGCGTGGCTAAGTGCTACAAACATTATCACTAAAACCCCAAAAAATCATTCTGCATCAAGTTCTTTTATGGCTTGAAGCAGCACTTCATCTTGAATTTCTTCCAACCTAACGCGATCGCCCCATATGATGTAGCCATTTTTGTCTTTCGCCACACAGCCTGAGATTCCTGCTTTGGTTTTAAATGTGGCATAATCGACATAGTTTAAAACTCCAGCGCGCGATTCGAAAATGTGATTTTTGTCTTTGGCATAACAATCACCTAGAATTTCAAACGTCTGGTAATCGGCATCTTCGAAGATGTAGAAGCTTCCACCACCCGACATTGCATAATGGTGATAAATATGTTTTTTGTCTTTGTAATAGGTATTTCCCAATTCAATAAAAGTGGTTGTATCGATAATTTCTTTGAGGGAAGGATTCTCGTTAAACCCAAACCGCGTGTTGTAATCTTCAACGCTCATTAAGCCATCAGAACAAACCACGCGTTGGGTTTTAAATCCGATATCGCCATTTTTATTTTTCCATAAGCCGCATTTGAGTTGTTGCCAATTTAATGCTTGGTTGGTGCTATCGATTCTTCTAGCATTTGCTTTGCATTTCGGATCGATCTCAAACACCGCAGATTCATTACTATTTTCAACAATTAATTTAGCATTTGCATTTACATAAAACACCATAATGCACATGGTAAAAGTTGCTAATAAAAATGCGATGATGGCTAAATATCTATTTTTCATTTTGGTTGCTCTTTGCATCTAAATGTAGGCGTCTTTTGGATTTGAAATCAAACTAATTGGATGTTTATTTTGATTAAATATTGATAGAAATAAATTCGGATTGAAATTCATATTTACATTTCATTTTAAGGGAATTTGGATAATTGTAGATGATCAATGGAGTTTTTGTTTTGACTAAAAAGGCAGGTTAACCTCCACCCTATCTGAAATGCCTCGGCCCGGATGGAGCGGCCTGTTTGAGCTCTTGGGCTAGAACGAAGTGGAAGCACAAAGCGAGTAGCGACAGCCGGAAATGCCACCCACACACTACGTATGAGTATTTAGAGCATTTTTATTGCTTTTCTTTGACGTCTGGCACTTTCTGAAGAAGTTGAAAATCCTACTTGAAAAAGTAGAAATTTTAACTTACAATTGTAACTAAATATTTATCGTATTATGAACTCTACGCTACGCCAATTGGTTTCTCTAATCATTTTTTGCTTAATTCCTTTTGCAAATGTTTATTCACAATGGGAAGAAATTACCACGATTTATGGGGGCAATCCTGCTCAAAAATTTGCAGAAAGCACTAGTAAATACATGGGCATGGGTTCGACGGGGCTTTATTTGACCGACAAGAACACTATTTTTTGGAATGAGGTACAACCATTTAATCAATTACAGATGTTCCATGTGACTGCAGCAGGTGATACCCTTTTTGTTGTGCATCGTGGTGAGGATTTCGACACCAGAATATTCCTGAGTACAAGTTTTGATGAAGGGGAAACCTGGGAAGAGCCGATTGTGTTGAGTAATAGCGGAAATCCTGAAATTCTTTTAGCTTATATTGATCATCAATTAATTTTGACAGGAAATTTTGCCGGGCCCGATTCTTTAAGAAAATCTTATGATTTAGGCCAAACTTGGGAAAGCGTCGCTTATTCGCCGCAAATTTTTACCGTTCAAGAACTATTAGATCAAAACAATACACATTTGCTTTACAAAGTGAATCCCAACGGAAATTCAAGTGAAATTTTTTCTTATTCTGTTGTGAATGATACGTGGCATGAGATTCCAACTTCCGATCAAAGTGGCTATCCTATTCAATCTTATATTCGAAACAATCGAATCTATTCTGCTATAGATAGTTTTTTGACTTTATCTATTCATTCGGCTGCCCTGGATGGAAGTGATGATCAAGTTATTTATTCGTTGGATGACTACTTTTTTTATAATGGTTTCTATGAAAACAATAGTACAATGGGATTTCTCAAATCAGGTTTAACAACACCGTTTGGAGCCGATGATTTATTTATATCGAGCGACAATGGACAAACATTTAATTTTCAAGCCACACTGAACAATAGCCAATTGTCTTATGGATACAGGCCATTCGAATCGGGCGATTGTATTATGAACTCAAGTAATAATATATTCAAAGTTAGTGCAGACCTCCAAACCTTTACACAGATTACGGATGGCTTTAAATTAACGAATATCAATAATGTTTCTTCAGTGAATGCGGCATTGTATGCGACAAAAGCTGGCGTTTCATTCCAACGTTCGGATGACAATGGTGCAACCTTTGAAAATCTGACTACTGAAGTTGGCATTCCTCAATCATTGATCTTAAATCAGGGTGATTCAATTTTTTTCGAAACGGTGGTAGATTATGATGTTTTGCGATTGACACGGTCGTTCGACAACGGATTAACATTTGAAAGTTTCCCAATTAACGGAACGAACGGAGCTAGCGCAATAGATCACAGGCAAAGAATAGCATTGTTAAATGGCACGCTATATTCTATTTTCACGGATTATAATGACACTCCAATGCTCATGAGCAGCGCTGATTATGGTGAAAATTGGACTGAAATTAGTTTACCCACAACACAAATGGGAATTATTGAAATTGTTAATGGCGCACTTTATTTATTTGGTGAAGATCTGTATCGTTATGATCAAGCTAATGATATTTGGACAGACCTGAACTCCCCTATCGTGAATAACAATGTTTTTCAATTGTTTAATTGTAAAATGAGGGCACTTGGAAACAATTTATGGATTAATAACGGGGATAACTCCTGTAGTATTTTCAATTCTATTACCGGAACATTTACAACACTAAGTAATATTTTCACTGACGTACTTCAAATTGGAGAGATAACTTATGGTCATGATGATCAATTTCTTTGGATTTCTTCAGATTATGGAATAAGCTGGGAATCAACAGGAATTTCATTGCCTACGACAGGTTCTCATTTAATGGCAATGCATAATAATGATTTATTGCTGTATGGTTTAACAAATTCATCGATATGGAGAATGAGTTCACCCTTGTTTGTATCTGGTTTGGTGTATTATGATGCCAACAACAATAGTACATATGATGTTGGCGAACCGGGCGTTCCGAACGTAATCATACATGCTCAAAATTCAGAAACGTATGCGATGTCGGGCATCACAGGAAGCGTTGCATTGAGTTTAAATGAAACAGAAGATCAACTCAGTGTTGAAGTAAATAATCCCTTGTATACCGCTACTCCGCAGAGTATTGCTGTAAACAGTTTTGACGAAATTCAAATTGGAATTCAGGTGAACGGCTCTATCTCTGACCTTGAAGTTGATGCCATATTAAACGAGCCATTCCGACCTGGATTTTCAACGAGTATTACAGCTGTAATAAAAAACAATGGAAATATAGCCCAAGGAGGAGAATTGACCTTTACCTTGCCTGAATCGGCCAGCTATTCCACTGCTAACTTAGCACCTACAAGCCAAACCGCTACCTCGGTAACTTGGTCGATACTTGAATTATCGGCATTTGAAACGCGTCAAATACACATTCAATTGCTGAATGCTGTTAATGCAGTTTTAGGCGACACAGCAGTATTTGAATTGAATTTAAATGCAGCTAGTTCGGATGATAATTTGGAGAATAATTCTGTAATAAATGCTTCAATCATTGTTGGCGCCTACGATCCTAACGATAAAACTTGCTACCGTGGAGAACTTGTAACACCAACACAATTAAGCAGCAACAACGAATTTGAGTATTTAATTAGATTCCAAAATACAGGAACATTTTATGCTGAAAATGTTGTAATTCAGGATACAATTAGTTCGTATTTTGATTTATCGACAATGCGGATAATTGCTTCGAGTGATACCATGAATGTTACGTTTGGAGAAAACAATTTGGTGAATTTTAATTTCCCATTGATTTTCTTGCCCGATTCTACAACGAACGAGCCGGAAAGCCATGGGTTTGTAAAGTATGCGATAAGGACCAAACCGGATCTTCAATTGGGAACTGTATTGCGAAATACGGCCTATATTTATTTTGATTTCAATGAGCCGATAATTACCAATACTGCTGAAACACTATTTGATCTTACCATTGGCTACGAAATGGTTGATGATCAAAGCATTTTGGTGTATCCGAACCCGACAAGCTCTACAGTGACATTGATGAAATATGCCAATCAGACAGTTTCTGTATCGTTAAATGATATTAGTGGAAAAGCTGTTGCCATGCAAATGTGTGTGAATGGTGAATTGGATTTGAGTAAATTAAATCCGGGAATATATCTTGGTGTTATTTCCGCTTCACAAGGACAACCTGCAAGAAGATTTAAGGTGGTGAAGATGTAATTAGATCTTTCAATAGAATTTAAAGCTGAGCATTGTTTGTTTCGAAATAACAAATAATGCTCAGTTTTTTTTGGGGATAACTTTAATGCTACATATTTCCTGAATTCCCAAGTTATCGGAATGCCACGGCCCGGATGGAGCGGCCTGTTTGAGCTCTTGGGCTGGAGCGCAGCGGAAGCACAAAGCGAGTAGCGACAGCCGGAATAGCCGCCCGAAAATCAATAATAGTGCATAAAAAAACCGCCACCGAAAAGAATCCGATGGCGGTTTGGGAACGAACTAAAACTAACTATTTTTTGATATCGAAACGATCGAGGTTCATCACCTTGCTCCATGCTGCGGCAAAGTCTTTCACGAATTTCTCGTTGGCATCGCTGCTGGCGTAAACTTCGGCAAGTGCGCGGAGTTCGGAGTTTGAACCGAAAATTAAATCGGCGCGTGTGGCAGTGAATTTCACGGCTCCGGTTTTGCGGTCGCGGCCTTCGAACACTTCTTTGTCGTCGTTGATGGCCTTCCAAGTAGTGCTCATATCGAGCAATTGCACGAAATAATCGTTTGAAAGCGCATCTTTTTTAGACGATAGCATGCCGTGTTTTGAATTGTCGTAGTTGGCTCCCACAGCACGCATACCGCCCACGAGGACAGTCATTTCTGGAGCTGTTAAGGTGAGCAATTGTGCTTTATCAACCAGTAATTCTTCGGTAGAAACGGTGTACTGCTTTTTCTGGTAATTACGGAAACCATCGGCCATCGGCTCAAGGAGTGCGAATGAAGCCACATCGGTTTGTTCCTGAAGGGCATCCATACGACCAGCGATAAATGGCACTTCAACAGTTACACCAGCGTTTTTAGCGGCTTGCTCGATTGCGGCACTTCCTGCCAAAACAATTAAATCGGCCATCGAAACGCGTTTCCCTTTTGGAGCTTTGGCATTGAAATCTGTTTGAATTTTCTCCAATGCAGCAAGCACTTTAGCCAATTGTTTCGGATTGTTGACTTCCCAATCTTTTTGTGGAGCAAGTCGAATTCTTGCACCATTTGCACCACCGCGGCGATCTGAAATACGGTACGTTGATGCAGAAGCCCACGCGGTTGTAACCATTTCAGGAATGGTAAGTCCCGATTTGAGGATGGTCGCTTTTAATTCGGCGATGTCTTTTGCATTTACCAAGGTGTGATCAACAGCCGGGATTGGATCTTGCCAGATGAGGTCTTCCTTCGGAATTTCCGGTCCCCAATAGGTCGTTTTTGGACCCATATCGCGGTGCGTGAGTTTGAACCAAGCTTTTGCAAATGCCTTATCAAATTCTTCAGGATTGTCGAGGAAGCGTTTTGATACCTTGTTATACTCAGGATCGAATCGCATCGAAAGGTCGGTGGTGAGCATGGTTGGACGGTGCTTTTTATTAGCATCGAATGCATCTGGAAAGTTTGGCTCTGCGTCTTTGGCCACCCATTGGTTTGCTCCAGCTGGACTTTTGGTTAATTCCCATTCGTAGGAAAAAAGATTGGTGAAATATTCATGACCCCATTTTACTGGCGTAGAAGTCCAAATAACTTCTAAACCAGATGTGATGGCATCTTTTCCTTTACCTGATCCGTAGGTACTTTTCCAGCCAAGACCTTGCTCTTCGATTCCTGCTCCTTCTGGTTCTGGACCAACATTCTTAGCATCACCAGCACCATGTGTTTTACCTAATGTATGGCCTCCGGCGATGAGGGCAACTGTTTCTTCGTCGTTCATCCCCATGCGACCGAAAGTTTCGCGGATGTCTTTTGCAGCGAGGATTGGATCAGGATTTCCATTAGGACCTTCAGGGTTCACATAGATGAGACCCATTTGCACTGCTGCGAGTGGATTTTCAAGCTTGCGACCTTCTTCATAACGTTTATCGTCGAGCCATTTGGTTTCTGGTCCCCAGTAAACATTTTGTTCTGGTTCCCAAACATCTTCTCGACCTCCGGCGAATCCGTACGTTTTGAAGCCCATTGATTCGAGCGCAACATTTCCTGTGAGGATCATTAAATCGGCCCAAGAGATTTTGTTGCCGTATTTCTGTTTGATTGGCCAAAGGAGGCGACGCGCTTTGTCGAGGTTAGCATTGTCGGGCCAGCTATTTTGCGGGGCGAAACGCTGCATCCCTGAACGTGTGCCTCCGCGGCCATCTCCTGTGCGGTAAGTTCCGGCACTGTGCCAAGCCATGCGGATAAACAGTGGACCGTAATTGCCGTAATCGGCAGGCCACCAGTCTTCAGATTTGGTGAGCGTTTCTTGGATGTCTTTTTTGAGTGCAGCGTAATCGAGGCTGCTGAATTGTTTTTTGTAGTCGAAATTCGGATCGTATGGATTCGACAATTCTGAGTGTTGGCGAAGTACACCGAGATTTAATTGATTCGGCCACCAATCGTGGTTTTGTGTTCCTTTATTGGAAACATTGGTTCCTTCGGTTGGCATGTGGAAGGGGCATTTCGCATCCGACGATGGTGCTTTATCGCCTTGAGCTGAAGCACCTGCTCCGATGGCCATGGCGAGGACCAGAAAAGAGTGTTTCATATGATTTAGTTTAAAGTTGTTGGGATAAATGATGAGACAAACTTAGGTGGAAGCTAATGATATATATCATCTATTTTATCGATTGTGGTATTGATGATATCGATGGAATTTAGTCTTGAGTACTTAGTCTTTAGTATTTAGTACATAGTCTAAAGTATTAAGTATAACGTATTTCGTATAACGTACAACGTATCGAGTAGAAAGTGGAAAGAGTCTTAGTCTTGAGTACTTAGTTCTGAGTCTTTAGTCCTGATTCTTTAGTATTGAGTAAAAAGGAGAAACAAGGCGCCACGCAGCCACGGACTTTAGTCCGTGGATTATAGATTATAGAAAATCAAAGCGATCATTTTGGAATCACGCAGCCACGAACTTTAGTCCGTGGATTATTGAAATTCGAAAAGACCATTTTGCACCACGCAGCCACGGACTTTAGTCCGTGGATTATAGAAAATCGAAACGATCATTTTGCAATCATGCAACCGCGATAATATTCAAGGATTATTAGTTCATAAATTAAAATCATGAGATTAATTTATAAAACAGGGCCTAAAATCAACATTTAATCCCCCGCTCCTCTGAAAAAACATCTTTTAATAAATCAATCACTAAAATTTGGCAAGCATTTCAAGATTCTAATTTTCAATACTTTAAATGCATATCACTATAATTAGTGATTTACATATATGTAATTTCTTCACAGGTTTGCTTTAAAATTAAAACACATGAAAAAGCATTTCCTAATTTTATTTTTATCTGCATTAATGGCAGGAAGTTCAATGGCCCAGGAGGTTCATTGCAACATGATCAAACTAAGCACTGCACAACTGGTGCAAAGCAGCGAACTGATGGTTCGGGCAAGAGTAATCGAACGGCAATCAATTTGGAATACTTCTAAAACCAAGATTTACACTGTTCATCATTTGCTGGTTTTAGAATCGTACAAAGGAAATCCAAATGCTGAACTCACTTTAATCACCGAAGGAGGCGATTTGCCTGAGCTTTCGGTGGAGTTTAGTGATCGAATTGATCTCTTCACTGGCGATGAAGCAGTCTTGTTGCTCAATCAAATCCCCGCACATTGGAAAGGCCTTCCCTCCTATCCTGATGCATTTTGCGTGGGTACATCTTTAGAAGGTGTTTTTATGGTGAATCCCAACAACCGAAATGTATCCGATATCTTCAATCGTTTTAATAATATAGATGAGTTGAAACGTAGCTTTCAAAACATCAGCGGTGAAACTGCACGAATTTTCATCCCGGAATTGAGAAATAACCTTCCGGAAACCAATGGAAGCACTGCAGCTACGATTTCCACACTGAGTCCGACGGTAATTACTGCAGGAACAAAATCTATCCTCACCATCAACGGAACTGGATTTGGCGCTACCCGCGGAACTGGATTCGTAGAATTCACAACAGCCTTGGGAACATTCGCACAGCCATTCGCTAAAGACTATATCTCATGGAACAACAACCAAATCAGGGTGATGGTGCCATCGAGACTTGTAGGACAATCAGCCGACAATGCCGCAGCGACCGGACAAGTGAGGGTAACGCCATCAGCGGGAGCTGTAGTCACTAGCGCAGGATCAATTACTGTAAGATATGCGCTATTCAACGTGCCGATCGTGGCTGGAGATACTGCTGCGGTAATAAATGCAGGAAATTTCAACACCCTAGGAGGTTACACCTTGCAGTTTAACAATCAATTCAATGCTACATTCACAACTGAAGGTCGCGAAACATTCTTAAGGGCACTAAACAAGTGGTTGTGTGCGACCCGATTTAACTGGACAATTTCTGCAACAGAGAGCTCAATCAGAGCCGATCTAAATGATGGCGTCAACGTAATCACCGACGATGTCCTCAGCCCATTGCCTTCTAATGTTCTTGGGCGGGGAACGAACTATGTTTCCGGTTGCGGATCGGGCAATGCAACTAAGGCTATTACCATTGGACAAGACATTATATTTAATGACAATGCTGGCGGTTTGACTTGGAATTTTGGAAGTGATGCACCAACTGCCTCAGAAATTGATTTTGAAACTGTGGCCTTGCATGAATTGGGACATTTGCATCAATTAGCGCATACCAGAAGTACTTCTGCTGAAGTGATGGCTGCCACGGTAGGCGCTGGATTTAGCCGCAAGAATTTATCACAGAACGATATTGATGGAGGTTTGGATGTAATTGCAAGAGGTTCGTTAAGTGTTGGATGTGGACTTAGTGCACATTTGCCAATCATTCAAACGGTGTCGATTTCAACAACGGCAGTTTTTCCGGTTTGCTCAGAATCACAGGTAAACTTCACAGCAACAACAACCAATGTTCAAGGCACTCCGAATTTGGTTTGGAAGCGCAATGGCGTTATATCTGGCAACGGAAGTACATTCTTCATTACCAATCCACAAAACAATGAAGTGATCACATGTGAGCTGCAAGGATGCGCAACAGCAGCATCGAATGGCATCACGGTATCAACAACTCCTATTCAACACATCGGTGGTCCGCTGTGTGTGGCAGGTCAAGGAAGCATTACAGAAACTTACATTGCCAATTTTAACCAATACACTCCTGGTATTGGAGGCGATCTAGTTATTCCAGAGTGGATACTTTCACCAGGAATTACAATTGCAGAACCGAATGCAACAGTTGCAACGATCACCTTTTCGCCAACATTTACAAGCGGTACAATTCGCGCTCGTTATTTCTCGAACACCTGTAATGCAATTATTGATGCATCTATCAATGTGATTCGTGGGGCATCGGCGGCTATCAGTTACCCACAAACATCTTATTGTAAAAATATTGCTACTGCTCAAAGCGTAACGCGCACAGGAACTGCCAATGGAACATATTCGGCAACACCTGCGGGACTTACAATCAACAGCAGCACAGGCGCTATAACGCCTTCAACTTCTACCGCAGGCACATATACAGTAAGCTATATATTGCCAGCAGCTGGAATTTGTGGTCCGTTTACAGCTTCCACAACTGTAACCATTGTGAATACTCCTTTGGCTGTAATTCAGTTTCTAAACCCTAATTTTTGCCGATCAAACACAGGGACTGTAACACCTGCCTTGATTTCTCCTGCTGGAGGAACGTTTTCATCGACACCTGCTGGATTGTCGATAAACACCTCAACAGGTGGAATTAGACCTTCCTTAAGCACTGCAGGCACTTATACATACACATACACAGTTGCTTCTTCCGCTGGATGTGGTTCAATCAGCGCTTCACGCAGCATCACGATCCTTAATCAGTTGGCCACTCCAGGAGCCATTGCAGGAAGCACAACTGGCTTCTGCAACACAAGCCGCACATTTTCGGTAGCAGCAGTTGCGGGCGCAAGTTCTTATCAGTGGACGATCCCAGCAGGAACAACCATTTCTGGAAATGCGACAGGCAATTCGATCGTATTGGTTGCTGGGGCAGGTTTTGCAGGCGGAACTTTGTCGGTTCGAGCGATTGCTTCAAATGGTTGCAACAGCAACTTGAGATCGACAACTTTATCTACAGCAGTGCCAGCCCAACCAGGAGCGATCACCAAAACTGGTGCTACAATCTTTTCGGCAAACGGAACTGCCTCTGTAGCTAATGTAACAGGAGCAACAAGTTTTACTTGGACGGCCACTGGAGCGACCATCACTGGAGGACAAGGCACACGTAATATTACTTTCACAAGATCCAATTTGAATTCCTACACCTTGTGCGTTCGTGCAAACAACAACTGTGGAAGCTCCGCCAATCGTTGTTCAACATTTACAGTTCCATTGGTAGCTCCATTGGTAGATAACGATTACAAGTTACCAGGCGACAATTCTGAAATTCTAGCCAGAAGCATTCCGACACTCTTTCCAAATCCTGCCACCGATGTCATCAACGTAAAATTTGAAGAAGACTGGATGGGTGAAAGCATTCAAGCTGAAATCGTTGGTATTGATGGAAAAGTTTACCTCAACAAACAAGTGATTCCAGGAGAGGAAAGTGCGGAAGAAACCGATATCTCAGAACTTCCAAAAGGAATGTACATGCTTAGACTTTCGTCGTCAGACAGTTACACCACAATTCGATTTATCAAACAATAATTTTATCAGATCTTACACCGAACGGCTTCCCTTTGTGGAGGCCGTTTTGCATTTGCTTACATCCAAATTCAACGATCAAAACCTCTAACTATCACAATTACAGCTATTTAAATATAGTAGTTATTAACACCATCCGGTTGATTGCTTGTTATCAGCAAGTTACGAAAGGTCTCTACAGAGGTATAAATTCGTATTCCATGATAAGGTTGTTTGGATTACTTAGTTTCCTTCTCGCACTGTTTTTAGTGCCTCTGAATGTCAGATTACTGACCGATGCAACCAACGTAAATTCTGCTGGTTCGGGTGTATGGATCATCTTTGTTATGATGGTCGTACTTACCGTTTCTTCAGGTTGGATGGGTTGGAAGTTCATTCGTAGGGCTTAAACAGTGACAATAGGGCATTGCGGCATTCGTGCAGCAAACAATACGATGCATTGCCATGCGTTTCAAATGAGCTATCTCACTGAGCGAATAAACTATTTAAGACCGTTACTTTCCGCTTAATCGTGCTTTACCACGATCTTCTTCTGATGCATTTCGCCCGTTTGATCTTTCACTTGAAGGATGTACAATCCGGAAGGGATGTCGGTAGTTGAAATGGTGGTGAAAGCTCCAGATGCTTGATAAACTGATCTGCCCGACAAATCGATCAGTTCGACTGCAGAAATTGCCGCTGAACCAGCAACTTGAAGTTGGATGTATTGATCGGCAGGATTTGGGAACAGAGCCAATTTGGGGGTTTCAAGATCGTCCAAATCAACAGTATTGCCGGGGTTTAGATCAACCGAAAAAGTTTCGCTAAAGAAGCAAGTATCGGCAGATGAAGGAATCAAATTGGTAACATCGATTTGGAAATCGAGGACCGTATTCTCTGCAATTGCAGATGCCACATTGAAATAAAATTCAACATAAGCACTTTCGCCTGAATTCCAGGAAGATGCAAACACGTTGAAACCATCTTGATTGACTCCGAAAGTCATACCCGCTGGAAGCGCATTAACAGGTGTTAATCGTGCTTGTGGATAGGCGAAATTCAATCCAGAATTGTTTGTTAAGCGCACACGAAGTACCGAATCGCCGAATGACAACACTGTACCGATAAACTGCGATGAATCGGCATCAACAGACAGTGGAAGCAATGAACATGGTACATTTTCGATGGCTGCAAATCCAATAAAAACAACGGTATTGTTTCCTGAATTTGGAACTGCTAAGGTGTCGGAAAGTTGGTTGTAATAGATATCGGCAGGAGAACTCATTCCTGTTTGAACGTTCACTGGTGCATTGGTAAAATCGCGGTCGAATTTCACGATCTTCTGACCAGTCCAAGCTGAGATGTACCAAGTATCGAGACCGTTCCAAGCAAGTCCGTCGCAATTGCCGAGCGTTGTGGTGGTAATGGTAGAAACCGTTGAATCGGCAAAAGAAAATTCCTTGATTGGTGCATTTGCGCCCCAGTTCACGAAAACGAGACGGTTGTTGGCCAAGTCGTAAACGATGCCGTTTGGACTCTGCACTAAATTTTGCGCCATCAGGTTGAAGGCATTTGCTGCAGGGCGGATTCGGAAAAGTTTTTTGCCTGAAAAGTCGGTAGCGAAAAGGCTGCTCATTCCATCGCTGGTGATGCCGTTGAGGAATTGCGCGCCAAGGTTGATGGTAAATACTTCGTTTCCAGTGGTAAGATCGAAACCTTTGATAGATCCACCACAGCAGGCGTAAACGGTATTTCCAAGAATTTCGAGTCCGTAAGGTGCAGGACTGATTCCACTTTTAAAAACCGACAAAGTTCCATTTGCAGCGCGTGCAAGGATTTGTCCGCTGCCGGTATTTGAAACGAGGTAGCGGTTGTTGGCAGCATCAAATTCGACACTTTCGGAACCGTTGTAGGTTTGCGCTGAAAGATTTAAACCAAAGAGAATGAGAGCAATAAAGGAGAGTAGCGTTGACTTCATGCGGTGAAATTAATGAAAACCGCAGGAATTTTACCACATCAAGCTCTTCTTTTCTGTTCCAAACTTTGGCGACGGTTTACATAAGCTTCGTTGAGCTGGTGAATATTAGCAAAGCTGCAGTCGTTCTTTTGGAAATTAGGCAATTAGATATTCAGCTTTATTTTTGATTAACAATTCTACAAACTCTCTGAAGTCTTGGCTGAACATCTTTATTGAATTTAATGTATTGATTTCTTAAAAGTTCAATAGCATAGAGTCTATCAATGAAACTCTTTGACATCCAATAAGAATAGTCAGATTGCTTGTCCTTTAGCGAGATTATCCTAAGAGCTTTCTCCATACTTCAAATATAAGTTATACCGCATTTAAATCCTAATTATAAAGAAGTAGATATCCTTTTCTCACTTTAACTGAGACACTAATGCACTCAATTAACTTTCTGCAGGAAACTTGGCAGCAACACAATCATTCAAATTGTTAATATCTCTTCTCGAGGCTATCCGCATTTCGAAGGTCAATTTCACATCATTCATAGAGAAATTGTTAAAAACTCAACCGAATCGAAAGTACATTTATGAGCATGTTGAAAGAGAATGAAGACCTATAGCGGTTAGAAAGTTTGTACTGTGCTGGCTTCAGAATATAATGTATTAATCGAAACACAAATTGCCCGCGTTGCGCAAAAAGCTTTTAGTAGCAGACAATTACTATTCTATTACAAATCTTTTCACAAATCCATCTTTCCCATTTAAAACGCTAACCCAATATAAACCGCTACTTAATCCTATTTTCTCAATATCTACTGTATGAATGATGCCATTAAATTGTGATTGATACACCCGCGCCCCTTGTGTGTTAAACATTTCCAGACTTGGTTTTTGAGGGCTAGTATTTATCAATCTAATGTTTATTAAACTACTTGCTGGATTAGGATAAACAGAAATATCCGGCTTAGGCTTATCATACACTTCAATGCTATTTATGCCTAACGTATCGCACCCACTTCCATCAATGGGACCTAATCGAAAATTCGCAAAGTTGGAAGGTGAAACAAATGTTGTAGAATTTTCAATTGTATCTGTGTGTAATATGAACTCGCAAGATAACCCTGGCAAATTGGGTTTTTTTATACGACATAAAGTGCGTATTAGAGTTGTGTCATTTGAAATAATTCTACCCTCAAGAAATATCTCTTTGCCATTTGGAGCTAATTGGGGAGAGTTGGTTATGGTGTTTGAAAGTAAAGTCCAATTGGAATTATTCAAATCATATTGTAAAAGAGCGCCAATTAGACCTAAATCAGGATTCGATGATCTGCGAATATAAAACTTAGACCCGTCAGAACTAATGTTGCAAGCATTTCCATCTCCCCAAGAAATTGAGTCCGTTAAATCATGAATGATAGGGTTGCTTAAGGTACCTGTGCAACGGTCAAAATCATATTCGTGCAGGTATTTGTAGCGTTTGCCTGTAAAGTGGAGAAATTTTAAACCATCGAAAGAGAAATATGAATAGGTTTCGAATTGACCTCGATGAATGATGCCGGGAATAGTAATTTTCTCCATTTCGGAGATTCCCGTAGGGCTTAGCAGACCAATATAATATTCATCTTCATAAATGCCTGGCTTAATTAACCACCAGTCGCGACCATTGGCATGCCGGCAAGCCTGCATATCGCCAGAAGCAGAAGTGTCGTTCATGACGACGTTATTTTGGCTAATTAATGCCCGATTGGAGACATCTAAGTAAGCGCATGTAAACACCACATCTGCCTTTAGCACTTCTGGACCAAAATTGCCAGCCTTAAATTGCCCATAAAACAAATATGCTCTATTTGGGTTGCTAGGATCATTTAAAAATAATGGACCTAAAGAGTTTGCTATGTTTGTAGTATCTGGATTATCAGCTGGCCAAGGAATCCAATCGAAATACAATCGATTTGATAACACATTGCCTTGATTATCTACTAAACGCCAGCCATTGGAGGCAAAAGCTAAATTACCTTCGGAATCAGAATATGCTGCACGACTGTAATAAGTAGAAAGGCCTAAATCCAAAGGCTCTATGATTTCTTCTAAGCCGTCGTCATTAAACTTTAATACCATATTTGCATATGGAGGAAGACAATTTCCGCCGCCTTGCACTTGGTCACAATTGCCGTTAATTAAATTGTCCGCTTGTCGTTGGGCGGCTGCCCAACTATAAAATAGACAAAACAATATAAAGAGTTTAGCGCGCATAGATTAACTTTTTATACTCCGAACGATTAATGCTTGGCACTTGAGTTTGAAGAATGTAAATCTCTGTAATTTTTTAAATCGTTCATCCATGAAATAGTTCATTAGTTGCTCTTGTTGAATCGAATGATCAAAATTTGTTTGTTACTGCCTCTTTTGTTAATCGATAACAGATAACGCAAAACCTCCTGTTTCTCAATCAATCCAATCCGTAAAGGCTCATTTTTCTAAATTTAAAGAATAGAGAAAACAGTTATGCGCTTGCAATGGAAAATCTAAAATCTTGTGGCAATTTCTTTGTGGCAATTTAAAATGCCACACTTATTTTGCCACAAATGTGTGGCAATTTTTCTGTGGCAAAATAAAATGCCACATTTTTTTTGCCACAGAATAATCTTGGGGAAACGAACTCAGGTTTTCAACATTGTAAAACCGATTCCACCGATCCTCCTAAAAGCTTCCCCCGGGCAGAAACCAACATGTGTGAAATAATTATAATAATTAATCTTCGGGAATTAAATGCTCACTTTATTTGTGCTGCAATATTCCCCGAAGGGAAAGCATTTTAAGAATGAATTAAGGCGCTACGATTGGACTAGAGCGGTATTTTATCTGCACCAATCCGCTAGGAAATGAGCGACTACTCACGAGGTAAAGTGGAATTTGTCCCATCAAATTTTCATTAAATAATTTGGTGCCTTTGCCTAAAAGCCGAGGAATGATTGAAACAACAATTTCATCAACCAATTTGGCAGTAATTAATTGGGTTACGATGGTTCCACCGCCGTCGCAATAAATAAGGCCTCCGGGTGTGTTTTTCAGAATTTTCACGAATTCGACCGGATTGTCGGTAATGAATTTCGCATGGCGATTTTCTTCTCTGAACTTGCGCGTAAATACGAATGTTTCTTTGCCTTCGTGGGCAAATGGCATCCCGAAAGAAATCAAGGTATCGTAAGTTTTGCGGCCGATAAGAACCGTTTGAACCTTATCGTAAAATGAGGAATAACCGTAATCTTCATCCTCATCGTGTACACAATTGAGGAATTCGAGTGATTCGTTTTCGTCGGCGATATAACCATCTAGGCTACATGCGATAAATACTTTTAGCCGTCTCATGATAGGTAAAAATGAAAAAATCCGGGAAGTATTGTACAACCCGGATTTCATAAAAATTATTTGTGCTTTTTATTTTACTTCTTCAGGTATTTCGCGAAAAATGCTTCCATCTGATTGTAGAAATCCATACGGTTTTCTTCGTTCGAAAAACCATGACCTTCGTTGTCTTTCACCATGTATGGCACGTCGATACCGCGCTTTTTCAAGGCTTCAACAATTTGATCCGATTCGGCTTTTGCCACACGTGGATCGTTTGCTCCTTGCGCAATAAACAAAGGGCATTTGATTTTATCCACATGGAAAACTGGAGATGCTGAAGTCATCAATTCTTTGTCTTTTTCAGGATCACCAACCATTTCGTACATCATATCTAAATACGGTTTCCAGTATGGAGGAATGGTGCTCATGAAAGTGAAAAGATTCGAAACACCTACATAATCAACTGCACAAGCATACAAATCGGGTGTGAATGTAATTCCTGCCAAGGTTGCATAACCACCGTAAGATGCACCATAAATGGCTACACGCTTCTTATCGGCAATGCCTTCTTTGATCAACCATTCAACGCCATCGGTAATGTCGTTTTGCATGGTTTTGCCCCATTGCTTAAACGATGCTTCCCAGAATTTACGTCCGTAACCTACCGAACCACGGAAATTCATCTGCAACACAGCATATCCGCGGTTTGCAAGGAACTGAACTTCAGGATTGAAACCCCAAGAATCGCGTGCCCAAGGCCCACCATGTGGATTGATAATGACAGGAAGATTCTTCGCTGGAACACCTTTAGGCAAAGTGAGATAACCGTTGATCACCATACCATCGCGAGATTTGTAAGTGATAGGTTTCATTTCGCAAAGCTGATCTTCTTTTAACCAAGGAGCCATTTCGGCTAGTTTGGTGAAGGTGCCTGTAGCTTCATCGAAAAACCAATACGATCCATAACTGCGGTCGCTTCCAACGTAAAGCAACATCTTGTCTTCGTTGCGGCTTTGACCTCCCAATGAAACCTCATAGCCAGGGAAACGCGCATCGAATTTCTTCTGTAGATCTTCGCGTTTTTTATCGAGGAAATGGTAATGCGATTTGTCGGTTTCGTAAGCAACACCCGTAATTACTTTGCGCTTTTTGCTGCGAAGCAACGAACTAACATCCACTTCAGGATGCTCATACACCATACGCAATTCTTTGTCGGCTGCTGGATCGTAGGCAATAATTGCCCCTTTGTCGCGACCAACACTTGAAGAAACGAAAAGTGTTTTGTCGTCGAAATCGAAAAACAGCGGACTAAACGACTCCTTGAAGTTGGTGGTTTTGATCACCTTAAAAGCATCCTTTTCCGACTCGCGGTACATCACACTTTGGTTGATACCATCGGTTGTTGTAGCCACACGAATGGAACCTTTGTTATCGGTAAGCCAACCTGAAATATTGCCCGGATTTTCGGCAATCATCGTGAGCTCACCACTTACGATATTGAGTTTGTAAGCATCGTAAATTTCAGGATTTCTCTTATTAAGCCCTACAATCATTTCCGATTCATTATCGGCAAGATCGTCGATGATATCAACACGAACATTGTCGAATGGCGTGAGCTCTTTCAAGTTTTTCGCATCGGCATCCACAGCAAACAAATGGAAGTTTTCGTTTCCACCTTTGTCTTGAAGAAACACCAAACGGTTGTCGTTTTTCCAGAAATATCCAGCAATATCGCGCTCTTCGGCGAAAGTAACTTGCAGTTGATCTGGCTTCCCGATTTCTTGAACAAACACGTTCATTCGGTTTTTCCTTGGCTGCATGAAAGCCAGTTTCTTCCCATCAGGCGAAATACGAAACGCCGATTTTTCGGGATTTTTAAAGAAATCACTTAATGGAATAAGTGGTGCAGATTGAGCCTGCACATTTGCTGTTCCTAGCAAAGTCGTCATAACGATAGCACTACAGATCGATTTTATTTTCATTGTTTGTCTAAATTTCATTGGAGGTAATTATGCCAGCACATCGGTCATTCCAGAGTCTTCATCCTCATCGAAAAAGTCAACTTCAAGCCCTTCGATGCCTAGGAAAATCTCAACAGCATCGCCATCGTCGAATTTAAGCACCAAACTGTCGTTGATTACTCTACCCTCGAAACGCATCAACGAAGGGGTGATGTCTTGTCCGATGGCAGTCTTCCACATTTTGTGTTTGCTGGCATCACGGCTTTCGATAGTCACTTTTCCTTGAAACTCGGCTTCCAATTTGGCACGTTCGGCATCAAAATCTGGCTCTGCAACCCGAATTCCATCGGTTTCTAAGCCAGCGGTGAAGGTGATTCTGTTTCCGCTTTTAAATGCCAAAGTGATCCAATCGAGCACTTCGAAAGGCGAATCGCTGGCTTTGTTTACCCAATAATGATAAACAACACCGGCAAGGTTTTCATTTACCAATGCTGCAATTTTGTAAACATCATCGGTCGAGAAAAAATTCTCTTCTGTTAATTCATCGTGTTCTGCCATGATTAGTATTTCACTGGAGAATTGGTGTTGAATAAAATGAACGAATAAATATCGGCAGTTGCCTGAATCGATTTGTTGAGAGCGATTCCAGCTCCATGACCAGCATCGGTTTCGATACGAATCAACACCGGATTTGAGCCTGTGTGTTTCGCTTGAAGCTCCGCGATATACTTAAATGAGTGCGCTGGCACCACTCTATCGTCGTGGTCGGCAGTAGTTACCATGGTCGCAGGATAAGCCACTGGCTTGATGTTGTGCAACGGAGAATATTTGTACAACCACTGGAAGTCTTCTTTTTTGTCGGAAGTTCCGTACTCATCTACCCAGCCCCAGCCAACAGTAAATTTCTGAAAACGAAGCATATCCATCACTCCTACTTGTGGGATGGCCACTTTGAAAAGATCAGGACGTTGCGTCATGCATGCACCAACGAGTAAACCACCGTTCGATCCACCTTGAATCGCCAATTTGTCTTTCGAGGTGTAGCCGTTCGACTGCAACCATTCTGCACAAGCAATGAAATCGTCGAACACGTTTTGTTTCGAACCAAACATCCCGGCTTTGTGCCAATCTTCGCCGTATTCGCCGCCTCCGCGGAGATTGGCTTGCACATACACCCCATCATTTTCCATAAACGCAATGCGCGATGGAGAGAAGCCCGGTTCAAGGCTGATGTTAAATCCACCGTAAGCGTAAAGCAAAGTTGGACGTTGACCATCAAGCTTCAAACCTTTGCGGTGTACAATGAAAATTGGCACTTTCGCTTTTCCATCTTTCGAAGGCACGAATACCTGCTTTACTTCGTATTGTGATGGATCGAATTTCAGTTCCGAATTGCGGAAAAGCTCCGACTTTCCAGAAGCGATATTGTATTTGAAAACCGTTGGAGGATAGTTGAACGACGTGAAAGTGTAATACACATCCGTATCGGTTTTTTCTCCACTGAAACCACTTGCTGAACCTACAGAAGGCAGTGCAATTTCGCGGTCTAATTTCCCATCGCGGCTGTATTGATACACGCGGGTTGTAACGTCTTTCAAGTACTGTGCGATCAGCTTATTTCCAGCTACCGAAACACCTTTCAAAAGCTCAGGTTTTTCAGGAATAATTTCAATCCAGTTTTTCTGATCTGGATTTGCAGGATCGATAGATACCAATCGGTAATTTGGTGCATTGATATTGGTGTAAACCAACACGCGATCTCCTTCTTGGTCGATGTATCCAGATGAATTGTCGAAGCCTGAAATCAACGGTTTGAAAGCAGTTTCACCTTTCTTCAAATCCATTACACGCAATTCGTTTCCATCGGTACCTTCAGAAACACTGAGAATGAGGAATCTTTCCTCTTTCCCAATTTCTGCAGAGTGGTAACGAAGGGCATGTTCGCGGTCTTCGTAAATCAATTTATCGTCGCTTTGTGGCGTTCCCAATTTGTGGTACCACACTGCGTGGAATTGGTTCTGGCCTGAAAGTTCGGTGCCTTTTCCAGGCTCAGGATAACGTGAATAATAGAAGCCATCGCCACGGAATGCAGCACCAGAAAACTTCACGAATTTAATTACATCAGGGAGTTCCTTTCCCGTTGCAACTTCCTTAATGCGAAGTTCCGACCAATCGGATCCTGCAGAAGAAATATTATAAGCCAAATATTTATCGTCGTTTGATGCACCAGCAAGACCAATGCTCACTGTGCCTTTTTCCGACATTTTGTTCGGATCGAGAAATACTTCCGGCGTGCCGTTTTCACCTTGCATTTTGTAATAAACGCTTTGGTTCTGAAGGCCATCATTCTTCGAATAGAAATAGGTATTTCCAATTTTAAATGGTGCCGAATACCTCGGATAATTGAGGAGTTCTGTAATTCGGTCGCGGAATTTATTTCTGAAAGGGATTTGATCTAAATAATCGAATGTTACCTTGTTTTGTGCTTTCACCCAAGCACCGGTTTCTGCCGAGGTATCGTTTTCTAACCAACGATAAGGATCGGATACTTTTGTACCGTGGTAATCGTCTGTAACATCCACCTTTTTTGATGGTGGGTAAACCAGTTTTTGAGCAGTTGTATCGTTTGCTATCATTGGAATTACGATCGCAGCGAGAATGATTTTCTTCATATGCAAAATTGAAGGCAGAAAGGTAGAATGTTTCTGATACTTGTCAAGCACTTGCGGGCAAACATTCAGAAATTTCTCCACGCCTTGCACCACAGCACATTAAAATAAAAAAGTCCGCACCAAAAGGCCGGACTTTCATGAAGTTTTTATAGGAATGTGAGGTTCATTTTACGTACAACGTAATTCGTAATACGTAATACGTTGTACGAAATACGCAGCGCGACTAAAACGACTGCCTAATCTCCTTCTTCACATACTCAAGTGCAATCTGCGTTGGCAGTTTCTCAACGTTCATCGTAACATCGAGAAGCACCTTGCAAAGCTCGACACCATCGGCGTTTTCGTTCACTTTGTGTGCTGAAGTATTGATGAGTTTAATCATTTCTTCTTTAGCGCTTTTTACAAGTTCCCAAGAAGCGTTCGACATATAAATTTGTTGCGCGATATTGTGGTCGTACTCGCTGCGGATGCTCTTGATCATTTCAGCATGAAGCAATCTTGAACTCATTCCGGTTTTGTGAATGCGCATGATTAAAGCGCTCGGCGAAATACGCTCTAGGTAAACAACTACACGTTCATACGCTTGCATTCTAATCGGCGTGATTGCTTCTTGGTTCTGAAGTTTTAAATCTAGCGATCGGAGCTTGAAATTCTCTTCGAGATAGTTGTTTAGAATGAAGTAGATAAATGCAAATACAACCACAAGTGGGACAATGTACTTGAGCATTTCAATAACAATTTCGTACCAATTCATTTGATGTTACAGTTTGTGAGTGTTAACGATTGCAAACGTAATGCATTGTGTAAAAGTTCCGACGAAAATAAACTTATTTCGATGCAGAATAAATAACACAATTAAAGAGCTCTTATAGAAACGGAGGGTTTGTTTTTCAATTTGCCTCTTTCTTCATGTTGGAACTTACAGTTGATTTATTTTCAATGCATAGCAAATTTCGCATTTCGAATATTTAGCTTGCCTTTTCCCCGTTCGGGGGATATGAAATCTACTCGTTAACATCCGAATTTAGGATCAATTTCCTGAGCGATGCCAGATGGCTCAACATCACAAGAGGAACCACGACTGCGGGAAGCAACACGAAAGGATATTCGAGCACTGCACGGTTGGGTTGGTCGAAACCAAATTGTTGGATAGGCGACTGCACCGATAGAATTGCGTGAACTACAATATTGAGTAGGAAAATCATTCCGGCAACATTCCAAACAATCAACAAGGCACGGTTGTAACGCTTAAAGGTGTAAGTGATTAAGTAGATAAGGATAGCAGAGATTCCAATCAGGATGTCAAAATTTCTACCTTCAAAAGTCATTATTTCTGGAATCATCGCTTGCTGGTAAAGATCGTACAAGCACCACTCAACAGGAATGCGGAGAAAGTGAATCATCAGCAAAAAACGCAAATCGAGGGCGTCGAGAAATTCCTTGCCCTTTTTAAAAAAGAACAGACCAACAATAATCAACATCGAGGGCAAAACTGCCAACACAAATCTTGGCGGCATCGATTGCAAATCGAGGTAAAATCCCGAAAATGCTGCTCCCGATTGCGCTAAAATTAAAAATCCCAAAACACGCGTTACCCATTGTTTGTGCTGCGGAGCTGATTGAATGAGAAGCACACCTGCAGCCACAACAACGAGCATAAATACAATGAGTGATGGAAGTTCGAACATCATGGCTTTTGAGAATTTTTCGGGGCGTATTGATTGGCCCGAATATTTTGCTGTGCAAGTTTAGCTGTTTCTTCAACGCGTTTTTGTCGGGTGGCAGATTGTTTTGCAGCAGAAATCCACGCCAATATTGCTCTTTTGGTTGATTTCGGGAATGCTTCAAAATTTCGTTCGGCATCAGCATACAAACGAAGTGCTTCCAAAAGATCTGTCGGAATTTCGACTTGGGTTGCAGAATCGAGGGCAGTCCAAGTGCCTGTTCGTTTGGCCAATTCAATCATTTCCAAACCTGCAGGTCGCATTTTCCCTTCTGCAATTAAAACATCCACCTTGGCTTTGTTTACACCACTCCAATTCGATTTTGGTTTTCTTTTCGAGTAAAACTGGTAATAACTCGTTTCATCGCGCTTCACCCCTTTCGAGTCGATCCAACCAAAACAAAGGGCTTCATCAACCGATTCTTTGTAAGTGACGGTAGGAATTCCTGAAGATTTTTTGAAAATGATCAACCAAATATTCTCTTTCGACTGGTGATTCTCTTCGAGCCATTTCCGCCATGCAGCAGGCGAATCGGCCACAATAGCAGCGGTGTTATTGAAGGTTTCCATTCGTGGTTTCAATAGACAAATATAAGGCAGTGGTTAATTTAGGTTTACCTTTGCCGCATGCGGTATTTTATTCATCTGCAATACAACGGTACGCCTTACCACGGCTGGCAGATTCAGCCCAATGCCACCACGGTTCAGGAAACGCTCGATCAAGCCTTGTCGAGAATTTTCAATCAGACCGTCGAAACCACAGGCTGCGGACGCACCGATACCGGCGTGCATGCAGAGCAATTCTATGCACATTTCGAATTAGAAACTGAAATTGCAGATCTGCAAGCGGTCATGAAAAAGTTCGATTCGATGCGGCTCAAAGGCATCTGCGTGTTCGATATTTTCCCTGTCGGGGATGATTTGCATGCCCGTTTCAGTGCAACAAGTCGTACCTACGAATACCGCATCATGCGCCGTCGAAATCCTTTCTTGGAAAACCAAGCACACTATATCTACGGAGCGCTCGATGTAGAAAAGATGAACCAGGCAGCGCAACATTTACTTGGGAAGCAAGACTTTTCAGCCTTTTCTAAATCTAATACCCAAGTATTTACCGACATCTGCACGGTCTCGTTTGCTCAATGGGAAGAAAAGGGCGACCTCCTCATTTTCACCATCACCGCCGATCGCTTCCTGCGCAACATGGTTCGGGCGATCGTTGGAACTTTACTCGATGTTGGATACCAAAAAATTGATCCTACATCCATTCCTAACATCGTGAAATCTGGAAACCGATCACAGGCAGGAATCAGCGTACCGGCATGTGGTTTATTCCTCACCCGTGTGGAATATCCGTTCGAAAACAAAGCTTTCTAGCATCGGTTTGTCATCCCACGAACGTGGTTTAGAAAAAAGAAATATACCAAAGTAGCATTCTCCCCTACTTGATCGGATTCTCATACCTTTGCCGCCGATGAGTGTTTCTGGAAATGCATTTGATTTTAGTCTGCTCAAGCGGGTTCTAAAAACCGTTCGTCCACACCGCAAATTGCTGTGGAGTTCGGTTGGACTAACCATTTTCCTTGCCTTCGTTTCGCCGCTCAGACCGATGTTGATCCAATACACGGTTGACCATTACATCTTGCATCCCGATGCAAATATGTTGCTCACCATGACCTTGGCCATGATCGGAATTTTGCTTGTGGAAGCGAGTGGACAGTTCACCAGCGCATACATCACAAGCTTGCTTGGCCAATCGGTGATTCGCGATTTGCGCACCCGAGTGTATAACCATGTACTGAACTTAAAGACTCAGTATTTCGATAAAAACCCAATCGGAATGCTCGTTACCCGCGTGGTGAGCGACATCGAAACGATTGCCAGCATTTTCACAGAAGGCGTGGTGATTGTTTTTGGCGATATCCTTCAACTTACAGTTGTGCTTACCGTGATGTTTGTTACAGATTGGCGGTTAACCTTGATTTCGATCTCGACCATTCCACTGTTGTTGGTGGCAACGAATATTTTCAAAAACGGGATCAAGTCGGCCTTTCAGGATGTGAGAACACAAGTGGCACGGATCAATACGTTTGTTCAGGAGCACATTACAGGAATGAATGTGGTTCAAATCTTCAATCAGGAGGATGCCGAACTCAAGAAATTCAAGGAGATCAACAAGGAACACGCCGCTGCGCAAATTCGTTCGGTTTGGCACTACTCGATATTCCTACCAATTGTTGAAATCCTGTCGGCTGTTTCTATTGGTTTGTTGATTTGGTTGGGCGCGCGGGGCGTAATCGACGGAACATTCACCGTTGGTAATTTGGTGGCTTTCACACTGTACGTGAACATGTTGTTTCGCCCGATCAGAACCTTGGCCGACCGTTTCAACACCTTGCAAATGGGCATGGTGAGTTCAGAAAGGGTATTCAAGCTGCTCGATGAGCAAGAACATGTTGCCGACACTGGCACTTATGTTCCGAAAGAAATCAATGGAGCCATCAAGTTCGAAAATGTTTGGATGGCCTACCAAGATGAAAACTGGATCTTGAAAAATCTGAGTTTCGAAGCTAAACCGGGCACAACCGTAGCTATTGTGGGCGCCACTGGCTCGGGAAAAACTACGATCATCAATTTGATCAACCGTTTTTACGAATACCAAAAAGGCCGAATTTGTGTGGATGGGCATGACTTGCGTGTATATCCAACACAGTTTTTACGGCAGAACATCGCGGTAGTGCTTCAAGATGTCTTCTTGTTTTCTGATAGTATTGCGAACAACATCAGCCTCAACAATCCGGATGTTTCACGTGCCGACATAGAAGCAGCAGCTAAAGAAATAGGTGCAGATGAGTTTATCCATCGCCTTCCCGGCGGATACGATTACAACGTGATGGAGCGCGGCGCGATGCTCAGTGCTGGTCAGCGCCAACTGATTGCTTTCATCCGTGCATTTCTTTACAATCCTGCCATTTTGGTGCTCGACGAAGCCACTTCATCGGTTGACACAGAAACGGAAGAATTGATCCGCCTCGCCACCGAACGGGTAACAAAGAACAGAACTTCCATCATCATTGCGCACCGCTTGGCAACGATCCAAAAAGCCGATTTAATCCTCGTGATGGACCAAGGCAACATCATCGAATCGGGCAGCCACCAAGAGCTTCTCGCCCAGAACGGGAAATACAGGAAGCTGTATGAGTTGCAGTTTCAGGAGGATTAGTCTTGAGTACTTAGTCTTTAGTACTGAGTCCAGAGTATTTAGTCTCTAGTACAATGTAATTCGTATTAAGTATTTCGTAATTCAATTCTACTTTGTACTCAATACGTTGTACGTTATACGATATACGTAGTACCCACATTCCCTCCCAACAAACCTTATTTCCACAGACTAAAGTCCGTGGCTGCGAGGAAGCCAATTGGGCTTTGCAATTCCTTTTTACTTTCTACTCAAGACTACAGACTACAGACTAAGTACTCAAAACCCAAACCTACCTTTTATCATTCATATTAATCGTCACAGCATCTTGCACATAAAACGTGCTCAATGCGCCAACAATCATGAAGATACCGGCGAGAACGATCGCATAAATCGCTTGGTTTCCATAAAGGTATTTCACAATTGGGCCGCCGAGAATACCATTTAAGATTTGTGGGAAGGTGATGAAGAAGTTGAAAATCCCCATGTAAACGCCCATTTTACCTGCAGGGATTGATCCAGCAAGAATGGCATAAGGCATCGCAAGAATGGATGCCCAGGCGAGTCCAACGCCAACCATCGAAATGAGAAGGAATTCTTTGTTCGGAGCGAAGTACATTGAGATGAGTCCGATGCCACCTGCAACAAGCGAAAATGCGTGTGTGTTTTTTCTGCCAAACTTCGAGGCGATCGTTGGCAACATCAAGGCATAGATGGCCGAAACTCCATTGTAAACCCCGAAAATAATTCCTACCCATGTTCCTGCGTCACGGAATTCGTTCGAAGAGGTATCTGTAATTGGTAGTTTGTAAATGTGTTGCGCAATTGCCGGCGTTGTGAACACCCACATGCTGAACAAGGCAAACCAAGAAAAGAACTGCACTAATCCCAATTGACGCATGGTTTTCGGCATCTTTTTAAAGTCGACCAATATTTCACCCAATCCAGCAGATGCATGGTCGGGCTTACCGTGAATGGCTTCGTATTCTGCCGGTGCGTATTCTTTCGAGAATAAAATGGTAACGCTAATCGCTGCTAGAAATACCACTGCGCCAATGTAAAACGACCATACTACGTTGTCTGCTACTTGTCCTGCAGGTGCAGAGGCAGAAACATCAAATACATTTTGTAGTATCCATGGTAACCAAGAACCAACAACAGCACCCAATCCGATCAAAAATGTTTGAATCGAAAATCCAAGTGTTCGTTGGTTATCGGGTAAATTATCCGCCACCAAGGCGCGAAACGGCTCCATCGCAACATTGATCGAGGCATCCATCAACATCAAGAACATCGCGCCAATAAAAAGTGCCATTTTCCCAACGAAAAACACACCCGAATTGGGCAACAACAGCAAAGCCAAACAACAAATCAAGGTGCCCACCAAGAAGTAAGGCTTCCGCCGGCCGAGTTTGTTCCATGTACGGTCGCTGTAATGACCAATAATGGGCTGAACAATCATCCCCGTTAACGGAGCAACAAGCCAAAACCAAGAGAGTTCTTCAACGTGCGCTCCGAAATTTTGTAAAATCGACGACGCGTTTCCATTCTGCAATGCAAATCCAAACTGAATTCCCAAAAACCCGAAACTCATGTTCCAGATTTGCCAAAAACTCATTTTTCGATCTCTTAAGGGCTGGTCTAATGTTCCTGTAGATGTTTTGCTCATATTCCGTTAAAAGTGTCACAACGACACCGCAAAATACATTTTTATTTATTTCATCTCGCATCCCCGGACTTTAGTCCGGGGCTATTAGTCCGGGGCTGCTGGGCAACTTGCATCCTCGGACTTCAGTCCGAGGTTTGCTTCACCACCCGAAACTCCGCAGGTTCTTCGCCCTCCGTTTCCACCTGAAGCACATAGATTCCATCGGCCAGTGGTGCCAATGAAAAACTCAATTCATTCAAACCTGGATTGGCAGATTTTTCGAGAATTTCTGCAACCAACTTCCCACTCAAATCGAACAAGCGGGCTTTCACGTTCCCTTTTGATGTAACGTTAAACTGAATTCGGAATTGGTCGAATGTTGGATTGGGGTAAACCGCTCCTGCAGCGCCTGAGGCTTGAAAATTCAAGGTGTCGGAAAGCTTGCAACCACGTGCGTCTTCCACTTCTAACGCAACTTGATCGCCATCGCAAGCTTGATCGAAGGTGGATGCGCCCGAAACACCATTCCAAGTGTATGTGTATGGAGGTTTTCCACCCGAAACTTCTGCATTCACCTTTCCATTGCAGGCACTTCCACCAGAAACCGCAATGGCTTTCACGAGAAGCTGTGTTGAATCGGGACTTTTCAAACGTGCCATCCAGCTTCCATTGGCATTGGGCGGCATGCCATAATATCCCAACAAAACCGCCTCATTTTTATTCTTGTAATACCGCTGCATCCCAAAATAATCGCCCCAACGTTCGTAGGTTCCCGACATCCGATTTACAAAGTTTTCGCCCTGTTTGATGATCTTCAAATCGGAATATGCACTGTCGTTGCTGAAATAAACCGAAGCCACTCCCGGAAAACTATCAGGAGCGCTGTAATTCATACCAATCAAGGCTTCTGGCTCACAGTATTCGTTGCCTACCAAGGCGATGTTCGGATATCCAAAATCCAACACCGGATCCCAAATGTAGGTGCCGGTAATATTTGTCATCCCGCCAGGGTCTTGCACAAAGCCATGGTAGATGCACGACAATCCAGTTTCTGGCTGCACGCAATTGGCAACATATTGAATTTTTTCATCATAGTAAACCGCTCCCAACACGCGCGCATCGTTGGTTTGGAGTCCGCCAGTTGGATCGTTTGGGTCTGTATCTGTTTGTCGGGCATTTGGCGGCATCCCGTAAGGCAAATTCGTTCGAACGGCTTTAATATCGAGCGATTGCGGTTCATCCAACTTCGAATTTACCTTCAACACAAAAACGGTATCGTTGGAGATGTCGAAATTTCGATTCGAAAGCAGATATTGCTCCGATGCCGCACCAAAAGCGCCTTGCACAGGATGAAGATTGCGGATAAATCTTCCGCCGTAGCGGATATCCGAATAAAATCGATTGGGCAAAGAATCAGCACCAGCGTATCCATCGGCTTTTTTCACTTGCCAAATCACCGATCCATCGAAGCCTTCTTGCCACGTTACGTCAGGAATAATAAGGTTTCCGGTGATAAACAGCTCATCGTCGGTAATCGAAATGGCGGGGAAATCAGTCCACCGGTTATTGTCGAGCGGATTTCCATCCAAAAAATAAACATTCCATGGGTCGGTCGGATTGGATGAACTTGAAAAACAAACCATGTATCCATTCGTTTCGGGGTCGAAATTCCTGAGAAACACCAAAATAAACCGATCAGCTTTTGGGTCGTAAATCACTTTTGGGTCGTAGTAATCGTTGTTTACGCCACCTCCACCAATCGACGCGAGCGAAACATACCAATTGTCGAAAACCTTGCTACTGTCTTCGAGATTCCAAGCGTACAGCAAGCTGTTGATGCCCGCAAGGATAATCCCAGAATCAGAAATCGCCAAGGAATTGTCGTTTGGAATCCCACCAAGCACATTCACAACCGTTCCATTGGCAAAAGCGCGCTTCATCCCAAAACTGTTCAACACCTCTGGAAGTGGCGCTGGAACTGAATTCATCGATTTGGTCGATTTTCCCGCTTGCGGAGGAAACTGTCGGCGGGTTTCGATCTTTTGGCGCATCATGTAGGAGCGCACCGAATTTCCATCGGGCAATGGTGCTTCCAAGTTTTGCAATTTGGGCGAAAACGACGGTGGTAAATCGTTCGGCGAAACGGTTCTTACTTTTTTCACTTCGTGGGATGTGGCCCGGAATGTTTGTGCCTTCGCGTTTCCAAAAGGCAGCATCAGAAGAATAAGCAGACTTGAAATGGCAATAAAAACTCTTATCATAGGATGTAAAAACACTGAATTCGGTTGATGAAGCTGTTCCGCAAGATAATTAAGTCTTTAGAAGTTCGAACGGATTGGACGAAGAAAACCTGCCATGCATTTTCCATTTTCCAATGTCTTTGTTAATACTTCGATGGAAAAAATGAACGAACCATATTGGAGGTTGGCTATTTTTGCCGCTTATGGAAGACGAATTACCGGAAGAAGAACTGAATCAGGAGGAAAACGGCGAAAATGCACACTCTGATGAGCATGTAACCCACCTCTCGGGGATGTATGAAAACTGGTTTCTGGATTACGCATCGTATGTAATTCTGGAACGTGCGGTTCCGTATGTTGAAGACGGACTAAAACCCGTGCAACGCCGGATTCTGCATTCCATGAAAGAGCTCGACGACGGCCGATACAACAAGGTGGCCAACGTGATCGGGCATACCATGAAGTATCACCCGCACGGGGATGCTTCCATTGGAGATGCATTGGTGCAGATCGGACAAAAAGATTTGCTGATCGATTGCCAAGGAAACTGGGGAAACATCTTCACCGGCGATTCCGCTGCTGCTGCGCGTTACATCGAAGCACGTTTGAGCAAGCTCGGAAACGAAATCCTCTTCAACCCTAAAACAACCAACTGGCAACTCAGCTACGATGGCCGTAACAACGAGCCGATCACTTTGCCAGTGAAGTTTCCATTGCTACTTGCACAAGGTGTAGAAGGGATCGCCGTTGGGCTTTCCTGTAAAATCCTGCCGCACAACTTCATCGAATTGCTCGATGCCTGTGTGAATGTGCTCAAAAACAAGCCTTTCGAACTCTACCCGGATTTTATCACCGGTGGTTATGCCGATTTTTCGCGTTACAACGACGGCCTCAGAGGTGGAAAGGTGCGTGTGCGTGCGAAAATCTCGCAGGTCGACAAACATACATTGGTGATCAGTGATCTTCCATTTGGAACCACCACCAACTCACTGATCGAGTCGATCCTCAACGCGAACGAAAAAGAAAAAATCAAGATCCGCAAGATCGAAGACAATACCAGTGATACGGTTGAAATCTTGGTGCATCTTCCTCCGGGAATTTCTCCAGATATCACCATCGATGCGTTGTATGCAGTAACCGATTGCGAAATCACCATTTCTCCGAATGCTTGTATCATTGAGAACGACAAGCCTCGATTTACTGGAGTTTCGGATATTTTAAGGTTATCGGTAGCTTACACAAAATCGCTGCTCAAGAAAGAATTAGAGATCGAAAAGAGCGAGCTTGAAGAAGGCTGGCACTTTAGCTCACTAGAGAAAATATTCATCGAAGAGCGCATCTACCGCGACATTGAAGAGGCTGAAACCTGGGAAGAAGTAACCGGCAGAATTGATGCTGGTTTGAAGCCTTTCAGGAAATTACTCAAGCGCGACGTTACTTACGATGATATCTTGAAGTTGACAGAGATTCGAATCAAGCGAATTTCAAAGTTCGATAAATTCAAGGCCGACGAGCAAATCAAAGGACTTGAAGAGAAAATCGAAGCTTGTGAGAAAAACCTTGAAACGCTCACCGATTACACGATTGCTTGGTACCAAAATCTGAAGAAGAAATACGGTGCTGGTCGTGAAAGAAAAACGGAAATCCGCCAGTTCGACAACATCGAAATCTCGAAAGTGGTGATCAACAACGAGAAGTTGTATGTGAACCTCGTTGAAGGATTTGCCGGTTATAACATCAAGAAAGACGAATTCGTTTGCGATTGCTCCGACATCGACGACATCATCGTGATGCGCGCTGATGGTAAAATGCTCGTGACACGAATCTCCGAGAAAGCCTTTGTGGGCAAGGAAATTCTGCACATCAATGTATTCCGCAAGAACGACGATCGTACAACGTACAATTTGATCTACCAAGACGGAAAAACAGGACCTTACTACGTGAAACGTTTCTCGGTGAACGGCGTAATTCGTGACAAAGAATACGACCTCACCAAAGGCACCAAAGGTTCACGTGTAATTTACCTGAGCGCCAACGAAAATGGAGAAAGCGAGACCATGCAAGTGTTCTTGAAGCCTCGTCCGAAGTTGAAAAAGACCTCCTTCGAATTTGATTTCGCAACTCTAGGAATCAAAGGCCGAGCTGCAGGTGGAAATACGCTCACCAAGTTGCCGATCCGCAAGATCATGCTCAAAGAGAAAGGGCAAAGTACCCTTTCTGCGCGTCAGATTTGGTGGGATGAATCAGTGAAGCGCATCAACACCGATGGTCGCGGTTTGCTGTTGGGATCTTTTGCACCGCAAGACAAGATCTTCACCTTAATGCAAAGTGGGCATTACCGAATTTACAATCCAGATCCGGCGATTCACTTCGAGGAAGATTTGATCCACATCGAGAAATACCGTCCACAACAACCTATCTCGGCAGTGTATTTTGATGGTGAAACGAAGGAACACATGATCAAGCGTTTCTTGCCTGAACAGTCGGACCGCAAAACTTTGTTCATCTCAGAAGCAGATGGATCAGAATTGATGCATGCCACCACCGATACTTATCCGCAAATCTGGGTTGAATTCAGCAAGATGGGCAAGATTGAGCGGGCACCATTGGAAATCGACATTGAGAAATTTATCGGAGTGAAAGGCTTGAAGGCGAAGGGCAAGAAGATGGCCCCTCACCCACCGAAAAAGATCACGGTATTGGATTCATTGCCAGAACCAGAAATCGAAGAAACTCCTGAAGCCGCAACTGAACCATCAGGCGCTCCAACCGAAAAGCCAACCATTGTAGCCGATTTGGACGCGGATGATCCTCAGATTGAGTTGTTTGATGGGGAGTAGTGTTGAGTACTTAGTAGTTAGTCTTACGTATTGAGTATTACGTACACCTCTCCCTAGCCCTCTCCACTGGAGAGGGAATAGCATCGCGGTAGAAATTGGCATTAGGTTAAAACTGAGAGTTCTACTAGAAATTAAATGCACATACCTCTCCCTAGCCCTCTCCACAGGAGAGGGAAAAGCTTCATGTTCATTTTGGGAATCAGCTTAAAACCGTAAATTCTACTTGAAACAAAACACTTAAAGCATTCGCGATCAATCCCCTCTCGCCCGTGGAGAGAGGGTTAGGGAGAGAGGTGAATCTGTAAACGAAAGTTTCAATTTTAAATATTGGTTTACACTTTTGTAAACGATTTTATTTTTTGGAGCAACTAGTTTACACTTTTACAAAGGCCACATAAACCTGCTATTTGGCTGCACCTGCCTTTCAACTCAATACGAATTAAGTAATACGTTATACAATATCCCGTTTCCTCCTATTCCAACCAATCATGAATACCCGGACTAAAGTCCGAGGCTGCAAATTAATTCGTGAGACAAAGTTGAACACGAATGCCCTTTTAACTTTCAACTTTTCACTTCATGAATCCCCGGACTAAAGTCCGAGGCTGCTAATTAACTCGTGAGACATAAGTTGAACACAAAAGCCCTTTCAACTTTCTACTTTTAACTTCATGAATCCCCGGACTAAAGTCCGAGGCTGCTGGGTAATTCATGAGAAAAACGATGAACTGCAGAATTTTACTTAGTGCGAAATACGTTGTACGTTATACGAAATACGAATTACGTTCCGCTCAAAAAGTCCACCTCACACCCGTATACACCATCGCACCAAAGGTTGGCCCCCAAATAAATGAGGCATCGAAAAATTCACTGTGCGGGTTCTCTGGTGAAATAATCTGACGGCTCTGGCGAACGTTCGTGAGGTTTTCACCACCGATGTAAACCGCTACTTTCTTGAAGTTTCGGGTTACTTGTGCATTCACCAGTGCATAATCGGGTGAACGATCATCCATTCGGTATTCCACTGGATTTCCGGTGGTTGATGGCAAACGCTTGCTACCGATGTAGTTCACTGTTAAATCTACCATCCACTTGTCTTTCCGAGAGTGAAAGCTCAAATTGGCTAATGCACGATGCATGGCAGTAAACGGACGTTCAATTTCTCCAATACTGTTGTAATACACACGTGCATCGGTGAAACGGTAAGCCAATTTCAAATTGAAACGGTTGCCAATCTCTTGGTAATAATCCAATTGCAAACTGGTGGACGATGTTTTGCCTTCCACATTGTAGAAATGCACCAACTGCGCATCACCGTCCAAATCCACCATCACTTGTCGTTCAAACCATGTGTAGTAAGCATCCGCTGCTAAGGTTCCATCGCGCTTGCCAATTCTGAAATCGAACTGCAAACTCGTTCCGCCGTTCCAGGCGATCTCAGGTCTTAAGTCGTACGCTGGACTAATCGATCCCAATACGCTGGTTTGAAAACGCAGATCTCGTGCACTCACCAAATACGCAAAGTTCTCGGCAATTACATTTGCTGTGCGCTGCCCTCTTCCACCCGATGCACGGATCGAAAATTTGTCGGTCCATTGGAATTTGTAATGCACCCGCGGAGTTAAAAAGGATCCAAAAAGATTGTTGATATCGCCACGCAAACCAGTAACCAAGGTCGAACGCCCGTAATAACCGGTATATTCGAAAAATGCCCCAACCACTGTTTCGTTTCTGAGGAAGGGTGTACCAATGTAATATTCATCGTATTGATCGGCTTGAACATTGGCTCCGGTTCTAAACCTGTGGTTCGAATTGCCAATGATGCTCTGATAAAACAAGTTTCCATTGTAACTCATTTGCTTGGCATCATACCAACGGTTATCGAATGTATCTTTCTGCTTGTAATACTGAGCGTTACCTAAAATTCCGATGCTTTTGTAAGGCTTTCCTGGGAATTTATAGCCCATCTTGAACATCACATCTGCTTGCTGTGCCTTGTGGTAATAATGGAAATTGTGATCCACCAAAGGATTGCTTCCGGTGTGCAATGTTCCTGCATGCCGTTCATCCTGCACAAAGCGCACAGCGAGCTGCGACGACAATCCTTTCGGCCCTACATACATCCAACGGTGCATGATGTTCGCCTGTCCCCCGTCGGGGCTATCCATGAAACCATCACCGTTTTGATCCAACGCATTGTTCATGTGACTTGCATGCGCCAACACATTCGACGACCAGCGTTCATTGATTCTGAACACTTTCACATAGTTGGCTTCCATCCTACCCATGTTGTTTAGGTAAGCATTCAACAAGCCATCCGATTTGCAATCGGGCTTCTTCAACTCGGTGTTGATTTGTCCAGCAACCGACTCATAACCATTGGCTACCGATCCCACTCCTTTCGAAACTTGGATCGATTCCACCCAACTTCCAGGCACCATATTCAAAGCCGAATTGATGCCCAATCCACGCATCAACGGAAGATTTTCTACGCTCAGCTGGGTGTAAATTCCTGCAAGACCAAGCATCTGGATTTCCTTACTGCCTGTGATCGCGTTTGTGGTTGAAATATCGACCGTTGCGTTGTTTTGGAAGCTTTCCGACAAGTTGCAACAAGCCGCTTTGTAGAGTTCGGTTTCGGTGATGATTTCCGTTTTGATCGGATTGATCGACGACAATAGGGTAGATTGTTTTCCACCCTGAACTTCCACTTCGCCCAACATCGATTTCTGCTCCAAAATGAGCGAAATGCTTGATTGGCGATCGAAACGGATGGTGTCGGATTTAAAACCAGTCATCGATACAATGAGTTGATTTCCACTTTCCCATTCGGGGAAGGAAAATCGGCCCAAACTGTCGGTGGTGATCGCAGTGTTCGATGGTTGATGCTGAACTACCGCTCCTGGAAGCGGCGAAATTTTTCCATTGTTGTTGCCCTGAACAACACCCTCAATTTGTGCAAAGAGTGATGCGTTCAACCCAAAGAAAATCAACAACAACAGCAGGAATTTGCTGTTATTTACCATGGCTTCCGTGGTTGTGGTTTCTGTCGTACTGACAACAATGGTCGAGCTTTTTGTACGCCTCTTCGGGCGCTCTTAACGAATCTACATCATATCCAATCTTGAGGATTTCCTGCTTCAAAAAAGCAAGATCCACTTTCTGAGGATTGTAGGTGAGTTCGAGTTCTTTCTTTTCGAGGTTGTAATCGGCTGCTTTCACGCCTTTTACATCTACTGCGGTTTCGATGCGCTTTTTGCACATTTCGCAACTGCCTTGAACATGCAGGATAACAGTAGTATTTTGTGCTGAAAGTTCTGTTCCAGCAAAGGTGGCTACACTGAAAAGTGCGGCAACAATATATTTTTTCATGATTGTATCTGTTTGAAGGTGAATGAATTCTAGAAGAATTTCAATCCTAAATCAACAGTGTACGGAAAGCAATCACCCGATCGGGCGGCGGTAAATCAGAAAAAAACTGGTACGATTCCTCGATAAACTCGGAGCGAAACGCAACGAACTGAAAATCTTGTTTTAAGGGAGCTACGTCTGCTTGAAAATTGAAATCAAACGTTTCTGATGATGACAAATGTGAATCGTCGGAAGCCTTTAAAAAAACGCCTGCATCAGCGCAGCATGAAGATTCTTCTCCATCTGGACATTCGCAGCAATCATCGGGAATCAATAAGCTCACACAGCTCAATTCGCCTCCACAGTAATGCTTATTCAACGCCAAGCCCGTAACCGAAAGCAGGTAGTTGAAAGCAAAAAGTAAGATGGAAATTTTTTTAATCATTGTGCGATTTCTATTGCTTCAAAACCAACAGCATCTAAAGTTTCAATAACGACCGATGCGGAAAGTTCAGTGTCTGAAATTTCAAGAATCTTGTCGTCCACTTGCGTATTTACCTTCCAATTTCCGACGCCAACCTGCGCATCAAGCGATGGAGTAACCGCACGAATGCAGCTTCCGCAGTTGATATTGGTTGTAAATCGCAATGTTTTCATCTCGTTATACCAATCGCGACACCGCTCCGTTTTGCTTGAATTACTTCAATTTTTCAATTAGGTTTGGCATCACAAATTATGCAGCACAAATTTATCATTTTTCTGATCGCAATCACCACCTTGATGCATCAGAAAAGTTTCGCCCAAATTCAGAAGTGCAGAGTCTATTTTAACCACAAATCGACCAAGAGCTTCGATGCCAAAAGTTATTTCGATGCCAAGGCCATCGAGCGCCGCATCAGGCAAGAATTGCCACTTTACGATTGGTATGATTTGCCCGTTGATGCAGAATATTTGCAGGCTGTTGAAGCAAATTCTCAGCGCTTGATGATGCATTCGCGTTGGCTCAATGCAGCCGTGATTTTGGCGAACCCTGAGCAAATCGAAAAAATCAGAGCCTTCAGTTTTGTAAAGGAAGTTGAAATTTCTGCTCCGCAGACAGTTAGCCTCGCGGGAACACTCGACAGCACCGATGCTGATGTGAATGAAGTGCTAGCAAGCCAGATTTCAAGAATGGGTTCTGCATCCATGGAAGCGAAACAGTTCAATGGAAAAGGCATTCGGGTAGCCATTTTTGATGTTGGCTTTTCGGGCGCAGAAAACCATGATGCCTTTGCCCATCTTCGTAGCAAAGGAAGGATCATCAAGACTTGGGATTTCGTAAAGAATGAAGAAAACGTTTACAAAGGTGGATGGCATGGAACAGCCGTTTGGTCTTGTATCGGTGGTAAAATTAACAACCAGTGGTCTGGCTTAGCTTGGGACGCCGAATTCTTGCTCGCACGAACTGAAATGGGCAACAAAGAGCCATTCTCCGAAGAAGAAAATTGGGTAGCCGCCGCCGAATGGGCCGATAAAAATGGTGCAGATATCATCAACAGTTCTTTGGGCTACACCGATACACGTTATTTTCCCGAACAAATGAATGGTAAGAAATCGTTCATTTCGAGAGGCGCAAATATGGCTGCCAAAAAAGGGATGTTGATTGTGAACGCAGCCGGCAACGAAGGCGATAGCCAATGGAAAATCATCGGTGCACCGGCAGATGCCGACTCTGTACTTTCTGTTGGTGGTGTAGAACCTTGCTGCGACTATAAAATCAGCTTTAGTTCATATGGCCCAACTGCCGACAAACGTCTCAAGCCCAACGTTGCAGCACAAGGTAGAGCACTTTGCGCGGTAGCCAATGGCACCAATACGGTTGATGGAACATCTTTCGCTTCTCCGCTCATGGCGGGCTTTGCAGCTTGTATGTGGCAAGCCAACCGCAGCCTTAAAAACATGGAAATGTTCAAGGCATTAGAAGAATCTGGACACCTCTACCCTTACAACGATTATGCGCATGGATATGGAATCCCTCATGCTGATCGGTTTAAGAACAAAGTTGCAATGCCTACTCATTTTGCAATTGAAACAGATCCTTCAGGACTAGAATTTTCGGTTAAAATCAACGAAGACGCATTCGATCCTGCTGCCGAAGAAGGCAAGCAATTGTTGTATTATGCTATTGTACGCCCTTCAGGATTAATTGAATCTTATTATGTTTTGCATGTTGCCGAGCGCGTTCCATTGAGAATAAATGTGAATGAATACAGTAAAGGCAATATTCTTCGCGTGCATTACAAAGGTCAAACCTCAGAAACCGAATTCAAATGAAAATAATTTCTTTTAAAAATCTGTTGTTCTTGTTGTTGTTTCCAAGTTCGATGGTTGCACAGCAAGTTATGCTTAGCGAAGATGTAGCGATCGACTCAACTATTGAAAAGCGCGGTCCAAATAGGAAACACTACACGCATACTTTTATGTCGTTTGGATTGGCGGCTGATGCTGGATCTGCAGGTGCGAAAGTGGTTCAACCTAGGTTCGATTATTTCAATTTCGGTATTCGTTACAAGCGCCGGTTGGCAGAACATTTCGCAGTAGGTTTCGATTTATCATATGGCTTGGAAGATTATCGTTTGAAGCAAGAAGCTGGAAAAAAACTCCCAGATTCTTTGTTGAATTCAAGAGAGCGTATGATCTTTAACAACTTTACTACTGGCCTATACATGCGTTTCAATTTCGGGAAACGTGGAAATCAACTCGGCAAATACCTCGATTTGGGCGGTTACGGAAACATCGTTTTTAGTCACACACATTTCTTAAAAAACAAGCTCGCCGATGGCTCTACAGTTCGTGCAAGAATTACAGGCTTGAACTATTATCAGCTATTGAATTATGGTTTGAGTGCTCGACTGGGCTTTAAGAAATTCGTTTTGTTCGGTCAATACAGAGTATCGAACATGTTTTACGGCGATAAAAATCTTCCTGAATTACCGCGCATCCTAGCAGGTGTTCAATTTGTTTTAAGCTAGTCTTGAGAATTGCAGTAAACACAAGATTATTGCTGAAAGGCAAACTTGAAGGCATTGGCTGGTTTAGCTACGAAACGCTTTCAAGAATCACCAAACAGCACCCAGAACATGAATTTATTTTCTTGTTCGACCGTCCGTTCAACAAAGATTTTCTGTTTGCCGAAAACGTGAAAGGTGCTTGGATGGGCCCGCCAACCCGTCACATCAAACTTTTCCATCCATGGTTTGAGTGGGTTTTGCCTTGGATGCTCAAACGTTCAAAAGCAGATTTGTTTTTAAGTCCCGACGGACATATCTCTCTTTCCACTAAGGTTCCAACAGTTGATGTGATTCATGACCTGAATTTTCATCACATGCCCGAAACGCTTCCGCCAGCCATTCGGGATTATTACAATTCGTATTTCCCACGATTCGCTCAAAAATCGAAGCGGATTGCTACCGTTTCAGAGTACACCAAGCAAGATTTGGTAAAATCGTATGGTGTAGATCCATCGAAAATAGACGTCACTTGGAATGGCTGCAACACCCGTTATCAGCCGCTAGGCAGGAGTGAAATTTCTGCTACACGCCAAAAGTACACCAACGGGAAGCCTTACTTTTTGTTCATCGGTTTGATTATCCCAAGAAAAAACCTGCACCGTTTACTCGCTGCATTTGATCGGTTTAGAACTGAAACGGGCTTGGATGTAGATCTCATTGTTGTAGGCGAGCGCAAATGGTGGGACGAAACACATGAAGCCGCTTTCATCGGGATGAAGCACCAAGAGAACGTGAAGTTTTTAGGACGACTCGAGCCTGAAGAATTGGCGCGTGTGCTTGGATCTGCTTTGGCACTCACCTATGTGCCTGTATTCGAAGGATTCGGAATTCCGATTTTGGAAGGTTTTGCTGCAGGCGTTCCAGTGCTTACCTCAAATGTTACTTCCATGCCTGAAGTTGCAGGAGAAGCAGCTGTTTATGCAGATCCATTCAGTGTAGAATCGATTGCTGCAGGATTAAAAAAAATTGCCACAGAAGAAGCGAATAATTTAATTCGGGTGGAAGCTGGATTTGAACGAAAAAAACAGTTTTCGTGGGACAAAACAGCAGGCTTGCTTTGGAATTGCATCGAAAAGGCGATGTAAACTTCTAAATCTATCTTATTGAATTACCCAATAAGACTGTCGAACAAGTGATAGATTCCGATCTAAATCGGGCAAAAAAAAGCCGGTCCCGCAAGCGAGACCGGTAAAACAATAAAATTAACCTAACCTTAACTTTTCATTGTTTTCGAACATCCGAAGATGTACGGGCTTAACCCACTGCAACAATAGTGAGTTTTAATCTTTTGGCAAAATAAAAACAATCAAGAACTTACATAATCAACGCTAACATTTCCACAACAGTGTGTTAATAAATCATTTATATTAACAATCTAAACAACAAACTCATTGCTGAGATTATAGAGTTAAAAGTTTTTTATCATTGAGCAGATGCTAACAAGCGATTTAGAAACAATATTTATTCTCAGCAATTAGTTTTTGAGCAATCCGCTGGCGTGCCTCTTTGGTATTCATTGGCGCCACCTTGGTAAATCTGCGCAATCCCATCAACATCATTTTTTGTTCATCGCCATCGGCAAACGAGTTGATTGCATTTTTTCCTGCAATCTGAATTCGATCTGCTGCATCGTTTATATACGTCCGAGCAATGTCGATTTGTAAGGCAGCTTCAGCTTCTCCAACCTGGCTTGTCAGTTTCTCCGCACGCAGCAACACCGATTCAGTTACATACAATTCAATCATCATATCGGCGATATTCATCAGAATTTCCTGTTCTTTCGCCAAAGTCATCATCAACTTTTGTACTGCCGAACCAGCTACCATTAAAACTGCCTTTTTAAAACCAGCGATGTAACGCTTTTCAGCAGCAAACAAACTATCATCTTGTTCTCCAAAATCAGGAATCGACATCAGCTCGTTTGCTACAGCCATTGCTGGTCCCATGAGATCGAGTTCGCCTTTCATAGCGCGCTTCAACATCATATCTACAGTAAGCATTCGGTTAATTTCGTTGGTACCTTCGAAAATTCGGTTGATGCGGGCATCGCGGTAAGCACGATCCATTGGCGCTTCAGCCGAATAGCCCATTCCACCATAAATCTGAACGCCTTCATCCACAACATAATCAAGTGTTTCTGAACCATGCACCTTCATGATTGCACATTCGACAGCGAATTGCTCCACGCTTTTCAATTTGGCTTTTGCAGGGTCCATTCCACCAGCAACCAAAAGGTCGTAGGCGTCGTCAATATTTTGTCCGATACGGTATGTTGCTGCCTCTGATGCATAGGTCTTAATCGCCATTTCAGCCAATTTGTGTCGAATCGCACCGTACTTAGAAATCGGACGACCAAATTGCTCACGTTCGTTGGCAAAATTTACTGCTGTCGAGATACATTGCTTTGTACCACCAATGGCTGCTGCAGCAAGCTTGATTCTTCCGATATTTAAGATATTCACAGCGATTTTAAATCCGTTCTGACGGTCGGAAAGCATGTTTTCCACAGGAACCATACAGTCGTTCAAAAACACCTGAACTGTAGATGATCCTTTGATTCCCATTTTCTTTTCTTCCTCGTTGAGGGAAAGTCCCGGATAACCACGTTCTACGATGAAAGCACTGAGGTTTTCATCCTCATCAATCTTGGCGAAAACGGTATACACATCTGCAAATCCACCATTGGTGATCCACATTTTTTGTCCGTTGAGGATGTAGTGTTTCCCATCGTCGCTCAATTTCGCCTTGGTTTTGCCGCTGTTTGCATCCGATCCACTGCTTGGTTCAGTTAGGCAATATGCTGCCTTCCACTCGCCAGAAGCCAATTTGGGAATGTATTTCTGCTTTTGAGCTTCGGTGCCATAATAGAGAATTGGTAAGGTTCCGATGCCTGTGTGCGCTGAAAGTGCCACTGCGAAAGAAAATCCCGCACCTGCCACTTCTGCTACAAGCATTGATGTGTTGAAATCTTTTCCAAATCCGCCGTATTCTTCAGGCACCGAAACACCCATCAAACCTAGCTCACCGGCCTTGTCGAGCAAGGATGGCATCAAACCGGGCTCAAGTTTATCGATGCGATCAAGGTGTGGATGCACCTCTGCATTGAGGAAATCTTGCGTGGTTTGCGCGATCATTTGTTGTTCTTCCGACCAATTTTCTGGAATGAAAATATCTTCAGCATGGGTATCCTTGATAAGGAATTCGCCGCCTTTGGTGATGTTTTTTTGTTCGGTGCTCATGGCTATAAGTTTTATGGAAAGGAGAAGTAGAAAGGGGAAAGGGGAAAGTGAAAAGTTAAAAGGGGAAAGGGGAAATGGAAAAGGGAAAAGACTAGAGACTCAGTACTAAAGACTAAAACCGTTCGAAGATACCTGCGGCGCCTTGGCCAGTGCCGACGCACATTGTTACCATGCCGTATTTTTGGTTACGTCGTTTCATTTCGTTGAAGAGTTGCACAGTGAGTTTTGCACCAGAACAGCCAAGCGGATGACCTAAGGCAATCGCCCCACCGTTCACATTCACTTTTTCGGGATTGATATCCAAGGTGCGCAATACAGCCAGTGACTGAGAAGCAAAGGCTTCATTAAGTTCAATGAGGTCGATTTGTTCCATTGTCATCCCTGCTTGTTTGAGGGCTTTCGGAATGGCGTAAACAGGTCCAACACCCATAATTCTTGGAGGCAAGCCTGCAACTCCGTATGAAACCATACGACCAACAGGTTCCAAACCAAGTTCTTTCATCAACCGCTCCGACATCAACAGCACGAATGCAGCACCATCGGATGTTTGAGAGGAATTTCCGGCTGTTACCACACCATCAGAAGCAAAAACAGGTTTGAGTTTCGCCAGTTTATCAAGGGCAGTATCAGCGCGAGGACCTTCATCTGTATCAACGATATACTTACGGGTTTTGCGTTTCTCTTTTTCATCGAGAAAGATCTCTTCTATCTCAATCGGAACGATACCATCTTTGAATTTCCCATCCTGAATTGCCGCAATAGCCTTTTGGTGAGAATGGTATGAAAACACATCTTGGTCTTCACGACTGATGTTGTATTCTTTTGCTACAGCTTCTGCAGTAAGCCCCATGCCCCAATAATAATCAGCGTTGCTTTTCGCGATCTCATAGTTCGGCACGATCCTCCATCCCCCGAAAGGGATAGGCGACATACATTCCACACCACCAGCGATGATGCAATCTGCCTGTCCCGAATGAATTTTCGCAGCCGCAATGGCAATCGTTTCAAGTCCTGACGCGCAGTAGCGATTCACGGTCATGCCCGGCACTTTGTCGGTGCCTAAACCGAGCAAGGAGATCATTCGACCGATGTTCAGCCCTTGTTCAGCTTCAGGTGTCGCATTTCCAACGATCACGTCATCAACGCGATCTTTGTCTAGCTGGGGAACCGATTTCATTAAGTGCTCAATAACACGCGCTGCGAGGTCGTCGGGACGTGTAAAACGAAACATTCCGCGAGGTGCTTTTCCTACTGCAGAACGAAAGCCGGTGATGATGTATGGGGTGGTCATATT
>CAMCXT010000022.1 GCA_945883545.1 Chitinophaga pinensis | reverse complement strand
ACTTCGTTTTTCGGATCATTTGCCCAAGAGTTTGGCGGAGGTGTTGGTGCTTTGAGTTGTCCAATTTTTCCAGCAATGATTTCCACTTGGGTTTTGCGATTAAGTGCATCGGTATGTTTGAAAATCGGGATCGACTCTTTCCACAACATCGCAAAATGAGGTTTCACCATTTTCTTTTTGGCAGGAAGATTCAACCAAATCTGGAAAAGTTCCATGGTGTTTTTGCGGTCGCTGTGGATGAGTGGAAACATTTCGGAATGTTGCACACCTTGTCCGGCTGTCATCCACTGCACATCACCGTTTCCGTATCTTCCGGCAGCTCCGAGCGAATCGGCATGGTCAACAATGCCCTTACGCACAACTGTTACGGTTTCGAAGCCTCGATGCGGATGGCCGGGAAACCCGGGAACTGTTTTGCCGTGGTACATGCGAAATCCGTCTTTGATGATGAAATCATCGCCCAAATGACGGCCTTGGAAGTGTGTTTTTTCAGGGCCCATTTGAGCGTTTCCGGAAGGGAAGTCGTCTTCGTGATGCACACAGAAGAGGAATGGATCGGAAGTTTCCCATTGGAAACCGAGCGGCTTGATGGACTTGATAGGACTCATTTTGGTTGATTCATTTTTCGATCGGCTATCATTGGCAATTCCTGGCACATAGAGCGATAAAGTAGCGCCAACAGCTCCCAGTGCTCGTCTCATGAAATTCCTTCGTGCGAATTTGTCTTCCATATCTGCATAAAATAGGTGCGATGAAATTAACCAATAAGATCATTCAAAGTTCAACAGTTACAAGTGTATTTCTACGCTACTGCAGATGAGTGTGTGAGCCCAACTGATCACCTTAAGAACTGCTCGGCCCAGCGATTGGAACAAGTTACCGTTGAGGCTCCGAAGGGCCGATACGTAACGTGGAAAGCGCGCCTGTGGCCCCTAGTTATTTTAATTTTAGGACGTAATAATTAAGAGAAATTAAAGAAGTAGCTGAATTTGCCTAATCATTCTGATTAAATAGTATTCCTTTTGCGCTTAATATGAAGCTATTATTGTGCGCAAGGTTTGATATTGATTTCGGAATTTCGTTTTTTGAAATACTCCAAAATTTCTTCTTTAGTCATTTGAGATAATTTATCACTCAATTTATTTCTTTGACTGCGCATAAATTCGACCGCCCCAAAGTTGTTGTTGTTAGTCTTCATATTTCTCGAACTCTCTTGGTGATCTAATTTCTAATTGCTTGTAACCGTTAGCTTTTGCTGATTCTGATTCAAATGTATGAAACTTTAAAATCAGGTGCAATCAACTAGTTATCTGAAAATTATTGCTGTCTGTTAAATAGACTGTCTGAAATTTAACACGCTGTGTAAGTTGAAAATGCTTTTTGCACTTTTTGATGCTCAGCTCGGTGGTAAATTGAGAAAAAAATAATCTGTTATAAAATGATAAAGGTATTTCAGTTAGGAATGATACTGATTTCACTGCTGATAGCGGGTTGCAAGAAAGATGAACCGCAAATTTTTACCGACAATGATGCGCCTTATTACGATAAAGTGCCATCGGTGAAGGTGCGTAATTATGTGAATCGTTTGTTTATCGACTTGTTGGGAAGAGAGCCTTTAGATGCAGAAATGGATCAAGAAACGGCTACACTTCAAGCAGACAATGTGAGTAAAACATCTCGTGAGGCGCTGATTAACAAGCTGATGCAGGATAATACATTTCGAGATGGTGATACTTCTTACACATTGACCTACCACAAACGTTTGCATGAATTGGCAAAAATTCGATTTATCGAGGGTATTTCAGATGAATCGTTGCGGGAATCTGCCGGTATTGAGCGATTTGGCGCATATAGTGATTCGCTTGCCGGAAACATGGTAGGCTACGAAGAAAAGATGGCGAAGTACAATCGTTTGATAAGTATCTTAAATAGTCGTTCCGAATACCAAAATCAAGCAATCGATTTATACACCGTATTTGCACGTATGGTTGACAATCAGGTTTATGATGTGATCAACATGAATACGTTCAACTTTGTGAATGCCTGTTTTGATGATCTGTTCTTCAGATTTCCTTCATCTGCCGAATTTCAAATCGGATTTTCGATGGTAGAAGACAACACGGCAGGATCTCTGTTTGGTCAACCAGGGCAGAATCGGCCCGACTTTGTTCGTATTCTCACACAATCGAACGAATGTAAACTTGGTGTTGTGATTTGGGCCTACAATACACTTTTGGCGCGCAATCCAACATCCACCGAAATGGAGTTAGAGATGCAGAAGTTTGGTCTTGACAAGGACCTGAAAGCCCTACAAAAACGCATTCTGATTACTAACGAATATGCAAATTTCTGAAATGAAGCGTCTCACATTAGCAGCGATGTTACTCGTCGCCATTGGCTTGCAATCGTGCAAAAAGGACTTGGCAGAAGACCAATTCGAGGTGAATCAGGTACGTTTATATCCATCGATTGCTGCGAAAGACAAAATGAAATCGCAGGAGCAATACGTCTCCATTTTGCACACCAACCTATTCCAGCAAGCCTTATCGGGAAATGAATTGGTGCAAATAATCGATTGTTTGGAGTCGATCGGTGACAAAGAACTCGGACGTGAAGTGCTCATTTCCAATTTCATGAATGAGCCAACAGTCATTCTTCCATCCGATTCTGTGATGCGCGCCAATCCTGAGAAATTTGTGATGGAAACCTACGAGCGTTTCTTTGTGCGAATACCGTCGGAAGGCGAAAAAACATGGTTTATTAATTTCATTGAATCCAATCCGCAGTTGAGTTCCGAATTGGTCTATTTCGCATTTGCATTGTCTAACGAATATCTGTATTACTGATATGAACCGTCGTAAATTCATCCGAAATGCCTCGATTGCCGCTGCTGGAGCGTTTGGAGTTCCGTATATTTTACCAAGTGGACGGTTGTTCGCCTCTACTGGTCAGCAGTTAGCACCTCACGTGGTGTATGTGCTTTTTGCAGGCGGTGTTCGTCAGCAAGAATCTGTTCTTCAACGATATCTCGACGATTCTCAAGGTTTGCCATGGGCGGGGAATATCATGTACAATATGTTTAACGGTGCAGCACCCGACAACAAGATTGTTTACGGAACGGATCAAGGAAATGGAGCTGCAGGTGGTACGCCCATTCCGCAGATTCTCAGTCAGACGCTCGAAACCCAAGGCTTACTTTTCAAAGAAGTTCGTGGAGGATCGGCTGGGCATTACGGTGGACTAAACAATCTTTTGCAAGGAAGTTCTGTCACCACCCAAGGGCTAAAACAGAAACCTAGAAATCCAACCATATTCGAATACCTTCGACGACATGGCGGCTATCCAGCTACAAAGACATGGTTTGTCGGCAATGGTATCGGAAATTCAGTTCCATTGTTGAACTACTCAAATCACCCAGATTATGGTTCTGGGTATGGAGCAAACTTCTTTGCACCATCTGTTACTTTTGGCAATTTAGGGTTCGAGCATTTGTCCAATGCAAGGGTATATCATCCGGAAAATGAGCTAGATCCTATCTATCAAATGAAGTATTTTTTGGATCAGAGTTTTTCATCTGTCGGACAAGGTGGTGATTCACTAGGCAATACCGAAGAAGAGAAGCAAGACATCAAAGAATTTATGCGCACCATGTATGAGCGTGTAACGCAGAATGCCATTGCATTTCCACCAGTTACCGACAATGGAGATTCGCTTACAATGGGCTTTGCTTGCGAGGTGATGAAATGGTTCAAGCCTGCAATTACTGTGGTGAACCTTAGTAATGTTGATGGTTGTCATGCCGACTTTACAGGCTATCTCAGAGCGTTACACCGCGCTGACCATGCCGTAGGACATCTTTGGAACTACATCCAAAACCAGATTCCAGAAATGGCTAACAACACCATTTTGATAGCTTCTCCAGAATGTGGTAGAAACCTCAATCCAAATCCAATCAAAGACATCAACGATTGGTATGGTTATGATCATTCCGATGCCAATACAGACCGTGTGTTTACCATCATGGCTGGTCCAAATGTGCCTGCAAATTTGAGCATTGGAAGTGAAGGAAACCCAATTGGTCAAACCTCCGACAATGTTCCAACGATCGGTGAAATTTTAGGTGTGAAGAATGAAATTCTCAATGCAGGTTTCTTGGCACCAGGTTCAACCAGTTTATTCGATCGGATATGAAGCAGTGGTTGATTTTATTCCTCTTGTTCGCCATGGTTGGCTGCAAGAAGGACGAAGCAGTTGAGAATCCTTACGATCTACCTCAGAACAAGGCGCCTGAGAGCGAAGAGGATACATATTCACCTGATCCAAATTCGATTGCAGGTTTGCACAAGAACATCTTTCAACCTACCTGTGCCAATTCGGGTTGTCATGATGGCACTTTCGAACCAGATTTTCGAACCATTCAAAGCACTTACAATACCTTGGTGCTTCAACCGGTGATAAAAAATAACCCGCAAGGAACCTTCGACTATCGGGTCGTGCCAGGAGATCCAGATGCAGGCGTTTTGATTACGCGATTAATGACCGACATCGACGGACAGTCTGGAATCATGCCGCTTGTAGTGGAACCAGGAAGCGATTGGGACGCCAAACGCAACGAGTACATTCAGAACGTTCGCAATTGGATTCAAAACGGAGCGAAAGATCTTTACGGCAATTCGCCGGGAACAAGCAACTTGGCGCCACAACTCAACGGTATCTTCATTACTGTTTCAGGGGGCTCAGTACCGTTAGAAAGGAATGTTTCTACAGGCGCTTTGGTGGTTCCAATAGGTACTTCAAGCATCGATGTTTACGTATCAATCAGCGATGACAATACACCTGTAAATCAACTTGGCGTGTTGAAGCTTAAAACGGGAGCTACGCTCAACAATTTTTCGGCACTTCCTGAACTTAGTTTAACTGCTATTGCTGGGGTTTCGCAGGTTGGATATTCTGGAAATCAGGTGAATTATCAGCACAAAATTACCTTACCCGTGAGTGGATTAACCTTGTATCAAAAGCAATTTATTCGGGTATATGTGCAAGACGATCAGCCTGTTGTTACTGAGATTCCTTCGGTGAACAGCGCTGAACATATTCGAAACTATTATTCATTTCAAGTAGGCGAACAATGAGAATCCTACTGCCCATTATACAATTGGTGCTGCTCGCCTTGCCCTTTCTGCTCAACAGTTGCAAGAAGGACGAGGAAGAGCCGGTTCTAAATACTGCACCTATTATCAGCATTGTGAGCTTGTCGACCGATACTGTGAAGGAGTTTGTAGACTCAGTGATTGTAGTTATTTCGTATCAAGACTCACAAGGGAACTTAGGAAGCATCGATCCTGATGTAAACGATTTGGAAGTAAAAGACAGCCGTTTGAGTCAACCCGATTTTTACCATGTGAAGCCATTGGCTCCTGAAGGATATACGCTCAATATAAGCGGCAAGCTGCGCGTCCGTTTGAGTACTTTGTTCCTCCTCGGAATCGGCGACCAAGAAACGGCCACTTTTACCATTCGTTTGCGCGATCAATCTGGCGAATGGAGTGCTCCAGTAACCACTGATCCTATCACGATCATTCGATAATGTTGAAGAAACAGGTCACATATCTATTGGGCATTGTATGCTTGCTGATGGCTGAAAATCTATCGGCACAGCTGGAGTTTAACATGTCCGACACTTTAGTTACAGAATGCAAAGGCATTTTATACGACAACGGTGGAGATGGCGTGAACTATCTTCATAACACCAATCAAACATTTACAATTTGCCTAAATGCGCCAGGCACAACGACTTTGAGTTTTGATTATTTCTGTGTGGAAGTGGGCTTTGATTCGCTCACTTTTCACGCAGGACCAGATGAAACTTATCCTCAAATTGGACCCGCCTATTCAGGAACAACGCCTCCTCCAGCCATTTCAATTTCACAAGGTTGTCTTTCGTTGCATTTTGTGACCGATGCCAATGTGGCTTGTACAGGTTGGGAAGCAAGTTGGACAACCCAAGTTATTCCTCCAGTTCCGCCTCAAATTGATGCCGTTTTGCCAGCTCCTGCATGTTCAACTACTTCAGCAGTGGTGAATTTGAGCAAAAAGCTTCACTGCGACTCTGTGTATGCTGGAGCTTTCGAACTATTAGGTCCTGAAATCCTAGAAGGGTTGATGGATCAAGGAATTCTGTCTGCATCGCCAGTGAATTGCATCGGTGATAGCACGCAGCAAGTAGCACTTACATTTTCGCCCGGACTCAATCAGGGCGGCACTTACCAGCTTGAACTAACAACCAATTACTACGATGCTTGCGACAGTTTGTGGACCTTCACCACAGTCGATTCTTTCCGTGTAGATGATTGTCCGATAGTGGTGAATTTATTCCCTGAACGTGATAGCATTTGCGTAGGAGAATGCACTGAAATTGAAGCTGTAGTTACAGGTGGAAATGGAATCTATACCTACACTTGGTCGAATGGCCTTCCACCCAATGCTGGTCCACAGAATGTGTGTCCTGTAGCCACGACAACTTACACCTTAACTGTAGATGACACTTCGCCTGCGGTACCAGCTTCTGGAAGTACCACGATAACGGTATTCACTCCGGCTGTGATGCCTCCAGCATTTAGTCAATGCCAATCTGCACCTCCGGTGGATTTGGATGCGACTCCCAATACAGGCTGGTGGTTTGGTTCGGGCATAACCGATACATTGGTTGGGGTTTTCAACGGAGATTCTGCTGCGTCAGGAATCAATCAGGTAGGCTATTACTTGCCGATCACCGAAACTTTTGGATGTTCTTCCTATGTGGCGATCAATATTTTACCTATCGATGCAGGCCTGCCAGTGGCAGCTTGTCCGGGTTCGCCATCTTTCCAATTGAATGGATTCACTCCTTTAGGTGGAACATGGTCGGGCAGTGGAATCAGCACTTCGGGTGTGTTTGATCCAACGGTAAATGGAGTTTTCACTATTACGTATTCAGTGAACGGATGTACAGAAGATTTGCAGATTTTTGTCGACAATATCTCCAGTGTTCCAACGGCGATCGACAGCATCTGTCAAAGCGGAGCGTCTATTTCGTATACATTGCAACCTCCAGGTGGAAGATGGTCGGGACCTGGAATTGTTGATTCTCTTTTGGGCACATTCGATCCTGGTGAAGCTGAAGGCGGCTTGCACACCATCACTTACAGCCTGTTTGGATGTTCTCAAGACGTGGATATATTTGTACGTGAGATCTTTGCAGGTTGGAATTCGAATTCTTGTCCAGCCGAAGGCACTGTTCAATTGGCGAACTTTTATCCAATTGGAGGCACTTGGTCGGGCGATGGCATCGTAGATCCAGCAAATGGCTTGTTAGATGCAACCTTTAATGGAGGTCAAAACTTTCAAACTGATGTGATTTACACCTTACCAAATGGCTGCACCGATACGGCGATTGTTTATGTAGAATACACACGTATTGAGCAAGATACCTTTGTGTTTTGTAAGGGTGACAATGAATTGGAATTGGTTCGAAGCAGCATGGGGAATTACCCTTGGGGTGGTAGCTGGTCGGGCTTAGGAGTTGTGGAAGGAGAGGATGATGAACCAGATTATTTCTCCACCAATATCGCGGGTAATGGGATTCATCAGGTGGTATACACGAACAATACATGCGCCGATACAGCTTGGTTTTTTGTGCAACAATCGATGTTAGCACCAGCTGAAACCATTTGTGAATCGGCACCGGAAATTCAAATTGTAGTCGAGTCTAGCGCATTGCCGGGGATCTTTTCAGGTGATGGAATCGTGAATGATAGTTTGGGTATTTTCTCACCATCGGAAGCTGGTGATGGTGAAATTGAGCTCATCTACACGAGCAATTATGGTTGTTCCGATACTATTTCTGTTGAGGTGGAGCCATTCATTCAAGCCGATCTAGACGCCCCAGGTGGTTCTGTTTGTTATGTAGATACTTTGTTGGAGATAGAGGTGAGTCCGCTCGGTGGAGCGCTCACAGGAATTGGTTTGGTGGATACCTTGTTTTTCAATCCTTATTTGGCAGATGAAGGTGAGCACTTGTTGATCTATGAAGTTGGAGAAGGATATTGCCGCAGTGTTGATTCGGCTATTGTAACCGTGGCGCCGCGTATTGGCTATGAAGTTGTCGTGAATGATGATTCGCTTTGTTATGGAGATTACACATCGGTAAATATCTCCGCTTGGGGTGGAAATGGACATTTTATCAGTTATATCTGGAGCGACAATCTACCTCCTTTGCAACAGCAGATATTGAGTCCACCAGTTAGCAAGGACTACACTTTAACCATCACAGATGGATGTTCTCGAATTCGAGACACGATTTCAATTTACGTAGCGGAAAAGATTGATTTTACCATTGAAACCGAGGAAAGACTGTGTTATGGCGAACCTAGTTTTGCAGTTATTTCTCCAGTTTCAGCTCAGGCGTATGGAGTGAACTGGAGGGGAAATGAATACCAATCGGGCGAAAGTTTGTCTGGATTTGCGTCAAATACATACGCGCTCGAAGTGACCGATCCAGCAAGTGGTTGCACATTGGATTCATCCGTTACCTTGCCTGGCTTCCCATTGGTGAAAGCACAGTTTAGCGTTAATCCAGATTTGGAATGTATTCCAGCCGAAATTCGAGATATCAACTTCATCGATTTGAGTACCGGAGCTAATCAGGGATTGTGGACATTTGGTGATGCACAGGAGTTAATTTATACAGCAGGTTCAAATCCAACACATGAATACATTCTTCATGGTGGTTATGAAGTGACCCTTGAAGTAGCCGATAGCAACGGATGTAGCGATGTGTATAGTCGTACGATTTGTTTGGAGGAACCATACAATTTGTTTGTCCCTTCAGGATTTACAGTGAATGGCGATGGATTGAATGAGGTTTTTCTTCCGCGTGGAAATGGCGTAAAGACTTACAAATTGTGGGTGTACGATGGACGAGGAAAAGTGATTTTTGAATCGAACGAAATCGACAAAGGCTGGGACGGCACCTTCGAAGGGCGTTTGGTGCAATCGGACGTTTATGCATGGATTATTGAAGTACAGTGGATGAACAACAATTGGTTCACGAAGACTGGTTCGATTACTTTGATGCGTTAAGTGGTTCGCTTAAACTAATTTAAGTTTTTGATTGATTGTTAGTTTGGCTTTAATATTCAATGTTAAATAGAATCGTCAATTCAAGCAGGTTAATCATTCGTATCATTATCGAATAAAAGTGTATCAAATCGTATCATTTTGTGCTTGTGGTTTCAAATCATAATCGCATATTTGCGTATCAATTCGTATCATAATGAGTAGTGGAGTTTATAATTTAAATCTAATTATTGATTGGCCGCTGATTAATTTAATAAGTGAAATTGATCGCTTTGATGCAAATTGGACAGCGATTGAGCGAAGGGAAGGTCAAAGTCTAAAAGAATTAAAAAGTATTGCGACGGTAAGAAGTGTTGGAGCATCAAACCGAATTGAAGGCAACAAAATGAGTGATGAAGAGGTTGATGTGCTGCTTCAAAAGATTGATATCACAAAACTGACCGATAGAGATTCGCAAGAAATTGTTGGTTATTTTGAAGCATTAGATTTGATTTCTGAATCTTACCAAAGCATCGTTCTTACTGAAAGCAATGTTAAAAGTTTACACAATACTTTAATGAAGTATAGTGATAAAGACCAGTGGCATAGAGGCAGTTATAAGCAGCACAGTAATTCAGTTGAAGCAACATTGCCCAATGGCACACGACAATTAATTTTTCAAACAACAGAAGCTGGGATTGCAACAAAGGATGCAATCAGAGAATTGTTCAATTGGTACAATTCTGAAAGGGTAGTTCATCCTTTAATCAGAATAGCAGCCCTTGTTTATGAATTCTTGAGCGTTCACCCTTTCCAAGATGGAAATGGAAGACTGAGTCGATTAATTTCAACACTATTATTGCTTAAAAATGGATACAAGTGGATACATTACGTGAGTTTTGAACACGAAATAGAAAACCGAAAAAGCGAATATTATCAAGCGCTTAGAAGTTGTCAGTCACAGCGCCCCAATGAAGATGTTACTGTTTGGATGCAGTTCTTTTTAAGTAGTCTTTCAAATATTCAAACCCAATTAATGGCTAAACTGAATTATAGCGGGGTTGAAACTCAACTTTCTCCAAAAGAAAAATCAATCGTTAATATTATTCAAAATCGCCCCAATATTCAGTCGGGAGAAATTTCCAATAAATTGTCGATTCCATCACCTACAGTAAAACGTATTTTAGCTGCTTTAATCGAAAAGGGATTGATCGAAAAACAAGGCCAAGGCAGAAATGTAAGCTACACTATAAAATGAAAAACACGATAAATCTTTAAGACTTTATAGTAAATATCGGATCATGAAAAATTCAATAACTGTTGCTGTTTTAAACCTGAATTGTTTGCAAAGGATAAAAAACAAAGTGTCTATGAAGCAATCATTTTCTTCAATAAGAAATATTATTTTATTGTTCGTTTTCACAAGTTTACAAAGTCTCAATGCCCAAAATTCTAACTTGGGAAATTTGTTAAGCACTACACAGTGGGATTCTCTATTCCCTCGCCGGGCTGGTACTTATGGTGTACATCCTCAAGGTTATACAACTGATTTTTATTCATTCGAAAATTTGAATCAGGCGGTGAATGAAATGTCGAACTATGTTGTAGAAATTAAACGTAAAGCGGGTGTTTATGGTGAACTAATTACTGTTACAAACACCTTGGATAACATTTCCTATATTTATTCTGATGTAGATGTTTCATGGTATTTATCGGAAGTTCCAAATACAATTAACAATGTATATTTTGTTGATTTCCTCAACACAAATTCAGAACAAAATAACAAACGAGAATTGGCTGCATTTTTAGCGAATATCTCTAAAGAAACTACAGGTGGATGGCAAATGCCAATCGGTGGTGGTTCTGAAGGCGATTATGCAAATTGGGGATTGTATTTTGTGCATGAAGTAGGCTACAATGCCAGCACTGGAGCCGGAACTTATTCTCAAGCCAGCTCAACTTATCCACCAAATCCGAATGTTGGATACTACGGCAGAGGCCCAATTCAATTGTCGTGGAATTACAATTACGGACAATTCTCCAAATTCCTTTTTAATGATATCAGTGTGCTTCTCGACAATCCTGATCTGTTGCAGCAAGATGGCGTGTTGGCTTTTAAATCGGCCATTTGGTTTTGGATGATGCCGCAATGTCCAAAGCCTTCTTGTCACCAAGTAATGCAAGGTGTGTGGCTTCCTGAATCAGGTGAATATGCTGCACCGAAAATGTATTTGCAAGGATTTGCGCATACGAACAACATCATCAACGGTGGACTTGAATGTCGCTCAATTTCTTCGCCCGCATTTACGCAAAAAGTGGTGTTGAGGTCGGAGCTCTACAAACATTATTTGGGCATACTTGGCTTCGATGAAAGTGAGATTTTATTGGAAGGTACCGATGGAAACACTACACTTTGCTATGAGTCGGCCAATAATGCCATGGAAGATTATGTGAATTGTTCAATTGGTGTTTCGGTGAACACAGAAAATGATAATCAAAATAGGTCGTTAATTTTTCCAAATCCTGTAGATCAATTACTTGAAATCCAGCAGGAAAACCCCATTGAGAAGATTGAAATTGTCAATATTTTCGGGCAGATTGTTATAAGTAATTCATATAATTCTCATCAAATTGAGCTTAATGTTTCTCAATTAAAGACTGGGATTTATTTGTTAAATATTTATTCTGGTAATTCGATTCAATCTCGTCGAATAATTAAATCTTGATTTGGAAAATAATTCACCTTATGATGTTTCAAGTTTTCGCGAACAGATCTTGGAACTTCTGCTAACATATACCAATAAAATTTAAATATGATTGCGCATCCTTTTCCCTTTTGTGGAGGCCGTTATTTGGTGAATTTAAACAGCAATAAACTCGATGTTTTTCATAAGTATGATGGTTCTTTGTTGGCTTCAATTCCTCAAACCATTAATGCAGAGCACGATTTATTCATTTCGTCAGCACTCAGCGGTTTTGCAGCACTTAAGAATTTCGATGCTTCACAAAAAGCCAAAATATTCAATCATGTAGCTTCACAATTAAATTCCAAAATAGATTTTTATACTCAACTTATTGCAGCTGAAGCAGGAAAACCCATTTCATTGGCTAAAGTTGAGGTAGAACGGTCGATTCAAACGCTTCAAGTTGGTGCACGTGAAGTAATGAATTATAGTGGTGAAGTTGTTCCTATGGATTTTGGTCGTGGTCGTGGAAGGCACGCTATGACTGCAAAGTTTCCAGTCGGACCAGTCTTGGCATTTTCCCCATTTAATTTCCCATTAAATCTGGCGCTACACAAGATTGTTCCTGCATTGGCTGTTGGATGCAGTATTGTGCTTAAAGCGCCGCCACAAGCACCATTGAGTATTTTGTCGCTCGCTGCTGCATTTCAAGAAGCCGGTTTACCTGATGGCGCATTGAACATCACAGTTTGCGATAACCAAACGGCTTTTAACATGCTTGCAGATGAACGTTATCAAGTGTTTTCGTTCACCGGAAGCGATCGGGTAGGGTGGATGTTGAAAAAAGATGCAGGTAAAAAACGTTGCATTCTAGAATTGGGCGGAAATGCTGCTGTAATTGTAGATGAAACAGCCGATTTGCACGATGCTGCTCGACAAATTGCGACTTCAGCTTTCATGTATGGTGGACAAGTTTGCATCTCTACACAGCGTGTGTATGTTGTAGAATCGATTGCAGAAGTGTTCAGGGATTTATTGATTTCTGAAACTGCGAAAATTAAATCTGGAGATCCAAACGATGAGTTCACCTTGAATGGTCCTCTGATTTCTAAAGAAGCTTTGTTGCGCATGGAAAGTCTTGTTGCAGAAGCAGTTCGTGGTGGAGCAACAGTTATTGCTGGTGGACAAACCATCGATTTTCACCGTAACATTTTTGCTCCAACTATTTTAACTGGAACAACACCAGAAATGGCAGTAAATGCTGATGAAACCTTTGGGCCAATCGTCACTTTTGAAGTGTGCAGAAATGCAGATCATGCGTTTGAATTGGCTAACAATACCCGATTTGGCTTGCAGTGCGGATATTTCACCCAAAGGCTCGATCGTATGAAAACAGCATTGCAACAAATTCGTGTAGGCAGTTTAATCATCAATTCGGCGCCTGGATTTAGACTCGATCACATGCCATATGGAGGTTTGCGTGATTCAGGTGAAGGACTCGAGGGCATTCGATATGCTATGGATGCTTTAACTGAAACGCGCTTGCTGGTTTTCTAGCAGTTCGGTTTCCCCGGAGGAAGATGCCCATTTTGTGCACTGAAAGAGTGGATTATCGCAAGCCAGAATTTGCACTTAGCAGGATGTCCTTCCCCGGAGGGAAAATTCACTAAAGCAAATTAGCAAACTGGCGCTTGTTTTAATTGGAAATTTGCTGATTTTTATCATTGCAGAAAGGTTTATACCGATCTACTTTCACTGAGATAATATTTCACCACCGATGTTGTATAAAAATAGAATTCGCTCACAGGCCGAATATGAGGCTGCTCGCTTGGCAAGTATCGAGAATCCAGAGGCTTTTTGGGCTGAAGTTGCGTCGAATTTACATTGGCAAAAGCCCTGGGATAAGGTGCTGGATTGGTCGTTTGATCCGTACGAAGTGAAGTGGTTTTCGGGTGGGAAATTGAATATTTCGGAGAATTGTCTTGATCGGCATTTGGCTGATCGTGGCGATAAAACAGCGATCATTTTCGAGCCGAATGATCCAAAAGATTTGGCGCGAAGAATTACCTATCGGGAATTGTATTTTGAAGTGTGCAAGTTTGCTAATGTATTGAAGCGCAATGGTGTAAGAAAAGGAGATCGCGTTTGTTTGTACATGCCGATGATTCCTGCTTTGGCGGTAGCAACCCTTGCCTGCGCACGAATTGGAGCAATCCATTCGGTGGTTTTTGCTGGATTTTCGGCAAATTCAATGGCAGATCGAATCAACGATGCGGCTTGTTCGGTGGTAATTACTGCCGATGGTATGAGCCGTGGACCTAAGCAAATTCCTTTGAAACGCGTTGTGGATGAGGCGCTTGATAATTGTTCAACCGTTAACCGTGTGATCGTTTACAACCACTTGAATTGGATGCCGGAAATGGTTTCTGGTCGTGATGTTTGGTGGCATGAAGAGCTTCAACATGTTGACAGTGAATGTCCTGCAGAACCGATGGATGCTGAAGATATGTTGTTCATTTTATATACATCGGGCTCAACGGGAAAACCCAAAGGCGTGGTGCATACTTGTGGCGGTTATGCGACTTACGTGGATTATAGTTTTCGCAATGTTTTCCAAATCGAGGAAAACGATATTTATTGGTGCACTGCCGATATTGGTTGGATTACAGGGCACAGTTATTTACTCTATGGACCATTGATGTCGGGCATTTCATCGGTGATGTTTGAGGGAATTCCAACGTATCCTGATCCAGGTCGTTTTTGGTCGGTGATCGACAAACATGGCGTGACAGTTTTTTACACCGCGCCAACCGCAATTCGTTCGTTAATGGCTGCTGGAATTGACCATGTTTTGGCTTTCAATCTTCACTCTTTAAGGGTTTTAGGATCAGTGGGAGAGCCGATCAACGAAGAAGCTTGGCATTGGTACTATTTACACGTTGGAAAAGAACGTTGTCCGGTGGTAGACACTTGGTGGCAAACCGAAACGGGAGGCATCATGATATCTGCGATGGCTGGTGTAACGGCTTCAAAACCAGCGCATGCAGGTCAGCCGCTTCCTGGAATTCAGCCTGTATTGCTCAACCAAGAAGGGCAGGAAATCGAAGGAAACGACCAAGAAGGTTATTTGGCGGTGAAATTTCCTTGGCCATCGATGATTCGAACCACTTATGGCGATCATGAACGCTGTTATCAGACCTATTTTTCAGCCTATAAAAACTACTATTTCACTGGAGATGGCGCGCGTCGCGATGAAAATGGATTGTACAGAATCATTGGTCGTGTTGATGATGTGATTAATGTTTCGGGACATCGTTTTGGAACAGCGGAGATTGAAAATGCGATCAACCAAAACAAGCACGTGATTGAAAGTGCAGTAGTTGGCTATCCGCACGACATTAAAGGACAAGGAATTTATGCTTTTGTTATATGCGATAAAATGCCCGATAATGCTACGCAATTGCGCGAAGACATTTATGAAACAGTGAGTTCAGAAATCGGAAGAATTGCAAAACCCGATAAAATTCAATTCGTGACTGGATTGCCAAAAACGCGTTCAGGAAAAATCATGCGCCGCATTTTGCGCAAGGTTGCCGAAAACGAATTGGGCAGTTTGGGCGATACATCAACCTTGTTGGATCCTTTGATTGTAGATGAGATTGTAGCTGGGAAGTTGTAGAAATCTTAGGACTGAAGTGAGCTTGTGATTTGTTTGGCTTTTATCCATGGAATAAAGTCCATGGATGCTGAGAGGCAAATGTGGTATTCCGAGCTCTACGCAAGCAGCTTCTTTCCCCGCAGCCTCGGACTTTAGTCCGAGGTTAAATATTTTTTTTGGGCGTTCCTCAAGGGTCGGGCTTTTGCTTCAAGCTTTTGCTCGTTCCTCACAAAAGGCTTTTCGCGTCAATCCCTAACGCGGGCATCACCAAAACAGTGAGAATTACATTTCCATTTCGGTGCCACCGCTACCTGGTTCTCTGCGGCCTCCCGATCTTCTTCTAAATATCGACACATCAGGTTCTCCGAATTTCCAAGTTAAATTCACCCTGAAATACCTCGATTCCCAACGGCGAACGCTGCGTTGTGTGAAATTATCTGTTGAATAAAATGTGCCGTATTGCTTGGTATTGAATGCATCACTCAAGGTAGCCGATGCAGAGAATTTCTTGTTAAATATGTAGCTGCAAGAGAAATCCATAAACCAAATTGGATTCACTTTCCCTTGCGGAATAATCCTAGGTGCTTCATAATTCCCATTCCATTGGAAATTTAATTTCTTAGAAGCTTTCACGCTCAACATTCCTTTGATGTTCCAACTGAATCCTTCATTGTTCACTATTGTTCCACCTTGCTCCAAACTCACTTTGGTGTAAAATAAATTTGCATTGGTAGTGAAATCAAGCCATTTCGTGATGCTTCTTTTTATCGTGGTTTCCCAACCTAAATCTAATTTATCACGGCCATTTACATACGATGAAATTAATATCTCAGGATCAATTTCTGATGTATAAACCACAGGAGTAATGGAAAACAAAGTTTGTCTCGCATATACACTGGTTAACAAACTGCCTTTATTTCCAGTGAAACTGTAATTCACTTCTCCCAAATTAATGAATTCTGGTCCCAATACTGGATTCCCAATTTGCACACTTTGACGGTCTGCATACATGATAAATGGAATCAATTGCATGAAACCTGGTCGCCCGATTTTACGCGAATAATTCATTTGAAATTCATGTTTATCCTTAATTTTTTTCGACAAATAAATAGCAGGAAACAAAACTTTATCAATTTCCTTTAACGATTTAGGATAGATATAATTAAACGTTTCTCCTGTATTTGTTAATTCACCAACAAACCAAGTGTGTTCGTAACGCAAACCAGCTTGATATCCGATTCCTTTCCACATTCCTGCATAATTTACATAGGCAGCACCAACAAAATCATCAATTCGTAAATTGTTGCTTAATCCGGAATCTAATAATGTACTGTTATTGAGTAGATCTTCATATTGCACCAAAAAGTCGGAGTAAGAAAGTTTATAAGATGCACGGGCTCCATATTCTAGTCGCGCATTTTCACCGCGTGGATCCACCATGTCTAATTGAAACGTAAGTAAATCGGCTTCTCGCTTTCCTGTATTTAATTGTTTTAATTGAACTGCATTTTCTGTTGCCGTTGCATTATCGAATGTTCGGTAATCAGCATTGTTTTCATTCCATGAACTCGTTAAGCTTAAATCCGACGTTAACTCTTTTCCTGCTTTTGCAAAAGCTTTTTTGTAGTTAATACCAGCAGTGAATGTTTTCCAATTGTTGATTTGTTCATTCTGGCGATAACCATCTGCCGTCTTTACTTCCAAACTATCAAAGAAAAAATAATCCTGACGCTCACTTGAGTTGTAGTCATTGTCGGAATAACTCAGCGATGCACTGAGTAAACTTCGCACACTGGTTTTGTAATCCACTTGAAGCCTACTGTTGAAGCCATTTCTTGTGGAGGCATTTAGATTATCTTGGTCGTATCCACCAAGTACTCTGCCCGATAGAATATTCTCACGATACGATAAGCCATTGTTGTTGTTGAGCGCATTGTAATATCCACCTGAAAGCTGCACCGTTAAGTTCTTTTCACGAATACTGATGCTGCTGTTTAAGTTGTAACGATCTCCAGTTCCAATTCCTGCCGTGATGTTTCCAAAATAACCTGGTTTGAGGTTCTTCTTCATGATCACATTGATAATTCCACCTGTGGCATCTGCAACGTATTTCGCAGAAGGATTTGTGATCACTTCGATTCTTTCGATATCATCTGCTGGAATTTGGTCCAATGTCATCAAGGTTGGTCTTCCATCCACAAACACTGTTGGATTTTGGTTTCTCAACGTCACCGAATTGTCTAATCCCACCGTTAAGCCTGGAATGTTTTTCATGGCATCGATCGCGGTTCCTCCACGCGCGCTCAAATCCTTTTCGACATTGTAGATTCGTCTGTCGATTCCAATTTGAACAGTCGATTTTTCAGACTCAATTTCTACACCTTTCAGCAAATCTCCGCTCATTTCAAGCTTCACATTCCCGATGTCTTTCACCGCTTGACCTGGCGTTAGAACGACTTGAATTTGTTGGGTATTGTAGCCTACAAAACTAATTTTCACTTTCAAATTTCCTTGAGGCAGGCGATCCACTTGAAAGTCTCCATTGCTTTTTGCAAGTCCACCATTGAGCAAGCTGTCTTTGGAATTGTAAACCGCTACAATGGCATATTCTAGTGGTTCTTTAGTGTTTTTATCGAGAATTTTACCTTGAATGATTCCTCTTTGTGCTATCCCTTGAATTGCGAATAGCAGTATGATGCTTGTGATGATTGCTTTCATTGCGATATTAAAGCTCGTTTAAGCTTAATTGTTTGCAAAGAAGGCAAAATTTCCTGAATTGTTTGATTTTACAGGCACATGAATTACAGGTATAAACTACTTGTTTTCGATTTCCTTAATGGCTTTGATTGGCGATTCACCTCCGTTTTTATACACAACTTTTATAGCATCATGGTATTGATTGTTCGCACTATTCAACACCTCTTCTTCAAATATCCTCGAATCACCTTTAACAGCTTTGTATTTGGTGATCGGTTGATTTTTTAGTGATCTATAAATCCAAAATTGATACTCTCCCTTTTCTTCATATTTCCAATTTAGGACGTTCTTGCCCTTTTCTTTATCAAATATTAGGTTAAAATCGGAGACACCCTTTCGCAAGCCATTGTCGTAGGTTCTAACACTTCCAATAGGCGAGAATTCAGACATTAATCCGCTGATATCTGAAGCTTATAATCGATGTTCATAAAATTTCTTCTTCTCAAAATTGCGGTCTTTGTATTCACTTTGAAATGGATGCTCTTCGGATTTTTTCAAGAGCGTCCAATCATTTTCACCTTGCATTTTACGAAACAGAAATTGTGCTTTCACATCATCGCTACTGCTATAATTCTTCGATAAATAGATTCTATTTTCGGCTACTTTAATTGTTTGAAAAATAGTGAAACAGGTGGAAGAATGAAATGGTCTAATGGGAATGAACGCGACTACAAGTTTTAATGAATTGATAATTTTATTTCTTAATGTGTAGAATATCAGTCAGATGCATGATTTCATCTTTTCTATTGAATAGGATTGATCTTTTCCTATATTTGCACCCGTTTTCAGGTCCCGTAGCTCAGTTGGATAGAGCAACAGCCTTCTAAGCTGTGGGTCTTTGGTTCGAATCCAAACGGGATCACTTGAAAAAGCCCTTTAGAAGAAATTCTGAAGGGCTTTTGTTTTAAAATCGTTTGATGATGAAGTTATATGATTCCGAACATCATTAACTTTCAATTTCAATAAGCGTTTTTACATTTGTCTTTCTACATTTGATTCTTTGAGAAGCGAATCCATTATTAATAAATTAAAATTTAATTTTTCGTTTTACATTTAATTTCAAATAGAATATGTTCTAATGATGTTTAAAATAATCGAATGAGGATATCGTCTTTTGTACTAGCTAGCTTTATCATTCTTGGAGGTATTACACATTTTATACAGCCATCCTTGTTTTTGCTGTTCATCCCTGAATTTCTTCCTGGAAATTTGATTAATTACCTGACTGGAGGAGCCGAAATATTCATTGGATTCATTTTCTTTTTTCGTCCTGCCAGATTATTCGCAACTTGGGCTATATTGTTCATGATGATTGCATTTCTGCCATTGCACATCATCGATGTTTTCCTCGACAATCCTGCAATAGGCTCGAAGACGCTGGCTTACATTCGTTTGCCCTTACAATTTGTACTCATTTATTGGGCTTGGAAGACGAATCGCTTTAGCCTATCAAGCAAACAATAATTGAACTAAAACAGAAGATTAAAACTGCAAGTAAATTGGTAAAACTTGGCCAGCACTATTAAAGTAGTATAGGAAGGATAGAACAACTGTTAACACGATAGCTTTAAATGCCCAGTGCATTTTTGAAGCAAATGAAATGATCAAATCGTTCCATTTTATTGGTGCTGCATGGAGCAAAAAACCTAATAAAAGCAAAATAACCACAGCTTTGTATTGTACCCAAAATGCTGGCAATACGCTTAAATCAATAGCATACCACAATTGACTGAACATATCTCCAGCAGCAGAGAATGAATCGGCTTTAAAGAAGATCCAAAGGGCACAAACCAAATGAAAGGTGATTAAAGTTTGGACAAATCTTGTAATAAAACCTCTTGGTTTATCTTTCGATTTGAAGTTATCTGACCACAATTTTTCGATCGCCAGAATTATTCCGTGTGCAGCTCCCCAAAACAGAAAATTCCAACTTGCTCCATGCCAAAATCCACCAATTACCATGGTGATTATTAGGTTAAAATAGGTGCGCAATTTGCCTTTTCGATTTCCTCCTAATGAGATGTAGAGATAATCTCTTAGCCAACTTGATAATGATATATGCCATTTTCTCCAAAACTCTGTGATCGACTTACTTTGGTAAGGAGCATTGAAATTAATGTTAACGTCTATACCCATCCATTTAGCAATTCCAATGGCCATATCCGAATAGCCACTAAAGTCGCAATAAATGACCAAAGCATATCCATAAACCGCAAACAAACACTCTATTCCTGAATAGCGAGTTGGATCGTCGAAAACAGTATTTACCAAGTGCGTACTAATGTAATCTGAAATAATCACTTTCTTGATACAACCACTAATGATGAGAAAAAATCCCTTCGAAACATCTTTGTTTGTTAGCCAAATTGGTTTTCTTATTTGTGGAATAAAATCCGCAGCCCGAACAATTGGCCCCATCATTAGCTTAGGGAAGAACGACAAGAAGTAAAGATAATCCATGAAGTGCTTCACAGGTTTGCAACTCCTTCTATATATATCTATCGTATAACTAATATTTTCAAACGTGTAAAATGAAATACCTACTGGCAATATCAATTTCAATGGCTGAATATTATTTGATTGAATATCATTCAGAATTCCAATGAAAAAGTCGGTGTATTTAAAGTAACAAAGTAATCCTAAATTCAAGACTAAACTGAAAATTAGAAGACCTTTTCTTTTTATCGCATTTCTAGATTTGTAAATTCTAGTACTTAAATTGAAATCCACAATTGCAGCAAGAATTACCAACCCAACATACCATCCACATGCCTTGTAGAAGAAAAACAATGAGAATAAAGAAACAAATGCTATTCTAGCTTGGCTCTTATTTCGTAACAAGAAATATCCCAAGAAAAAGAACAATAGAAAATAAAGGAAAAAACCAGAGTTAAACAGCAGCCTGTCGTCTGGATTATAAATCAGCAATGATGCAATTTGACTTAAATCAATCATTTCCTATTTAATTTTCTTCTCGATTTCTGAATTAAGTGCACGGTTCAGCAAACCACCCTGAATCAGGTAACCTTTTTTGCTAAAATGGATTCTCCTTTTATCTGTCATTCCTTTGGCATACCATTTATTTATTGAGTTGAAGCCACCCATAACAGCATAGAAATTCCAATACGAACATTGATGTTTCACTGCTTGATTTTCTAAAATGCCACAAATAATTGGAATGTTTTTATTTTCAGTGTAATTGTAAACCTTACGTCTCTTCTTGTTTCTTGTCACCGTAACTTGTCCGATACTTGGTGGCGAAGAAATTAATATAGAAGCTTCTGGATTATTGGCTTTGGTGATTGTAATAAAGGAATCAACAATCGCTTCAAATATAATTGGATCAAAATCTTTTGTATTGTAAGCTTCATTTGTACCCAATGAAACAATGATCAAATTTGGTTTTAATGATGGCAATTGATTGTTGAAATATTCACTTCTTAAATAGTGTTCATATTCAGCTCCATTCACGCCTATAGTGTGCATGAGAAGCCCTGATTGATTGATCAAATTAACTCCAAATATTGTGGACGATTTTCCTTGGTTGTTTTCAATATCTGGTCTTATTGCCCATTGGTAGCCGTTGGGAGAAACCTTGAATACTGATTTTTGATTGGTGCTTTTTAAGCTGTCAAAAACACCAATTTTATTTCCTAAACTATCTGTAATTTGGTAACAGTAGTTGCTATCTGCAATAGATTCATGATAGATTTCAACCACTTTTGGTTTGCCAATCATCATTTTATCTCGTGGCTTGAATGTTAATGACGAGATTTTCTGTGAATTGTATGCTGTATGTCCCGCAATTCCGGTTGGAAGATTGCCCTTTTCAATACTGTTTCTCCGCGTTTTCCAAACTTGCAAAGAACTAAATGAGTAATCAGCTGGTCCATTTGTTTTGGTTGCCTGATAAGGAAATACCAATCCTCTTCCTGCATTCCCATATTTCCCTTGAAATGTTTTTCTGATTGGCTCACTGTAAAATCCAGCTTGTACATGCGAATCGCCGATATGAACAATGCTTAAATCTTGAATTCCTCCAGATTTATAGTTTTGAATGGCTGAAATGAATTTGTCTAATCCTTCAGCATTTATGATGATATTTAACGAATCATTAATGAATGGCAAACTGTCGTTTTGAGCCCGCAAATGGCCCGCTGAAAGCAATATTATTGCAAGGAAAATTTTCATGGCATATCATTTTTATTGCTTACAGTCTCAATCTTCAGGATGTTATCTAGTTTGTTTATTAGAAAGTTATTGTATTCTTCCATCAGCCAATTGTAGAACAATGTAGCTACTTCTTTTGCTCCTTGATGATTCAAATGGGTATAGTCTTTCGACGCTCTTTTCGGGCTTTCCTCAACCCACCGTTTCATACTGTCATATCCGCCCATCGCCTTATACATATTCCAGAACACAATGTTTTCTTCTCTCGCCAATTTAATTTGCATACCAACAAACAAAGGAATATCAGGTTCGGTATGGTATTGCTTTCCTAATTTGTAGGACTTATCGCCTACACTAGCAAGCACTATAGTAGCATTTGGAAATGCTGATTTAATCTTGCGAATCGTTTTTCGAAATGGGGTTAAATACCATGAATAATCCTTTGAGTCATGACCTACTACATTCAGACCATAATGCAAAATGACAAGTTTGCAATTCAGATTGTTTGATGCAAATGAATACATATCATCTTTAACAGACGACAATGGAATACCTGAATTCCCTCTGAAGGAATAATTATCTAAATAAACACCTGTGCCATTTTCAAAATTTAATCCATAGAATTCAGGATTTCCTTCAATGACTTCAATTTCTAATTGATCAAAATCTAAACTGTCTTTTATTTCAATGGTTTGAATTGAATCAGCCATGGGGATATCAATAAATATTGATTTGTCTCCGGCTTGAACTCTAATTCGACCGTTGTTATTGCTTTTACAATAGGCTTTTACACTGTTGAAAGATGGATAGCCCTTAGCTTTGTTGAAATTTGCTTTAGCTCCTGGATTGCCTTGGAAGCAATATCCACTCCAACACAATTGTTTGTCTTTTGATGGCTTCTCATTGTAATTGAATGTGGTCCACAATTCGTTAAACTGATGCCTGATTGTTGATCTAAAACCTGCTGTTGCTGATGTAATTGGCATGTACCCAACTCCCTTTCCACCAAATTTCTTTTGAAGCATCGATCGCATATCCATCGTGATCAGATCACCTTCAATCATCGAATCGCCAAAGTAAGCAATGTGAACAGCCTGAGGCTTTTCTTGCAAGGCATATAAGGCTTCAAAGAATTTTGTTAGATCACCAAAGCTATTGATGGTTGTATCTGCAAGCATCTTGGAAGGCTCTGCAAATGAACTGTCTTTCTTACCAGTGTATTTCTTCTGCTCTGGATGTTCGATTAATTTTGTTGATTTCGATTTTAAATCAGATAAATAATCGGGGAGTTCATAATTCCATATTTTAAATGGAATGAATGATAATGTTGAAATTATTAAACTGGAAACAAGCAAAATCACCAATGGCTCAGAGCGCTTATTTTTCATTGCATTCAATTTGCGGAATTTCTAGCCTTAAGCTCTTCAAGCAACTAATATATTTTGCAGAAGTTGCATATTTAATGCGAATCAAGAATTTGTAATAATCTTCACCCTTATTTGTATATTTCCTTTCCTGCCAACTTTTATAATAATTTACACAAGATTGCCAATTTTCAAACGACATATATTTTTTCGAATACCTAAATCCAAATAAATTATTTTTCTCTAAAGCATGCCTTGATTTGAACCATCCAGTTTCCCATATAGCTTGTCTCAATACAATTTCAGGATGAAGTATTCCTGAACATTTTATATATTCATATACTTCATACACTGTGATCGTATCTTTTTTCGGAATTGTTTTTCCAAAAGATTCGAATGACATCAAAATCAGCAATAAGAATAACCTTATTTTCATTGAACAATCTTGTTATGCAAATATATTCATTTAAATTTCTTTTTATTAAAGCAGTTAACGTATCATAGATTGAACATATTGCTTAATTTTGAACACGAATTTTGTAAAATGAGCGATGAATTAAATGACAGCATGCAACCAAATAATCCACTCCACGGAGTAAAATTATCTGATATGCTTGAATATTTGGTTAAGCATCTTGGTTGGGAAAAAATGGCTTCATTAGTGAATATTCGTTGTTTTAAGGATGATCCATCAATAAAGTCAAGTCTTAAATTCTTGCGAACCACACCATGGGCAAGAGAAAAGGTTGAGATCATGTACATCAATGCCCTTAAACGATATTCTTGATTTACTGCTTGAAATGGACAATTCAGAAGGAACTAGGTTAAATAAATTCTTAAGCGAATTGGGCTTTTGCTCAAGACGTGAAGCTGACAGGCTTATTGAAGGCAAAAAAGTGAAAGTAAACGGAACCATCGCAGGAATTGGTGCCAAAGTGTTTCGTGGCGATAAAGTAATGGTGAATGGTCAATTTATTGAAAATAATTCTGAAGACCATGTTTACATTGCATTCAACAAACCAGTTGGTATTGTTTGTACTACCGATACGACCAATGAACGAAATAATATTGTTGAATTCATTAACCATGAGCGTCGTATTTTTCCCATTGGGCGGTTAGATAAAGACAGTGAAGGCTTGATCTTTTTAACGAGCGACGGCGATATCGTCAATAAAATTCTTAGGGCCGGAAACAAACACGAAAAAGAATATATAGTTACTGTTGATAGGCCACTTAATCAAGATTTCGTTTCTAAAATGTCTGCTGGAATTCCAATTCTAGGCGGTACAACCAAGAAATGCTTGGTAGAACAAACCAAGTCCAATGAGTTTCGAATAGTCCTTACGCAAGGTCTGAATCGTCAAATTCGAAGAATGTGTGAATACCTTAATTATGAAGTTGTTCGACTGAAGCGAATTAGAATTATGAATATTAAATTGGATGTTGGACAAGGGAATTGGAGGAATCTTTCAGCTTCTGAAATGCTTCAAATTCAAAGTATGCTTGTAAATTCTTCCAATATCGCACCGAAGAAACACTCTAAAAACCAAAGTACATTTAAAGAGACTGAACCTAAACCACTAAAATCTACTAAATCTAATACGCATAGCTCATCTAAACCCAAAAGAGCATCTACCGAAAGGCCCGATTCCAAAAACAATAAACAATCAACATCAACAAAATCAAGAACGTCAAAGCCTTCAAGCGATAAAAGATCAAAAAGCAATAAGCTCAATCCAGCAGGAAACAAAGGGCGAAATAGATCTGGTAGAAGATAGTTTTAGCATTCTGCTTTTTAAATTTTCAATGTTGTAATTCTTGTTTAGTGCTTAATCTGTTTTATTGAATAGGTTAAAACAACGCTCAGTTAATTTAGAAAATAAAGTATTGTTTTTCTTATTCCCGCTAATATGGTAGAAAACAAAAAAGCCTGTGATTTCTCACAGGCTTTTGTCGGGATGGCAAGATTCGAACTTGCGACCTCCTGGTCCCAAACCAGGCGCGATGACCGGACTACGCTACATCCCGAACCGGCCTAAGCCAATTCTTTTCTTTCGGTGCGCGGTGAGGGCGGGATTCGAACCCGCGGTACAGTTTCCCGTACGTCAGTTTAGCAAACTGGTGGTTTCAGCCTCTCACCCACCTCACCGTGGGGGAGTGCAAATGTATAAAAAAAAGTTACTTCCAAAAACTTCCTTGTAAATATTCGTTTTCTGTTTGATTTATAGCGAATTAGTTTTTTCATTCTTTGTTAGAATAGACAATCTATCCTCTATTTTTGCTGAAAATTAATGCAGATGGCAGAGAAAAAACTTATTTTGGTATGTAACGACGATGGAATCACAGCTCCAGGGATCAGAAATCTTATCGATGTAGCACGTGAGTTTGGAGATGTAGTAGTAGTAGCGCCAGATAAACCGCAATCTGCGATGGGGCATGCCATTACTATTAATGCTACAATTCGCGTAAATCAATTGAATTCAACAGATATCCTTGAATATGCCTGTTCAGGAACTCCTGTCGATTGCATTAAATTGGCTGTCAATAAGATTCTGAAACGCAAGCCCGATTTGTTGATTTCTGGTATCAACCACGGCTCTAACGCATCAATAAATGTTATTTATTCTGGTACAATGTCGGCTGCTATGGAAGGTGCTATGGAAGGTATCCCTTCGATCGGATTTTCTTTGTTAGATCATTCGATTGATGCAGATTTTTCAGCTTCACAGCACTTTGCACGAATCATTATTCGTCAAGCCCTTGCAGATAAAATGCCAAATGGGGTATGCTTGAATGTCAATATTCCAAACACCAATAAAGACCTTATTAAAGGGATAAAGGTTTGTCGTCAGGCACGTGCAAATTGGGAAGAGGAATTCGATGAACGCATCGATCCAAACGGTAAACCTTATTATTGGCTAACTGGAGTTTTCCGAAATTTCGATGATGGTTTAGATACCGATATTTGGGCGCTCGAAAACAATTATGTTTCAATTGTACCTTGTCAGTACGATATCACAGCGCATTCCTCTTTGCAACACTTCAAAAATTGGGAGCAAAATGTTTAAAAGAAATAGTTTGGCTTTTGGCGCTTCTATAGGTGCCGTCCTGCCTGTTTTTTTATATGTAATTCTTCAAGAGGCATTTACTGTTGAGCGCAACGGAATTACCTTTCCAAGGTTCGATCAAGCAACCTCACTGGTTTTGTCGATAGCAGTGAATTTGATCCCATTCACCCGTTACATGAAAAAGCCAGAATATGAGCAAACTGGGAAAGGGATTTTATTGGTAACTTTCTTTTATGCAGCGGTTTTTATCTTCATTAAGTTCTTTAAAGAAGCTTAATTGATTTAACCGAACGAATGACCTGAATTCTCATTCAATTAATTCTATTCTCGAATCAAACTTCCTGTAGATGTTTGTTTGAGCAACTGCAAAGTTGGATTTCCTTTTAATAGAATATTTCCTTCGCCTTGTAAACTATAATCGAGCTTTTCGGAAATATTCACTTTACAATTCCCTTTCGAGAAGTTCTCCACCAAGCCATATCGACTCTCGCAAGCAGATGCATCTACCTGCATAATGGCAAAACTCCACAACTTCAATTGATCCGTTTTACCACGTAATTTTAATTTCCCCCCACAAGGATGATTGTTCCAAAAATAGAATACGTTCCCGTTCAATTCTAAGTCTGCCTGATTCAACTTTCCATATACTACCAAACCCAATTCATTGGAAACAATCGGATTGCCAGTTTTTATAAAACAACTTTCATTTGCTTGAATCAGTCTTGGTCTATCGCAATGAATGGTTATTGAAATTTTATTCGTTTCAGGATTTCTCCAGCGCTTTCCCGAATTGTTTTGTATAGTCAAAACACTGTCAACAATCGTATATTCTATCTCTTCAATAAAATCTTCATGCGCATTTATCTCAATTGAGTAAACACTGTCCTGGTAAATCGTTAAATCAAATGCATCATCTAAAACAATTTCCTTAAACGCGGATGTATTTTCTAGTTTATCAATTCTTGCATTCGGATCTTTCTTGCATCCTATAAATAAGGATAACATGAGATTGATTGTTCCAAATAAAATTAATCTTCCGAATTTCATTGCTGCCATCTATAATTAATTCCAATTTCCGGATAATCCAATACATGCAAATGCGATTTCATAGAGATACTCACCGACAATGGTTCTGTTATTTGGTAGCTTACAGTTCCTCTTGTATAAATAGGATGTCGTTTCACTTTATAAGTTAATCCCAAATAAACGCCTTCTTGAAAAATGATCCTGAGCTTGTTATAAACAATAGCTTGTGATATGGAAATTCCCGTTTGAAAATCATCAGAAGATTTATATGGATTCGCTTTCGCCGCAATCATTTCTGTTTCTGTAGATGAATCATAAAATCCATCAATACCTAAACCTATATGGAATGCACGGTAAACATTTCTTTGTAATGCCAACGAAACTGTTGATGTATAGAAATACGATGATGCCAATGCTCGGGCTCTTTTTCCTCCAAATCTATAACTCAATTCCAAACTGTTTTTTACCTCATGCGCTCCGAGTTGATTTTTAATTTTTTCTTGCGGAGCCTTAGGCTGAATGGCTACGCCAACGATAGATGTGAACGAATTCAAACCTAAATTGGGCTCTTTGGTATTGCCATTTGAAAAGTGATCTAATGATATACCTGCATTCAAGCGAAGTTGATTGGTGATTTTATATTCGAATCCAGTTTTTAAATTGTAATGAATATTATTTTTTGAGCCTGTCGTGATGTTTAGATAATTTGTTTCTAAATCGAATTTTTTACTCACACGACCAAAACCAATTCCGGTTTGAACAAACCAACTGAATCGCTTGTATTCCAAAATATTAAACCTGAAAAACGGATAAATTGCCCATTCCTTTCCATTCACTTCATCATTTCCGAGGGTCGTTAAAAATACCGATAACCCAAACGACGGATAGTGATACAACTCCTCCCAAGAAGTTTGTCCAAACGATTGTTTAATCACACTGAAATTCAACGACCGAACCGGAGCATTTACCAGGTAATTTAAGTTCGAATATTCAGGCAAAATGAAGCCGTATTGATACTCTGCTTGAAACCGTAAATTTTGAAGTTTATCGTGTTGCGACGACAATCTACTGTGACTCAATACTAAAATAATGAGTATGAGTAATAAATGTATCTTTTTGAATATCTGCCGCATAGAGCCTCAATCGCTCAGTTTTATTGCGGTAAAGATATGAATTACCTGTTCCTCTTTTCAGTGTTAACCCAACAGTTCAACTTGAGTGAAATTCACTTGTCTTGTTTTCAGGTAAAATGCATCTGTTGCAATAAAATAGGTACAGTTGGATATATGTATGTCTGCAACATGTATTTCCGAAGTTTTTTCTTTCAAAATGACCGTTGCATGAAGTTCAATAGACCGATAAAATCACTTTTTGCAATTGTTCGATTCAATCCACTCTATGCAACATTGTATGACTTAAAATAGATTGTAAACGTCATTATGAGATCACAGAAAAAATAATAACTCGTAAATCGGCTTTAAATTCTTTATTAGAAGCTTTCAAATATGTTAGAATCAATTTAATACATTGTATCTGGCTTTAATTACTTAAAAACATGAATAATCCATAGATATATCTCTAAATAGGTCTTGAAATGCTTTAAATAATTTAATAAGATCTGTAATAGATCAATAATACGTATTAAGGGCCGTAAATAAAGTATATAAAAAATAAATATGGTTTTAATATTTGAAATATAATATACGATTTAAACAGTGTATGTTTGTTCAAATACGTGCCATATGGAAATTGAATTCGTAAACCATTCCTCATTTGTTGTCCGACATGAAAACATTGTTTTGATGATCGATCCTTGGTTGGAAGGTCGCGTATTCAACAATGGATGGGAGCTTTTAGCCAAAACCACTTTCGGATTCGAAGATTTTGCTTCTGTAACGCACATTTGGTTTTCACACGAACATCCCGACCACTTCTTCCCTCCAAATATCGCTCGAATCCCTGTCGAATACCGAAACAGAATAACGGTGCTGTTTCAAGTTACAGCCGATAAAAGGGTGATGAACCACTGCAAAAAGGTTGGTTTTAAAGAGGTGATCGAAATGCATCCCGACAAATATGTTCAACTGAGTCCCGATTTGAAGGTAATGTGCGAACACTACCAAGAAGGCGATTCTTGGATCGTATTTAAAACAAAGGAACTTACTCTTTTTAATACCAACGATTGTGGCATTCGCGATAAGAACGATGCGCTAAGAATACAGAAGAAAGTTGGTAAAGTAGATGTATTGCTCACACAATTTTCCTATGCCTATTGGGCTGGAAATCTCGAAGATGTTGAATATCGAAGAAATGTTGCCGACGAGAAACTTGAAGGTCTCAAATTTCAAGTTGAAATCTTCAAGCCCAAATTGATGATCCCAATCGCCAGCTTCATTTGGTTCTGTCACGAAGAAAATTTCTACCTGAATGATGAAGTGAATCGCCCCCAAAAGGTATTCGATTTTGTGAGCAATAGCACTTCTTCTCAGCCTGTTATGATGTATCCTGGCGATCGATATGTTCCTTTTGAGGAATATAGTTCAACCTCAGCCATCGATCGATACAATGAAGATTTTGTGCGTATTCTAAAAGGTGAAAATCTCGTAAAAACCATATCTGTAATCGAAGCTGAAATGATTTCCCAAGGCAAAGATTTTGTCCACAATTTAAAAGTCGATTTTGGCATTTGGACCAAATTTCTAGTGCCTTCGCGAATTTGGATTACCGATTTCAATCATGCGTATGAATTGTCGCTTGAATCTGGATTAAAACCTATCGATAGCCTAGAAGAAAATTGCGACGCATCACTTTCTGCCGAATCGTTAGTTTTCAATTTCAAGTTTCCTTGGGGCAACGACACGCTTGGAATTAATGGTCGATACCAACGTCCCAAAGGCGGAAATTATTCACGTTTCTACAATTTTTTCCGTTATAACCAACTCAGAAGCCGCGGAATTAATGTTGGTGTACGTTATTTCTCAGGAATGGCGTTTAGAAAGGTGCTCGTAAAAGCTGGTCTGCAAAAAGTCTGATCAAGGGTAAATCAATACCACACAGCCTTTCTTCACAATACTATACATCGCTTCTAATTCAGCCTGCTCCATCGATATGCAGCCCCAGGTAAGGTTTTGTCGATCTCTTTCGGGCCAATTTCCGCTCCAGCCATGAATCCCAATTCCACCACCTAGTTTCGTGGTTTTAAGAGGTTCACGTCCTTCATGGTTGGCCTTTTCAATTTGCTCAAATTGAGCCTTCGAAATCGATTTCTTGCGTAAACCAATCTCCGCATCCCAAGTATTTGGATAATTCAAGCGCATCCAACGAGAACCTAAAAATGAGCCGTAAGCCCCTTCAAACGGACCAACCGACTTTTCAATAATCCGATACTGACCTTCGGGTGTTCTGTTGTCGCCTTGCATAACTTTATGTCCTACATGCGATTGGCCTAATGCAATTCGATATTCCTGCACGAATATTCCCTCTTCATACAATTTCAATCTGTAATCCGATTTTCGCGCTACCAACAACTGTTTCTCCTTCTTCGGAACCAAACATTTACGATGGTTTTTAATATAATCCGACGGAGAAAAATACTGATCTTTTATCCATTGCTGATCTTTCCCATCCGCCGATGGCCAATAATCTGCAGGCAAATCGCGCATCTGTCGTTTCCTAATTTCCAAATGCAAATGAGCCGGATAAGCGCCGCCGCCTGTTCCAATGTCGCCAATTTCCTGTCGCCTAACTACTTGATCTCCAATTTGTACGAGTCTTTTTCCAAGGTGAGCATACGAGCTATAAACTGTATCAACCGTCAAATTTTCAAGCACCAAATGCCGAATCATTACCACATTTCCCCAAGGTGATCCAAAATCTCTCGATTCAACTACTTCGCCCGATGCCACTGCAAAAACGGGCTGTCCCTCATCCGAATTTCCACCACCATTCCCATTCCAATCTTCTCCGGTATGAATGCCCAAACTATATACTTCGGCAGTCTTTGTCGCAATGTACCAGCCCGAATGCGATGTTCCACTCTTGTCAAAATAGCTTCCACCGCCATTTCCATCCCCGAACGGGAAATCGAACCCATCGCAAAAGGGAATTTCGAAAATGCTATTTTTTTTCCCTGCCGGGGAAGAGGAGCCTTGCTGCTGAGCCTCAGCACAACTGCCCAGCACAAGCACCGAAATAATTGACACGATCATGGTTTGCATCGAGCTAACAACGGATCTAAATTGTATTTGGTATTTCAGTATTTACACTTTGGAAGCATTTCATTTCTGCAAACAAATCAAATGATCCTAGTATGAAAAACAATCAATTTTCTTTCTGCTTGAAAATTCATTTTCTTCATTCTTCACAAATAATTATTGATAACCTGATAGCATATGTGTTTAATTTTAATCTATGTAATACGAAAATCGAGATATATTTGTAAATAAATTAAATTGTTATGGCCGACAACCAGTTGCATGCATTGTTAGACGAGAATGGTTTACCTGCAAGTCCGGTTTTAGACAAAGACATGATCAATTATCTGATCGATATTGATGGCACTATTTGCGACGATGTTCCAAATGAAGAACCTGAAAGAATGGTTACCGCAGTGCCATATACCGATGCACTCGAAACGCTAAATCGTTGGTTCGAACAAGGTCATATTATTACATTTTTCACATCCCGAACTGAAGATCTACGAGAAATTACTGTTGAATGGCTCAACCGCCACGGTTTTAAATACCATGGCATCCTTATGGGAAAACCACGTGGAGGCAATTACCATTGGGTCGACAACCACATCGTTCGAGGAACCCGATTCAAAGGCAAGTTCACCGAAATGGAAACAGTCATGAAGGAAATTCTCGTATTTAAAAAATAATTTGTGTTGTTCTCAATGAAAAGCCCGGTTAAACACTGCGTTCGACCGGGCTTTCGTTTTTTATAACTCAATAAGAAATCGGATTGGGTTTCCGTGGCCCTTTTTTATGCCAAGGTCTGCCTTTCCCTTTTGGACCAGCACTTGAAGCCCCTTCAGTTGAATTGCTTCTTGGGGAATTCTGTTGATGGTTATGCTTTTTTGGAGCCGGTTTGCTGCTTTGATTTCCACCTTGATTTCCAGTTTGTTTCTTAGCGGCTGGCTTGTTAACATGTACATGTCCAAACACCAATGGAACTTCCGCTCCACTTATGTTCCAAGCATGTTTACTTTCTACAGGAATCTGTTTCTTAATCAGCTTCTGGATATCCCGCAAATAAGCCATTTCCTCTTCATCACAAAAAGAAAATGCAATTCCACTCATGCCTGCTCTTCCGGTTCTTCCAATTCTGTGAACATATGTTTCAGGAACATTCGGCATTTCATAATTAATCACATGCGACAAGCTATCCACGTCGATTCCACGGGCAGCAATATCTGTAGCAATTAACACACGAGTAGTTCCTGCTTTGAAATTATTCAGTGCTCTCTGACGAGCGTTTTGAGCCTTATTTCCGTGAATCGCTTCAGCTGTGTAACCTGCTTTCAATAGGTCTTTCACCACTTTATCGGCACCATGTTTCGTTCTGGTGAAAACCAAAGCCGATTTAATTTTCGGGTCTTTAAGCAATTTCACCAAGAGGTGTTTCTTATCATTTTTCTGGACGAAATAGATCGTTTGATCGATTGTTTCCGCAGTAGAAGAAACAGGAGCAACTTCAACTTTTGAAGGATTCACCAAAATAGTATCTGCCAGTTTTTGGATTTCTGGTGGCATCGTTGCCGAGAAAAACAAACTCTGACGCTTAGAAGGAATCTTCGTTAAAATCCTGCGAACATCATGCACAAATCCCATGTCGAGCATACGGTCTGCCTCGTCAAGTATGAAAATTTCCAAACTTTGAAGATGTACAAATCCTTGTTGCATCAAATCAAGCAAACGACCTGGTGTTGCCACAAGAATATCGACGCCACGCTTTAGCATTTCTGTTTGAGCACGTTGTGGAACTCCTCCAAAAATCACCGCATGGCGAAGTGGTAAATGCCTTCCATAGGCTTTCAGGCTTTCTTCAATCTGAATAGCCAATTCTCTTGTTGGAGTGAGAATCAAGCACCGAATCGGTCTTGAAGGCTGTGGTTTTTGAACTCTAGAATGTAAAAGTTGTAAAACAGGAATTGAGAATGCAGCCGTTTTTCCAGTTCCTGTTTGGGCGCATCCGAGCAAATCTTTTTTATCCAGAACCAATGGAATAGCTTGTTCCTGAATAGGAGTTGGTTGAACGTATCCTTCTTCTTGTAATGCACGAAGAATTGGTTCAATCAAGTTTAATTGATCAAAATTCATTTTTGATTGGGGTCAGGCATCGAAGCCTTCACCGCACTGAATCAGCGATGGGATGGAAACCTGGGTTAAAGGGACTTAATAATTCGCCCCGGGTTATTCTTCTTCTGAATGTCGGTTGCGACCCAGAAGATCAGTGAGAATGCCGCAAAGATAAGCCATTAATCCGAATTAGTGCGATCGAGTAGCATTATCGCCCTTCAATCTAGTTAGATCAACCTTTCACGTTAAATGAAATCGAGCAAATCGAATTTCCTTCCCAATACTTGTTCATGGTTAAATCCAATTCCCTTACTGAGCAATGTTGCATAAACTTTCCTGAAATCTAGTGTGTGTTTTAAGTCTCCATCATCTAGGTCGGTTAATGAAACCAAACCATTCTGCATTCCAGGTTTTTTCAAACCACCACCAATAACATATAAATTATTTGCAGTTCCGTGGTCGGTTCCATTCGACGCATTTTGTTTAACTCGTCGTCCGAACTCAGAAAACACAACAACTAAAGTGTCGTTTAATGCATTGGCCTCGCGTAAATCTTTCGTGAACGAATAAATCGAATCGCTCACAACGCCCAACAATCGGTTTTGCGATTCAGCCTGCCTAACGTGGGTGTCAAATCCAGAAATGGAGGTATAATAAACACCCGATTCCATGCCAGCTGAAATTAATTCAGCAATTTGTTTCAGACTATTGCCTAATTCATGCTGTGGATATACTGTAGTACTCTTTTTTATTCCAGCTTTTTCTGCAATGTAATTGGCCGAAGATGTGGTTTGAGCTAGCGTTTTATAGAGAAACGATAACTCACCAGATGCTTCAGTGGCCATGCCGTTTTGCTCAATTTCTGCTAAAAAGGGATCACGGGTAATTTGTTGAAGTCGTTGTGGATCTTTAACAGCAAATCCACTTTTTTGAAGTCCTTTCATTGCCAACGAAAGTGTGTCGTCGACTTCTAAGGCATACCAAGCATTTTCACTTCCAGGGCAATTGGAATCTAGCAATCTGCCAAGCCATCCCGTGTTAAGGTATTCATCCGCATTGCTGGCAGTGTGCCAGATATCCATCGATCTAAAATGTGATCGATCTGGATTCGGATAACCTACTGCATTGAATATACTCATTAAGCCTTCATCATACAATCTTCTAAATCCATCCATCGAAGGGTTAAAACCAGCGTTATCGTTGATTTTTAGAATTTTGTCTTGGGTTATTCCCAATTTTGGACGAAGCTTGTAATAGGTGTCATTCGTGAATGGAATCAAGGTGTTGAGCCCATCGTTTCCTCCCGAAAGTTGCACAATCACCAAACGCTTCCCAGTGAATTTTGCCAACTGACCTTCAAATGCTTTTAAAAAGCCCGGAACCAACAATGTGCTTCCAGTTAAACCTGATATTTTTAGAAAATCGCGTCTTTTCATGGCTTATGCAAGTTGATATTCTGGTGTTCTGGTGATATAAATACTCATCAATTTAATTCGTTCTAATTGACCTTTACCTTCCATTTTAATGATCAATTTTTCTGACATTTTTAATAAATTCTTGGAAGCTAAAAGATGCTGTTGAAGAACATTCCATTCTTCCTCTTTGGGTATTCCCTCAAATTTTTTGGCAAACAATTCCCAATTTATATTGCATTCTAATTTGTATTTCGGATTGGGCTTCGACGATTCATTTGGATTTTCATCGTCCATGTTATTTTTAACAGCATAATCCAATTGGTCTGCTTCTGCTAGTTTTTTGGGCAGCGACAACCGTGTGAGTAGTGTTGAATTGTCGATCCAATTTCTGCCACCAGCCCAACCTGCCACATTGGGTGGAAAAAATAGTGTTTGTCCAAGAACGCGCTGAACTGCCAGTAAAGGTTGAGCATTTGAATAAGAAATTCCAAATGTGCGGTTGAGTCCAACAATCAACTCAATCGGACTTTTAATCAAACTTCCTACGTTTTGTTCTTCGTAAAACCAGTCAGATTGAAAGATCTCACGCAACAAAGTTGGGATGTCATATTGGGCATCGTAAAAACGGTTTGCAAGAGCCGAAACCTTTTGTTCATCGATGTTTTCGTTTACCAAGAATCGGTAAATTTTTCGGGTAACGAATAGGGCAGTTTCTTTTCTTGCGAGAATCATTTTTATGACGTCTTCACCTTCCCAATTTCCTGTTTTTCCGAAAATTGTTTTCACACCGGAATCATGTTGATTGGTTCGAATTTCAAATTCATCTTCTTCGTTGAAGTTCCAACCTGTAAAGGCTCTGGCGGCTTCTTTGATATCGTTTTCGGTGTAATTTCCTCTGCCCAAAGTGAAGAGCTCCATCACTTCACGGGCAAAATTTTCATTCGGACTATTCTTGCGGTTTTGCTGGTTGTTGAGGAATTTCAACATCGCCGGTTCCTTGCTAACTGCCATCAAGAGATCTCCGAAATTGGCAAGGGAATATTTTCGGATCGTGTTGATATACTGTTCTACTTGCGAATATCCGCGGACGCGTGCTGCAAAGTGACCATGCCAAAAAAGCGACATTTTTTCGCGAAGTTGACCTTCTGCTTTGCCCATTTCTTTTAACCATTCAAGGTTCAATCGCTTGATATTGGCCGCTAAATCTTGAAGTATTTCCTTGCGCTCTTCTTTGTCCATCGCCAGCAACTCGCCGGTTGTAACTTTTTCTTCACCCGGAAGAAACAAAGAATTATAGGTTTTATTTGAACTTATAACTTTCTCTATATGATCGGATAATTTACCTGAAGCGCTTTCGCGGATGTTTAATCCAAATCCAGCTCTGCGATGTAAATGGGCAATTTTCTGTGCTTCAGTCATAGGTTTAATGCTGTTTTTCGGTGTGATGGCAAAATAAAAATATGGTTTAATTGATGCGAGTAGATAAAGCTGAATTCATTAGAATCGTTTTCAAGCAACATCTATTGTTTTCTCCACTATCTTAGCGATCCAATTTTTTAAAAATTATGAATTTACGGTTCCTGAGCATTTTGTTGATGCTCATCGTTTTCAAGCCTTTCCAAACATCTTGCCAATCGGTGATCTCTGATGTTCCTCCTGCAGGTACTTTGAGAACCGCTGCCGAATGGGAAGAAATTCAAGCATTGGTGGTTACTTGGCAAAGCTATAAACCAACTTTGGCAGAAATTATTCGCTATGCACAAGAAGAGTGCAAGGTAATTGTTCATGCACCAAATGCGGCAACTGCAGCCAATGAATTAACCAATACATACAATGTTGTTCTTGGACCTAACGTGCAAATTGTAACTCAGCCAAGCAATTCACTTTGGATCCGCGATTATGGCGCAAATTCAGTGTACATTAATGATGTAGATTCATTGTTTCTGCTAGATTGGAAATACAACCGCCCAACAAGATTACAAGACGATTCAATTCCACGTCGATATGCTCGTGAACTGGATTTAAATCTGGTTCAAACCACGATCGAACCTAACCGCGTAGTTCATACAGGTGGAAATTTTATGAGTGATGGTTTTGGAACAGCCTTTTCTTCGAACCTAATTTTAGATGAAAACACTTCCAAAACAGAGGCTCAGATAGACCAGATCATGTCCGACTATATGGGGATTGATCGTTACATCAAGATGGAAGTGTTGCCTTATGATGGAATTCACCACATCGACATGCACATGAAGCTTTTGGATGAAGAAACACTTTTGTGGTCGCAGTATCCATCAGGAATTGCCGATGGTCCGCAGATTGAAGCCAATTTGCTTTACGTTTTAGATAACTTCAATTCGGTTTTCGGAACACCTTACAAGATTAAACGAATTGTTGCACCACCTGATTATTCAGGCAATGGAACTGCAATTTATCCTAACAACAATGGAGATTACCGTACATATTCAAATTCGGTTTTCGTAAACGGTACAGTTCTGCTTCCAATTTATGGCGGTCCTTTCGATACTACAGCAGTAAGGATTTATGAGGAAAATCTTCCGGGTTACCGTGTAGTTCCAATTGATTGTCAGTCGATTATTGGAGCATCTGGTGCCATTCACTGCATCACACATTCGGTTGGAGTAAACGATCCACTTCTGATTTCCCATCAACCATTGAATGATACTTACGATACTCAAAATGCCTACGCGGTAAATGCACTCATCAAGCACAGAAGTGGTGTGCAATCTGCTACCTTGTATTACACTACTGATACTTTGGCCGGATTTACATCAGTGTCGATGTCGGAAACAGGCACGAACGACAACTGGACGGCTGCAATTCCTGCACAAGAAGCAGGAACGAAAGTGTATTACTATATCCAAGGGATTTCTGAAACTGGTAAGATTCAAGTTCGCCCAATCACTGCGCCTGAAGGCAGATGGGATTTCATGGTATTGGATACAGGAACAGTAACATCGGTTCAGAAGGATATTTTGGACAAGATTTTTTCAGTAACAGCATTCCCGAATCCTACTGCAGGTTTGACTTGTATTCCTGTGTTTACGCCTGATGGTTTGTCGATAAAATTGGATGTTTTGGATGTTACTGGTAGAATGGTAAAGCAAATTTACGCAGGTGATATTGCATCGGGGGAGGCAAGATTTTATTTGCAGCCTGGCGATTTGCAATCTGGCATTTACTTGATTCGAGTGCAAACGCGCTTTGGCGATCGAATTCAGAAACTCATTGTAAACTAATCGATTGAAAAAATAATGCAAGATGATCTACAAGTAAATGCGCAATGCTTGTATGTGTCATTCTTTTTACTACTTTTGCGCTCCTAAAAAACAATTTTGCCCATGCTTAATCAGTATGAAACCGTTTTCATTATGACTCCCGTTTTGTCTGAAGATCAGATGAAGGAAACGGTCGGCAAGTTCAAAGCCATGCTTTCCGAAAATGGCGCTAAACTAGTTCACGAAGAGAACTGGGGTCTGCGCAAATTGGCTTACCCGATTCAGAAGAAGACTACGGGTTTTTATCACCTCCTAGAATTTCAAGGACCTGGTGAGTTAGTTTCTAAACTGGAAGTAGCGTTTAAACGCGATGAGCGTATTCTCCGCTTCCTAACCGTTGCGCTCGACAAGCATTCGTTGGCGTACAACGAGAAGAAACGTACCAAGGGATTTGAAAAATCTAAAACCGAAACGCCGGCTGAGGCATAAAAATCTGAAAAATGTCTACTCAATCTGAAATCCGTTATTTAACCCCTCCAACTGTAGAGGTTAAGAAAAAGAAGTACTGCCGCTTTAAGAAAAGTGGAATCAAGTACATTGACTACAAAGACGCAGACTTCCTTCTGAAGTTTGTAAACGAGCAAGGAAAAATTCTTCCTCGCCGACTCACCGGAACATCTCTGAAGTTTCAGCGCAAAGTGTCTCAAGCTGTTAAGCGTGCACGCCACATTGCTCTGATGCCTTACGTTGCTGACTTAATGAAATAAGGAAAAGAACCATGGAAGTAATTCTGAAACAAGACGTTAAAAATCTGGGGAACAAAGACGAAATCGTTACTGTTCGTCCTGGTTATGGTCGCAATTTCCTGATTCCTCAAGGTCATGCAATTTTGGCAACTGACGGGAACCGTAAAGTTTTGGCTGAAACTATTCGCCAACGCGCCCACAAAGAAGAAAAGATCCGCACAGAATCTCAAGCGGTTGCAGAGAAATTGGCAGGTACAAAAGTTGAAATCGGTGCCAAAGTTGGTGAGTCCGGAAAAATCTTTGGTTCTGTTAATGCTATCCAACTTGCTGAGGCATTCCGTAAGCATGGTATCGAGGTTGACCGTAAAAACATCTCTTTCGATGAAGAAGCGATCAAGTCACTTGGTACTTACAGCGCACATGTGAAAATTTACAAAGACATTAAAGTTGATGTAAGCTTCGAAGTTGTAGCTGAATAAGCGATCAAACCAATACTGAAAAGCCCCCGTTGATTCAATTCAGCGGGGGCTTTTCTTTTGTAGTCTTCATTTAAAAATTATCCTCAATCACAACTGCGGCCATTAAGCTTTCCTTCTTTGTAATGCTTGTCTTCATCGGCCAATTCGGCTTCTGTTTCCTTGCTGATCTTGCGGTCCTTGTATTTATCTAAGTCTGGTTGCCCAGCATTCACCCAGGCTGTGAACCACATCGAGCCAACAGTAACAATGGCTTTGCGCATCCTGCGTTCTACCATGCCATCTAGCATCTTGTGGTATTCGTCGGAATATTCAGCGCTGTATACCTTCATCAGTGATGCTCCGCGGTTTTCAAATGCATACTTACGGTCTTGCGGATACTTAGCATTCAATTCGGCTTCGAAAAGCAACACTGAATCTTTGGCTGCAAAACTTTCAGCAACTGCCTGCCACGCTTCTGCGAGAGGATCTTCGATGTATTTAGCCTTTCCTACGAAGAAGTCGTAATTGTCGTTAAACAATTCAGGCAATCTCGATTCCCAGAAACCATGAATCCCTTTTTGGTTGGTAAGTTGGCCATTGTAATTTTTCGTGGTGTGCAATGGAACGTGTGCATCACCGATATAATGGCCTAAATCGGCAGATAGCTGCAGGATTCGATCGTAATCTTCTGCACGAAATGCAGCAGTAAGTCGCTTTACCATTACATCTATATGCCAAGGTACGATTCCATGTGCCTTTAATGAATCTTCACTATACTTCTTTACTGCATCCTCCCACTTTTTTGGAAGCGAATCCAATGGTGATTTCCCGTATCGGTCTAAGTCGATGAAATGCCGAGCCGCCTCATCTTTGACAGCATACCGGCGTTTGTCAGGATCAACTGCATGCTCGGTTATAAATTCAATGTTCGACTTGTAGAAACCTGTTAACTCGGATGGAAGTGTGAAAACCGCAATTCGATTGATTTCCTTGTGAGCAAAAAAGCCCCAAGTATTTGCCTGTGGCGAAAAAATCAACTGAATACCCGAAATGAAAAACAGAATCAGGATCGTCTTTTTTATCATGGTATGTTGCTTTGTTTTGAATTCTAAGGATTAACTACCTCAAATTTGGACATATGTACTAAGCCTCCATCCATGTAAACAGGAATAGTTTCCATCTGATCCTCTGTAAGACAGTAACGAATATCGTTTTCCAATTGAAGATCTTTCAGTCGATTTCTGTGTGATGAATATTCTAGGAAACCATAAAGATCGTTGTTGGCTCTTTCGTACAAGTAACCTGCGGCGATGGTGGAGTCGCACACTGTGTTGAACTTTCCTGATTGAATCAGCTTTAGGCCAAGCGCACCAGCAAAAATAGAATCTTCAAGGTTGAATTTGTTTTTCCATCCAGCGCAAAGAACGATTACGTTTCTCTCTTGTTGAAGAATCCAATTGGCTATCGCTGAGATATTTAAGAACGAACCAATAAGGATGGTAGATGAATCTTTGGCTGCTTCTATGGCTTGAGTGCCGTTGGTTGTAGAAATTACAATGGTTTTACCGCTAAGGTCTTCATCGATGTAGTGGTAAGGTGAATTCCCAAAATCGAAACCATCTTGTTTGATTGCATTTCTTTCAGCGGCAACAAGATACCCCTCAGCTTTGTATTTTCTTGCTTCATCCAATCCTGCTACAGGAATCATTTTGTCTACACCATGGTGGATTGCGGTGCAAATGGCCGATGTCGCACGAAGCACGTCAACTACAACCACGATGGCATTTTCTTCCTTAAACAAAGGGAATAGGGCAGGAGAGTAGCAAGTTTGTATGGTATTCAATGCAGTTCAGTTTAATGTTAGGCTTTGTAGAAAGGCATCTTGACAACTTTTGCAGCCAAGAGTTTATCTCTAACCTTGATAAAAATTTGAGCATCAACGGCTGAATATTCAGATGGAACATAGCCCATTCCGACAGCCTTTTTTAAGCTTGGAGCCATGGTTCCAGAGGTAACTATACCAATTGTGTTTCCTTCGGCATCACAGATTTCGTAGTCGTGTCGAGGAATGCCTTTGTCAACCAATTCAAATCCAACCAATTTCTTCGACACTCCATTTGTTTTTTGAGCTTCGAGTGCAGCTTTGTTGTTGAAGTCTTTCGTGAATTTGGTAATCCAACCTAAACCAGCTTCAATCGGTGAGGTGGTATCGTTGATGTCGTTTCCATAAAGGCAGAATCCCATTTCCAAACGCAAAGTATCGCGGCAAGCCAAACCAACTGGCTCAATTCCGAATTCCTTTCCGGCTTCAAAAATCTTTTCCCACATCAAATCCGCGTGTTCATTGTCGAAATATATTTCAAATCCTCCTGAGCCTGTGTAACCAGTAGCTGAAACAAGAGCATTCTCAACTCCAGCGAATTGGAATTTGGCAAATGTGTAATAAGCCAATGAATCCAATTGAAAATCAGTTAGTTTTTGAAGTGTTTTGCTTGCCAACGGACCTTGAACTGCAAGCAGGGAAGTTTTACCTGATATGTTAAGCATTTCAACACCCCAAGTGTCGTTCTGCTTCAGCCAATTCCAATCTTTCTCAATGTTAGAAGCATTAACAACTAACATATACTGGTCTTCCTTGATTCTGTATACAAGAAGGTCATCAACGATTCCACCGTCGAGGTTTGGGAAGCACGAATATTGAACCTTTCCATCGGTCAATTTTGAAGCATCGTTGCTTGTTGTTTTTTGGATTAGATCAAGGGCGTGAGGACCGCGGAGGATAAATTCTCCCATGTGGCTCACATCAAAAACTCCCACTTTATTTCTAACGCATTCGTGTTCTTGAATCACGCCGGAGTATGTGATGGGCATTTCGTATCCAGCAAAAGGAAGGATTTTCGCACCTAATGCTTGATGTATGTGGAAAAATGGGGTTTTCAGAATAGCAGTGGCTGTATCGCTCATGAGTATAGAATTGTAAATGCGAAACTAATTCTTTTCCACCTTTTTCGTCTATTCGTATTGCAAGAGTTTTCCATAATAGTGTTCGTAAATTTCGAGAAAACGATACTTGAAACATGAATTGATTTCCTGATTCATTCGAGAATAAACTGAATGATTCTTCTAATTGAAAAATGAAAAGACTGATAATTAGAGCAAGATGGAAATGAACAAGGGAAAAGTTAAATTGCGCCCCGAAAACAGTACAGTTTTTATTGGGTTGAATCGAAAACAACAAACATGAAAAAGCACATTCTTTATTTCGTCGTGGCCATTTTCTTTGGTCTAACATTAAATGCTCAGCAACAAGGAGCTTGTTTTACACCGATGGGCAATGTTGCATTTCAACAGAGTTTGAGAACGATTACTTCAATCACAAACCCTGCACAAAGATTGTCGAAAGCGACAGCTATTGTTCGGTCTAATTGTTTGAGTACAATTCAAATTGGTGAAATCATGCGCCTTTTTAACGGTGATGATCAAAAATTGAACATTGCTTCGGGGAGTTTAAATTCACTCACCGATTATGCTAATGTTTATTTCTTAATGGATGAATTTGCACACTTTTCAACGGCTTTCATGTTTTATGATCAGTTGATGAGAGGTGGTCAGCCAACCACAAATGTTCCCCCTCCAATTGTTGAAACACCTATAGTTGTTCCCGTTCCAGCGCCAGTTTCTGTGATGACATTCCCAGTGTTGAATTATCCCGCGGTAAACAATTACAACGGGCCACGCAATTGTGATGCTTATTTGGCGGAAAGTGATTTTATGGTTTTTGCGCAAGATATCTTTAACAGACAAGGTGAGAATTTGCGCATGGATGCATCTTTGTCGTTGGTGTCGAGAACCTGTTTGAGTGTAGCTCAGGCGATGAAAATCGCTACGTTGCTATCCTTAGAAAACAACCGTATGGAATTCTTGAAGGCATCTTACAACAGAATATTTGATGAGGCCAATTATGATCAAGCGCAGCAGGTTTTCAATCATCAACCCAACAAATTTGCTTTTGCAGAATTCCTAAAAGCCAAGCGAATTGTAGCTTTACCTCCAGCGCCTGTGGTTCAACCTCCAGCTCCATGTGTAGTAACTTCAGAACAATTTCGCATGTTAAGAGAAACCCTAGCGAGAGAAGGATCATCTAGTTCTCGTGTTGTAATTGCGAAGAATCAAATCCCACAGATGAAGTGTTTCACTTCTCAGCAGATGAAGGAAATCTTGAATTTGTATCCAAGTTCTTCTGATCGATTGGATGTTGCTAAGTTTGCCTTTCAGTACTTAACCGACAAAGACAATTATTTTTTAACGGTGAGTTCTTTGTTCAACTCTAGTTCTGATCGAGAAAATTTAAGCAATTTTGTTGCTTCACAGCCTAGATAAGCTGCATTAGGCGGTTGTGTTTTTTCGAAGCATTTGAATAATTGAGATTAAAAATGTCAGTAGCATCCCTGAAAAAATCAGGGTAAAGAAGTACACGCATAAGTGCATTTCTGTATTGCTAAGAATGCTTGCCGAAGCATCGGGTTCATTGGCAAGCTTCGATAAAGCAAAGTTTTTATCAGCTGAAACTTGCCACTCAATCATTCGATCCACCCACATTGGATTGATCTTGTAATCATAGATTAACATAAAAACTGAAGCCAATCCAGACGAAATAAGCAGCATCAACAAACCAGTTCGCATGCCTAATCTTAAGTTGAAAGCTATGCCAGCATCCGACTTTTTTTCGTTCAATGCCATCCAAAGAGGCAGCAACAACAAAACCACATTACCAATTGTGGCAAGGTTTCCATATTCAAATCTATTGGTGTGAAACCCTAAAAAGTACTGAACGATCGTCCAGATAATCAAGGCAACACCTGCCAAAAAACCGAATTTGATCTCAGGTTTGATTTCCATTGGAACGGAAGGTATGAAAATTTAAATGATGAGTCTGAAACAAAGGCTGGATTTCATCCTTAATCTTCCAATTTTTGGTTTCTACAATGCCCTTTTCTTCAATGTTATCTAGTTAAATTGAAGAAAACTTGCAGTGACCAATCTCGATATTTTTTAAGTAATGGACAAGATTTAATTTTTAGGGAATAGTGCCTATATTTGAAACTTGTTTACTATAAATTAGTCAAGCATAGAAATTTGAAAACTTTGAATGTCAATCTAACCATATGAAATCATTAGCCACTTTTTTTCTTGTTTTTTGTCTTCAATCGACGCTGTTGTTAGCGCAAAGCAGGAAGGGAATTGAGTATTCTGGAACCAAAGCCAGATTTTCAATGATTGGAAAAAGTAAAATGTTCTCTGAGGGAGTTAAGCAATTAGAATATTCAATTTTTTGGAACAAGAAAAAGAATGAAGTTACTGTAAATGCAGGTGCTAAAGACAAATGGTATGTGATTGAGCTCACCGGTGTGGATACCATTATGGGCAACGTTACTCAGGTTGGACGATTGGAAGGCACTGAAAAGGAGACGGATTTTGAAAAGATCAAAAAATCTCGCTGTGAAGTGAGATTTTTGATGGATAAAATCAGTATTAAAATTGGCGAATCCAAGTTGGAAGAATACTTGTTAGACGGCGCTAAAGTTTGGGATGACAAAGAGATTTCAGGATCTAAATAATTAAATCATCAGTTTCGGCCAAGTAAATCTGAAAGTACATCCTTCTCCAGGAGCGGAGTCTAACTCTATTTTACAGCCTTTTTCTTCAATAATCTTTTTTACAATCGAAAGTCCGATTCCTGTGCTTTCGCAGGTATCTCGAGCCTGTAAAGTTTGAAAGATTCTAAACACTTTGTGCTGGCTTTCAATTGGTATTCCGGGGCCATTGTCACTCACCGAAAATTCAAATTCTTTATCGAGTTCTTTCGATGCAATTGTGATTTTAGGTTCAGGATTGTCGTTGTATTTGTGGGCATTGCTCATGAGATTCGACAAAACCTGTTCTAGCAATAGTCGTTGGGTTAGAATTATTGGTAAGCCTTCTTGAATTTCAACTTGTTGATCTTGCAGAATACCTAGATGATCTACAATGTCGTTTACCAAATTTGCCACATCTGTAATTTCTGGATTTACCGCTTTGGTGCCGCTTCTGGCATATTCAAGAATGCCATTCACTAAGCCTTCCATTCTGTGAATTCGCCCTTTTAGAAGTTCCATATTCATCTTAACATGGTCGGGAAGTTTGCCCAAATCTTCTTCGATAAAAACAGCCAAATTGTGAATTGCTCTTAAAGGAGCCTTTAAATCGTGCGCAGCTACATAAGAAAATTGCTCTAGGTCTTTGTTCGAACGCTCTATTTTTAGCAGATATTCCTTCAGTTGTTTTTCTTGCATCTTCAGGTGAGAAATATCTTGCCCAACAATCAGGAAATATGATTTTCCTTGCGTTGTAACATGGTTCACTGTTATTTGAAGTGGGAGTTCCTTCAGTGCAGGAAGTAGTAAACCGATTTCCTTTACCTTATTTGTATCTGGCAACTCAAATAATTCTTGGAGAAAAAACTCCTCTGCTTTTTGTCCAATCAAATTTTCCTCTGTCTTCCCCAGTAGTTTTTCGGTCGTTTTGTTGGCCATTGTAATAACACCATTTTCATCCGTTACAATCATCAGGTTCCCCATTTCTTGAAAAACTTCAGATAGGAAACGTCTAGCATCATCAACTTTATTTAATGTTTCAACCGATGATCCACTTGTTTTGATCATTTTACCAGCCAAAAAAGAGCCAATAAGAAGTATCGTAGATGCCATTGTAAGTTCATAAGAAGCATTGCCTAAAATAGTTAGCCCAATCAGGCCGCAGAAAAAGAGAATGAATGGTATCGATAGCGTGTAAATCAGTTTCCATTCTTTTTGCGTTTTGCCTCTATTGGTGAAACATAATCTGCGAATAACAAATAGATCGTTCAGTATGATTAGCAATGCTAAACACAGAAAGAAAACTGAAAGGCATTTCCAAAATAATAAATAGGCTGACATGAATAGGTAGATTCATGTTGCTTTACGCTTTGAGCTGGCAAAAGTTGATGCTTTTTCCTACATGATTTACGTCCTTTATTACACGAAAGCTATTGATGCTGTAGTTTTAACTCTATGATTATCAAAGTAAAAAGTAATTATTGTTTGTTATATCAATTCGCATCTTACCACACCGAATAAGAATGCAGATGCCAAAAGGATATGCTTCAACGATGGAAGAGATCCTTTTGGCAAGCTGAAAACAATCAAATTGACGTCTTGGCTCTAAATCATATCGAATCAAAGACGATTTGAGTTAACTATTTTTCTTATTCCCTGTTTTCAGAATTTCATTCGCATTAATTTCTGTTATGTATTTTTTTATTCCTTCTTTGTCGGTGTAATTCCTGTTTATAAGTTTGCCTTCGACAACGATTTCATTTCCCTTTTCAAGGTATTTCTGAGCAAAATCGGCCTGTCTTCCCCAAACAATAATATTGTGCCATTGGGTTTCACTCACAGGATTTCCATCTGCATCTTTGTACTTTTCGGTTGTAGCAAGGCTGAACTTTGCCAGCTTTTTACCTCCTGTAATTTCTTTAATTTCTGGATTGCCGCCTAGGTTTCCAATAAGGCGAACAGAATTGCGTAAGTTGTTCATGTTGTTGATCGTTTGAGTTAAGAAAAGAGGTGCGCACCCTGTTGTTCCGATTATCAATTGACAATGCAATTATAGGATCGTGTTTTGGATTTATCCGGCAATGAAACGGTTATAAACGATTATAAACGGTTAAATCGGCTATTTTAGCAATAGTATAATAAGTGTATAATCAGATCTTAAGTTCAATTTGACTTCATTGTACTAATTACAGTGGTATTTCAATTAATTTGCTTAAATTGTAAGCGATTACGGCTTTGTTGGCTTGTTTAATCTATTGTTTATTTGTATTAAATAGACAATGTGTAATATATTACAGCAAAAATAGGTGGTAATTCTTATTGGAGTATTGGTGTTGGCATTCTACTTTAGGGTCTTTCATAACTCTTCTTATATGCATATTCAACCTAATCATTGCCAAGAATGCGATGAGATCATGATCGGTCGAATCGATAAAAAGTTTTGTAGCGACAGTTGTAGGAGTTCCCACAACAACCGGAAAAGAATCATCAATCAAACCAATGTAAAAAAGGTGAACTTGATTTTGGTCAAAAACAGGTCTATTCTATATGAGTTAAATACAAGATTTCAAGACCATTCAGTGATCACTACTTTTCAATTAAAGTTGATGGGTTTTGACTTTGCATTTTTCACCCACCAAACATCCGATAGAAGAGGGCGGTTACTCTATTATTGTTACGATCTAGGCTATCAACAACTCGCAGGCAACAAGGTGAAGATTTTCAAAAACAATTAATCCTACCAAGAATAACGTACTCCACAAAACAATCCGAATTGGTTTTCATAGATTTTCCAATTGGGATGCTTCATGAGGTAGGTTCCTCTAACGGATGTGCTAGCTTCGGTATAAATTGAAAATGAGTTGTTCATTTTATAGGCCAAATTGATACCTGGTCTTAGTGCCCAAATTCCTCGTTTAAAGCCACTTACTGGATAGCTGATAGAATGATCTCCCGCTTGGAAAAATGTACTCACATCCCTGAGTTGCATGTACTCAGTTTGTAGCAAGGCTCGAATATCCCAATGTTTAAAGTCATTAATTGAATAAGTGACTCCCAATCGATAATGCGCATAGTTCATTTTGTGAACTAACCGAATGTCGCTTTGTTTGGGATTTTCAGTTAAAATCTCAGTCACATCGTTTGCATTTGTAACTTCATTGAATTGGAAATTCGTACTCATATAAACATGTGGAACTAATCCAGCAGGTGCAACTTCTTCTTCAACAATGATCCTGGCTTCGGATGTCCAATTGTTTGAAGAAAGCCCACAGTTAAAGTCAATAGCCCAGTTTTTTGAAACATTATATTGCACACCTATGTTGAATTGATGTCCTTTTTCAGCCCTGAAAGAAACCGTATCTGCGTGGGGATTTGCCATGATTAAATTCTGGTCAAAAATTCCATATCCCGCATAAACTGAAAATAGTCGATATTCTTTATCTAGCTGTTTCTGAGTAAACTCGCCAGAAATAGGTAGGATAATCTCATCTGTTAGAACTGAATCTGCATCCATCGATTCGAGTGAAACTCCTAAAGGCTCAACTTTAGAATGTGCAAACTTTTCCTGGTTGGCCATTTCTTCAGCTGTTGGCGTATAATCTTGATCTTTGATTGTTTTGTTAGATTTTTCAAGGATGATATTCGTCTCTTTTTTAGCTGAAAACTCCTCATTCTCAAAGGATGCATTTAGGCTGTAGCTTCCTGAATTAGATCCCATTCTTTTTTTCTCCGATGGAATGGGTTCAGCAGTCACTTGGTTGTTCAGCTCACTTACGTTTGTGCCAACAACAGACGCCTGAACGATAGTTTTTTCTGCGGTTTCAGAAGAGTTCTCGTTGAAATAAGCCAATGTTCCAGCAACAATAAATGTAAGCGCCAAGCCCAATCCCCAAAAATAAAAGGCATTCCTTTTTCTACCTTGGTTTAGCGTAGTTTCAATTTTTTCCCAAACAGCGTCTGGGGCAGTTGCTTCGCC
>CAMCXT010000021.1 GCA_945883545.1 Chitinophaga pinensis | reverse complement strand
GCGCATGATATTGAATTTCCTTTAGGAAGCATTGTTGTAGCAGACCGCGCTTATGTCGATTTTAATTGGATGCGTCAACTAGATGAACAAGGCGTCTTCTTTGTTATTCGAGGAAAAGAGAATATCAAATTAGTGTTAAAAGAAAGATCCTTAAGACAATTAATGTTGGGATGTCATCAAAATGCAAAAAGTATTTATCTCCATTAAGAAACTGGTGTAAAATTGGTCTTATAATATGCTAATTTCACGTAGTCAAGTTTTCTTGAACAATATGGAGAATACGCCAACAATGCTGCGAAATTTTTCGTCGCTTTTTAAAACGTTAATCAACAATTCATATCAAAAAAATGAATTGGAAGGGTTTGCATTGGTGAGCTCGTTTGGTAAGGTCATCTCCACAAATGAAATCCTTAGAGCAATAACGGGATATTCAGAAAAAGACTTGGAAAGTCTTCTTGCACCAGATTTTTTCAGCGGAAATTTGGATGAATTAATGAAAATTGTTCATGCAGCCAAAGAAGGTAAAATTGAGTGGGAAAACCAGCTGGTAAAAACCAAGTCAGGTGGATTTATTCCTGCCGACATTTCAGCGGTTTACCTCAAACAAGGGTCAGGTTTATTTAGTTTGTTCTTTCGCTTTAAAGAACATTGGGTTCAAGACACAAATCCAAATTCAGAAGGAAGTCAACAAGAACTGCTCAATTACTTGTTAAAGCATGTGAGCAGTGTGATGTTCGTAATCAACGATAAGCTAAAAACTGAATATGTTTCTCCATCCATCACTGAATTTACCGGTTACACCCAAGCCGATTTTGAAAAGCCTGGTTTTTGGCAAAGCATTATTTTACCAGAAGACTTTCCCAAAATAGATGAGCTTCGAAAAAGAAACAAGGAAGACAATCGCTTTAACCTAACGTTTAAGCTATTACATAAGTCTGGACAAATTGTAGAACTCAACAATTCCGGAAAAATAATTTTTAGTGATGACGGTAAAATCTATCGTGTTCTAGGAACCATTACAAAATCGAAGCAACAAGGCGAGAATTTAACGAATTCTAACAACCATTTAAGTAATATCGAAATCCTGATGGATCAATTAGGATTGATGTTTTTTGCAATCGATAACAACAATCAACTTATTGCTAAAAACAACGCATTCGATAGTGCTCTCGAGTCGATTGGTTTAGAAAAACTTGAAATTGGTAAAAGGATTTACCCCGACAAAGTAAATCAGCCTGCTATCATTAACAAATTCAGGGAATTAATCGCTCGTGTTTACATTGGAGATGCAATAAGCGAAATTGTATCATTTAATGAAAAGCACATCAATGTGACGATCATTGCCTTGCGCGACGATAAACAGATGTATGGCTTTGCTGTTTTGTTGCAGGATTTAACCAAAGAACATCAACTTCAAAAAAACCTAGATATTTCGGTTGCTAACTTATCGGCAATCATCAACTCAACAGACGAACTCATATGGTCGCTCGATAAAGAATATCGTTTCGTCGCCTTTAATTCAGCACTTTTTGAATTCCACAAAAACTACTTCAACTTCGAACCCCTTCTTGGACATTCAGGAAGTTCGTTTATAAAGTCAAAAAGTTCGCCCTTGATTGAGCTTCAAAAGATGTACGCTTTGGCTTTCGAAGGTAAAAAAAACACAGCCGAAATAGCTTTCGGAAACAAGATTGGAGAAGTTACTGTAAATCCGACCATCAATGAAAATGGTGAGCAAATTGGAATTTCTGCCATCGCTAGAGATATTACCGCAAGAAAAACATTCGAAAAGGAACTTTCAGATAGCAAGAAGCTTTACAAAGAAGCCGTTAATGCCGTTCACGATGTTATTTTCCAAACTAATCTTGATGGAGATTGGTCGTTTCTCAGCAAATCTTGGGAAAGAATTATGGGATATTCTATTGAAGAGTCAATTGGAAAGCCCTTATTTGATTTCCTGCACAAAGAGGATATTCAAAGGAACTATGAACTTTTCAAACCTTTAATTGAAGGTGAAAAAAGTCATGTCTCACATGAAATTAGATATATCACTAAATCTGGAAAAACACGATACATAAAAGTATATGCTGTGCTACTTTACAACGAAAATGACGAAATCATTGGCACTTCAGGTTCTTTGCACGATTTAACTGATGAACAAGAAAGTCGAGAAATGTATAAATTACTCTCCGACAATATCCGCGACCTTATCACCCTTCACGACAAACAAGGCAAAATTGAGTACGCATCTCCATCATTACAGGCAATTAGCGGTTATCGACCAGAGGAGCTAGTTGGCGAACAAATTCAATCTTATGTTCACCCTGATGATTTAGAAATTGTAAACGACCTATTTTCTAGATTACAAAATTCGGAACAAGAGTGGGAACAAAGAATTACATACCGATTTAAATCGAAAAATCTATTCCATTATAAGTGGTTCGAAACCAACACCAGAACTTTAATAGATCGAGATGGAAAAATCAGTGGGATGGTAGCTTCTACAAGGGTAATTGATGAACGAATTGCCTTGGAAACCGACTTAAAAAATGCACTGAACAATGAAAAACATGTGAATGAATTAAAAAGTCGTTTTGTAACAATGACTTCGCACGAATTCAGAACGCCACTCGCCACAATCAAAACGAGTGCAGATATTCTGTCTTTCAAAAGTACCTCAGTGAAAGATGAGGAAATGCGCAATTCAATGAAAAAACATTTAGGCCAAATCAATAGAGAAATCGATAGGCTCACTGTGCTTATGAATGATATACTCATGTTAGGAAAAACAGAATCGGAGCAAATTCAACTTCACCCCGAAATATCAAATCTCGTGGAGTTGGTTTATCAGATTGCACAAAACCACAACGAACGACAAAAAGATGGAAGATCGCTTGAAGTACAGATTGTTGGAATTCCTTCTTCAAAATATATCGACCCAAATCTCTTTACGCATGTTCTTAACAATTTAATTGCTAATGCTTTCAAGTATTCAGTAGCGAGTAAAGCACCCATTATAACTGTGCGATTTTTAGGCGATGAATTCTCGATTTCTGTGCGTGATTTCGGGATTGGAATTCCTGAAAATGAACGTGACAATATTTTCCAATCTTTCTTTCGAGCCAGCAATACTGATGAGATAGAAGGAACAGGGCTCGGATTGGTTATTTCAAAAAATTTGGTCGAAAGACACAACGGAAAAATCTATTTCAAACTTCCTTCCGATGGCGGTTCTGAATTTGTTATCGAATTCAAAGAGCCCTTCATCAAGAGACGACCATTTATTACAGAAGAAATGAAAAACCCATCTCATTAAGTTTGGTGTGAAGTACTATTTTTTTGGACAAAAAAACGGGCTCACGGAAAAAATCCGGAGCCCGCAAACACACTCACTCAAAATTCTTAATTCAGTGGCTCCGACACTTTCTTTACCCACTCTTCAAATGGAAGTGCTACTTGTTGAATGGTAAATTTGTCGAGAAAAATCTTATTTAATGCTTCGTTGTACAAACGATCAAATACTTTATTGGCTTCTTTTTCATCTTGAAGCATACGTTCTGCAATGCTTCTCGCTTGAGCCAAACCTTCTTCACCAGCACCGATTGCTCCACCCATGTAAGCGAGGAAATCATTTGCTACGCTGTCGATAGCTTGTTCGCGAGTAACTGAAATTTCATTGTCGCGAATCAATTTGTTTTCGATAAGCTGCCAACGAATTCCTTTAGCATAATTGGTGTAATTCTGTTCGATATCTTCTGGAGATACTTTGCCATCATTGGTTGAAGTTAACCAACGCTTTAAAAATTCATCTGGCAAGGTAAACGTGCTGTTTTTCACCAAATCCTCAACTACTTCATTGAAGAATCTCGTTTCAGAATCTTTTGAAAAACGTGTGTTAGAATCAGCAGCAATGCGGTTCCTTAATTCTTCTTCAGAGAAAATTGCATCTTTTCCAAAAAGCTTATCGAAGAAATCTTGGTTGATTTCAGCGTGCGTTTTGCGGCGAACCGTTTCAACTGAAAAACTAAATGTAGATTCAAGTACTTCTGCCTCTTCTTTTGTTATTGCTAAAATAGCAGCAATAACGGTCGGATTAGAAAACACGGTCTTAAGATCCATCCTTTTCGAATCCCTTTTTTTCATGCCTACAAATGCTTCAGCATCACCTTCCTTAAGGTCGGCGTCATGAACATCAGTATGACGAGAAATTCCACCTTCTTTTACTGATCCATCTGCATTCAGTTCGGTGAAAACACCATGCACCAAATCACCATGCATTACTGCTTCTTCAGTTTCTACATAGTCACCTAAACGTTCACGGTAGTTCTCGATTTCTTTAGAAATGTAGTCCTCATCAATCAATGGAACATACATTTCAAATGATTTCTTAGAAGAAACCTCTAGTTCGAATTGCGGAGCCAGTCCGATCTCAAAAGCCAATTGGATTGTTCCAGGATTCTCAAGATCAAGACGATCGTCGTTTTCTGGCGCTGGAAGCGGATTGCCTAAAATATCGATCTCGTTGTCGCGGATAAACCCAAACAGACTATCGGAAGTCAGCTTGTTTAACTCATCCACAAGGATCGATTTGCCATACATCTTTTTCACCATTCCGGCTGGCACTTTCCCCGGACGAAAACCAGGCATGCTCACTTTCTTTGAATACTCGCGAAGTTGCTGGTCGATTTTAGGTTGATAATCTTCAGGTCCGAATTGGATTCTGATGATGGCGTTCAGCTCATCTTTGTGTTCCTTGGTGATATTCATCTGTACAGATAAAAAAAATTTACCTCCCGAAGGAGGCTTTTTTGGTGCGGATGAAGGGACTCGAACCCCCACGCCTCGCGGCGCCAGATCCTAAGTCTGGTGCGGCTACCAATTACGCCACATCCGCAGGATCCTTAAAAAGGAATGCAAAAGTAGACCGATAGATTTACAATTACAAGGGTTTTCAAAAAAAACATGTGAAATATTTGCAACATGCTATGAATGAAGCCAGAAGAATGATCATTCATTTTTTCAAGCGGCCTTTTAACGTTCGCAATACTTCTGTGTTAATTTTGCCGGAAACTCAAACCGAACAAACCATGTACGAAATCATCCTTAAAAGCCACAACGGACTGCGTTGGATCATGCTTGCGCTTCTGCTCTTTGTTATAGCTCGCTCTTGGAGTGCATTTGCTGGCAAAAAACCTTTTGGAAAACTCGATAACGCGACTGGTGGCGCACTCGTTGGTATTTCACATCTTCAATTGTTACTCGGTTTGATTCTGTATTTCGGATTGTCGCCAGTTACAGAAGCTGCTTTCGCTGATTTTGGTGCTGCCATGAAGGATAAGAATCTTCGTTTTTACGCAGTGGAACATATCCTTACCATGTTTATAGCAGTTGGACTTATCCAAGCAGGCCGAATTGTTTCTAAGAAAGCTACCGACGATGCACAGAAATTTCGCAAAATGGCAATCTTCACAACAGGTGCTTTGATTTTAATCATCTCAAGAATGCCACACTGGAGATTTTAATCGAATTTCAAATACATAACAGCAAAAATCCCTCGAAAGTCTCAGAACTCTCGAGGGATTTTTGTTTTAAATTCAAACCAAACTATCTTTTATTGTTCGGCCTAGGCTGCCTGTAAGGTTGAGTCCCATTTCTATTTGGATTCACGTTATTGCTAGGACTTGCCTTTTGATTCGAGTTCGATCCAGAATTTCCATCCAAGTAAAACCCAACCCCGATCTGCGCATAAATCATATCGGTTCTTGAATTCTTTGGAAATGCACTCACATTCAAGGCATCATCTCCCAAAGAACCCGATTGCACATCAGATGAACCATTTACATTCAACTGAACATCCCAGTTGCTTACCTGATTGCGGTCGTAATACTTGGCCCATCCGCCGCCCATATAGGTAGCATTGATGTTTAAAAACAAATCAGAATTCAAATATATAAATGCACCAGCTCCAAATCCTGCTGCCCAAGTAAATGAGCTTTCTTGAGTCTTTCTGGTGATCAATCCATTGTCTTCTGTGGCAAAAAATCCTTCCGGCGATCTATCATACACCGCTGTTCCAGTCCACAAATAATTAAAGCCTCCAACGATATCTAAATATGGCTTAAAATATTTCCCCGGAGCCTGAAAGCGAACCAATCCATGTGTATTTATAATATGATTGTTCATTCGGAATTCTAAAGGAATCGATAACTGATCGATTATAATATTTCCAGCAGTAATGTTGGCGGTAAGCACCCTGTTTACTCGATTACCGCCCGCATGCAAATAGGCAAAGCCTCCTCCAAAAAGCACAGGAACTCGACTAGTTGGCTGATGAATAATGTTAAAATTTAATCCGAATGGCGTAGAACTGGATGTTTCAGCAAATGAGTACATCGGAATTCCTAAGTTTGCACTGAAATCGCCATAAGTGGTAGATCTGTACTTGGGTGCAGGCTTTGTTTTGTTAACAGGTTGTGCTACTACAAGCACCGACGAACAAGCCAAAATGATGAGAGAAAAGATTCGAATCATAACAGATGTATTTCCAAGTCGAAACTAAAAATCGTGCCTAAATTAATTTGCAATTTTATGCATTTTGATCAATCTTCTTGCAATAGTCTCTTTTCAATTTGTCATTCAGCATCTATAATCATTACCAATCACACGATTCATCAAATCTATTCAACTTTAAAACAGTTTAACCAATTGCTTGTTGTGTAGGTGATATTTATCCAACAGCCAACTGAATCGTCTTCAAAAAAACACACTTGAACACTCGACATACTCAATTTCAGATTGTTCAAACAATTGTTATCGAATGAACGGTATTTGAGAAAGCTTGTTAAATTTGCAGCGGACAAAAAAGCGTATGAAAAAGAATCAACCAAAAGTAATCCTGGTTTTAAGTGCGATCATGGTAGCAGCTATTTTCCGACTAATACCACATTGGCCTAATTTTACTCCCATGGCAGCCATCGCTCTTGCAGGTGGAGCGCTTGTTACAAACAGAATTTTAGGTTTCGCATTGCCGATCATGGCTATGTTCATCTCCGATCTACTCACCGTATTGTTCATCAATTATCAGTGGACAACCCCAACAGAATACTTCACATCGCCTGAAACGGGCTTGGTTTATCTTGCTGTAATTGCAATGACGGCCATCGGCGTTTGGTTTGGAAACAGAAATTACAGCAAATCCACCACCGAAAACTCTGGTAAGTTCTTCGAAAAGAAATACTCAACCGACTTGCTTAACGTGTCTTTCCTTTCAGCGCTTGTGTTTTTCTTGGTTTCAAATTTCGGCACCTGGATTTCAGCCAACGGCTTGATGCCAAAAACTTTCGCAGGCCTTATCGGAACTTACGAATTGGGCATTCCATTCTTCGGTTACAACCTTATTGGTAACATCTTCTATTCGTTCCTAATGTTCGGTTTCTTCCACGCTGTTACCGATCTTAAACTTTCCGCAAAGCGGGAAACGATTCATTAAGAAAGCCTGATCGCCCATGTTCAGTTTCTGGGAACAGAATACCTGGTTCGAACATGTTGAATTCTGCATCGTTGGAAGCGGAATTGTTGGACTATCAGCGGCCATCCAATTACGAAGGAAGCACCCAAAAGCTAAAATTCTCGTTCTCGAAAGAGGAGTATTGCCCGATGGAGCATCCACAAAAAACGCTGGATTCGCCTGTTTTGGCAGTCTGAGCGAAATCGCCTCCGATCTCAAAACCATGTCGGAGGATCAAGTCATTCAACTCATTGAAAATCGCTGGAAAGGCCTTGAGCTTCTCAGGAAAAATCTTGGCGACGAGAATATCGACTTCCTGAATTTAGGTGGTTTCGAAATTTTCCGACCTGCTGATAAATTGCAATTTGAAGCATCACTCGAGATTCTCGATTCGATGAACGCAGCTCTCAGTGCGGTTATTCCCGGTGCACCTATTTATTCTCGAGTGGATCACCAGATCGAGTCAAAGGGTTTCAAAGGTGTTTCAGGAATGATCCTCAACCGTGCAGAAAGTCAGATCGATACGGGCAAAATGATGCTTAACCTCATCAAGAAAGCCCAACAACTCGACATTCAAATTCTACACGGCATTCAAGTGGATGGATTTGAGGAAAACTCAAACATCGTTCAACTGAATACTTCTGTTGGGAAAATTTCCACCCGAAAACTCCTTCTAACAACAAACGGTTTTGCCCAACAGTTGCTTCCAAAGCTCGACGTAAAACCCGGTAGAGCGCAGGTTTTGGTTACCTCCCCTATTCCATCGCTCAATTTTGAAGGCACTTACCATTTAGATGAAGGATATTTTTATTTCCGAAACTTCGGTAATCGTGTGCTTTTAGGAGGCGGCAGAAACCTCGATATTCAAGGTGAAACAACTTACTCTCACCAAACCACCGATTTCATTCAATCCCACCTCGAACAGTTATTGAAAACTGTGATTCTGCCAGATACAGATTATACAATCGAATACCGTTGGGCCGGCACACTTGGCTTAGGAGTTTCCAAAAATCCAATCATTGAAGCCATCAGCAACAAGGTTTTCTGTGCTGTAAGAATGGGCGGAATGGGTGTAGCTATTGGAAGCAAAGCCGGAGAAGACCTTGCAGAACTAGCAAGCAATTCGAATTAATTAGCTACTGCAACTTTAAGCGTTAAGGTTTTCCCTTTGGAATTTAAAAACTGCATTATGTAAATTCCTCCAGCCAAATCGGAGGAAGGAATAATTAACCATCCAGAATTCTGTCTCATTTCAGCCTGAACCAACTTCCCTGTTGGGTCGATCAATCGCCACGAAACATTCGATTCAGGGATAAATACATTGATTGAAAGTTCTGCAGGATTTGGATAAAGTACAAATCCATCTGTATCCAACGCATCTTCAATTCCGACGAAATTAACTGGAAAAACTCCTGAGATACTGGAGCATCCACCTGAAATATAAACACGAACATTGTAATTCCCGTTTTCTGTTGGGATATGCGTTTGTGCATTCGCACCTACTATCAGCACTCCATTAAAGTACCATTCCCAATCGACTCCACTGCTTGCAATGAGGCTTGAACCATTCACATTGATCGATGGCGGTGGAGGATTGGTAACCACCACAATTCGCTGCAATGAAGTATCTGCACAACCTTCAGCTGTTATGCCGTTCACAATATAATTTGCACTCGTAATCGGCGAAACCGTAACAATATCTCCATCAACTGCCGACATCGCCTGACCAGTATTCCAAATATAACCATCTGCTCCTGTAGCGGTTAAAACTGCAGAAGAACCCAAACAAATCGTATCAGCATCGGTAGAAATGTTCACCAAAGGACTTTCAATCACGCTCACATAATCCTCCAAAAGCAATGTATCTGAACCAAATGCATTCAGAACAATGAGTTGAACATTGTAATTTCCAGGTGTAACATATGTTACGGTTGGGTTTTGAATCAAGCTCGTTTCGGGAGATCCTCCTTCAAAAAACCATTGGAAAGAAGTTGGAATTCCGGTTGATGTGCTATAAAACACTGCTTGCTTACTGCTACAAACTGGTAAGTCCCAAGTTGCATCGAAGCTCGCTACAGGCAGCTGATTTGCAGGCGTTCCAATGATGTTGATGTTGTCGATGTAAATGTTGTTTCCATTCATCGAATAGCCTTCAAAACGAACCAAAACATTGGTTTGTCCGGCATAAGAAGATAGATCAAACGTACTGCAAGTCGCATAATTGGGCTGTCCGCACCATTCAGTGCCAGAAATCGGAACAAAATTATCGGGAGCCGCAGGAATTGTTGCAAATTCATAATTCCCGTTTTCGTACCATGCAACCAATCTGTTCCATGTTTCTCCGCAATTGTCAGAAACTGAAACAATCAACGAATCTGAAAGGCCTACAAATCTTGCCTTGTAAGCGTGATCAAATGTTAGTGAAATAGATGAATACGCCGAAAAATCTAGCGGTTTAGAATAGAGAAAGTCTTTAGAATAACTTTCAACATCGTTGTAATAATTAAGCCTTGCTGCGCGACTGCCCGGTTCCGGGGATGGAGAAACCGCAATTTCCCAAGAATACGGGGAAGCCTCGTTCAACAGAAACCAGTTATTGGTTCCAAAATTACCCAACTCAAAATTCTCTATAAATGGAAGTGGGGATCCAATTGGTGAAAGTGTTTTAAAGCTTTTAATCGACTGGTTACCCGCTTGGTATTGGTCGGTATAGAGCGAATTGATCAAGCCAAACAACTGTGCAGAATAGTTGTGATTTCCAGGAGAAGCTGTGATGCTTGGCATATCGATTAACACATTCTCACCAGGCAATAAACTTCCAGTGAAAGTGTATAAAAACGGGAATTCATTGTCGAGCTGAAGCTTTAACCTAAAAGATGTAATCACAGAATCGCCCTCATTCTGAACACGAACCTTTGGACTTTGTTGCTGATCGCACGAATACACATCGATATTTTCAACTCCCTGAATTTTGAGGTTATAACTCAAAGTATCGAGCCCTAGACAAATCAGCGCTTGTTCTGCATTGATTCGACCAGCGCCAAGCATGCCCTCAAACCCCGGATTAAGAAGGTCGATTGCATCTGCAGAATTCTTGATACAAGATTCGATTTGAGCAGGTGTTAGCGCAATGTTTCTTGATTTCATCAATGCTGCAAGTGCTGAAACCAATGGAGCAGCGAAGGATGTACCGTCTTTCCGACCGTAAGCATCGAAAGGTACTGTCGACCAAATCTGGTTGCCTGGAGCACTAACGTCGATCCAGCTTCCATAAGAAGAAAAACTGGATCTAGAATCGGTGGTTGTGGTTGAAGCAACACTAATAACACCACTGTAGCCAGCTGGATATTGAACAACCATATTGTTGAAGTTTCCAGCAGCTGCAACCACAACAATATTGGAATTTATGGCATCGTTTACAGCTGTAAGTCCGGTTTGAGAATAAGCATCGGTGCCCCAGCTGCAGTTGATTACATCAGCTTGATTGGTTACAGCCCAAGCCATTCCTTCATAGCCACCAACTACGATGTCGGGATTTGAATCGTAAGTGGCTTTAATCGGCAAAATATAAACTCCATGCGCCAATGAAGCCATTCCCAGATCGTTGTTAGTAATGGCAGCAATTAATCCAGAAACGTGGGTTCCATGGTCGTGCGAGCCTGTTGGCGGTTGAACATCATTGTCTTCTTGTGCGGCGTCGTAGCCCGGATAACATACACCATCCAGATCAGGATGATTCAACTGAATGGCATCGTCGATTACAGCTACCCTTACTTGAGAAGCACCCGTTTGGATATCCCATGCTTGCTGCGATTTAATCTTATAGAGATACCACTGACCACCATCGCTCGAATTGTTTGCTCCGAGATCGTTAGGAGTGAGAAAACGCTTCAACATGGGCACTTGCTCAACATATTCGACTTCTTCAAATGTTGAAAGTTTTTTCAATGCTGCTTTTGCAAACGCACTGTTAGAAAACCAAAGGCGATAAGTTCTATTGAGATCTACATTGCTACTAAACCAAAACGTACTTTTCACCGAATCGAGGCCTTGAAGCTGAACGCTTTGATTCAAAAAATCGATCACTCGCGGCGATGGTGCAATTGAATTTGACTGGAATTGCGGCGTTTTAAATTTTAGATAAAGCTCATTTTCAAGAAAACTATCTTGAGAAAGAAGCGAAAAAGTAGAGGCGCACAGAACTATAAAGAGTAAAATAATTTTACGCATAATTCGCAATTACAATCAGTTGAATTTACTCAATTAATGGTATTCAGCAAACAATAGAGAAGCAATTCTTTCCGCTTCATCTAATGCTACTTTGCTTAAACCATGTTCGATAGCATTTTGATCACACCACTGTACGATTTTTTCTGTGGCCATGTTACCTGTTAAATTATCGGTTGCCATCGGACAGCCTCCAAAGCCTTTCAAAGCAGCATCGATATTGGAACAGCCAGCTTCAATTGATGCAATCGTTTTGGCTACAATATCTTCCGGCAAAGCATGTAAATGCAGCGAAAGTTTGGTTTTGGGTAGTTCTGGAGCCAATGCTCGATACAGTGAAGAAACACTTTCAGGTGTTGAAATTCCGGTAGTATCAGCAAATGAAAGCGACTGAACTCCCATTTCCACAAGCTTGTGGGCATGATCGGCCACTAGATTTGGACTCCAAGAATCTCCGTAAGGATTTCCAAATGCCATTGAAAGATAAACGACCAGCTCTTTTTGGTGCTTGTTGGCAATATCTAGCATTTCTTCTACTCTGCCGTATGATTCCTTTATTGAAGAATTGGTATTGCGTTTTTGAAACGTTTCGCTGATTGAAAATGGAAAACCAAGTATAGATACGATTTGGTGCTCAACAGCCGCATCAGCGCCGCGTTTGTTAGCAACGATTGCAAGTATTTTAGTATTTTCAACATGCTTTGCAATTCCATCAAAAACCTTTGCGGTATCGCTCATTTGTGGGATAGAAGTGGGCGACACAAAGCTTCCGGCATCTAAAACCTGAAAGCCTACCTTAAGCAAGGCATTGAGGTATTCGATTTTTCGATCGGTGGGAATAAAATCATGAATTCCCTGCATTGCATCTCGCGGACATTCGGTAATATGTATCATCGAGTGAGAATTGCTTGATTAATACGTTTCACTAGTGCTGGACCTTCATAGATAAATCCAGTATAAATCTGTACAAGGTCAGCACCTGCTTCAAGTTTTTCGATAGCATCCTCGGCCGTTTCGATTCCACCGCATCCGATAATGAGATGTTCGGGTGTTAATCGTTCACGAACCCTTTTCACGATTCTTGTTGATCGAGCTTTCAAAGGCCATCCACTCAAACCGCCATCACCACATGCTTTAATTTCGTGAGATCTACTGTTTAATCCATCGCGTGAGATGGTTGTATTGGTAGCGATGATTCCGTCGATACCGGTTTCCAAAATAATCTCAACCACATCATCTAATTGCTGATCATTCATATCTGGAGCAATTTTAAGCAAAATCGGTTTTGAAAAAGACTTCGCTTTTCTGGCTTCAACAATGGAAGAAAGCAATTTTCTTAGCGGCTCTTTTCCTTGCAGATTGCGAAGTCCCGGAGTGTTAGGTGAACTCACATTTACTGCAAAATAATCAACCGAATCATACAGCTGGTAGAAACAAATCAAATAATCTTCGTGAGCTAATTCTTCAGGGGTAACTTTATTTTTTCCAATATTTCCACCAACAATTAAATCCTTCGGACGATTTTTGAGTTGATTCAACATTGCATCTAGACCCTTGTTGTTAAATCCCATGCGATTGATCAAAGCCCGGTCGTTTGGAAGTCGGAACAAACGTGGCTTGGGGTTGCCATCCTGCGCTTTGGGCGTGACGGTTCCCACTTCAATAAATCCAAATCCTAAGTGCTGGAAATCTTTGTACAATGTGGCATTCTTGTCGAAGCCCGCAGCCAAACCAACCGGATTTGGAAACGATAAGCCCTTTTTGTTAACCCGAAGCTGCTCGTTTTGAACTAAATACATCTTACGGAAAAGCCAAATCACACCAGGAATAAGCATAAAAAAGTGCAACAAAAATGCAGTAAGATAGTGCGCTCTTTCTGGAGAAAGTTTGAATAAAAGTGGACGAATGATTAGCTTGAACATGCGGCAAAGTTAAGTTTACATGTTTAACTCTACGTTATGATTGCGCTCTTCTTCTGGTAAATTCTCCGAGCAAAATAGCAGCTGCTGTGGCAACATTGAGACTTTCTGTTTTACCTGAAGAATTCAACCCTCTAGGGATGTGAAGCTTGCGGCTAATTAAGGATTCCAAATAGGTACTCAAACCATGAGATTCGCTGCTGAGAATTAAGCAACCTTCTGGAATAAAACTAGAAGAATATAGATTTTCACCTTCAAGATCGGCAGCTAAAATGGGAATTTGAGGGTTAAATGATTCAATGAAACCTTTTAGATCAGTATAAGTTGGACGAATACGGATAAACGCTCCCATGGTAGATTGTATCACCTTCGGATTCGACCATTCGACGCAATCTTCTGAAGCGATAATGGCATCTACACCAAACCAATCAGCCAAACGAATGATCGTCCCCATGTTGCCAGGATCGCGAATCGCATCAAGAATGAGATATAATTTTCCCGGTTCACAAACTGGGTTTACTTGGGCTGGAATTTTGCAGATGGCTATTACTTCGGGGGCAGTTGATAAAGTGGAGATTTTTTCAAGCTCCATTTCTTCTGCTACTTCAATTTGGATGCCTTGTAAAATTTGTTGGTTCGAAGCTATCCACTTTTCAGTGCCAATAAATTGTGGACTACCGAACCCAGATGATATGATTTCAGGAACGATCTTTGAGCCCTCAGCAATGAACAAATTTTCCTGCATTCTAAACTTCTTTTGATGCAATTTTTGAATTAAAGAAATCCTGTTTTTGCTAAGCATTGAAAAGCCATTAAATTTGAGAGCACAAAAGTACGATAAACCAAAGATGCTCTACAAACAACCATTTTCGCAGACGAACACATTTTTGGTGTTGGCTGCTATTTGTATGGTTTGGTTGTTTTTAGGTGGTTGTAGTCCGGTTCGACGATTAAATGAAGGTGAATTTTTGCTCCATAAAAACAAGATTGTTGGCAACAATTCTACAGTTCCAGATGCACTTTTACTCGCATATGTAAAGCAAAAACCTAATCGAAAGGTATTAAATGTGTGGAGATTCCATCTTCAGGTGTATAATCTCGTTCAATTAAAACGTGCCAACGAACGATACAAGGCTAAAGTTAAAAAGCGAACTTTAAAGAATGACAAAAGAACAGCGGCAGGCAAAAAGCCATTGTCTAGCGAACCCTTAAGCTTTTCAAATTGGCTATTGGGTATAGGTGAGGCTCCTGTAATTATAGATACATTTCAAATAGACAGAAGTGCTGTTCAACTTCAGCTATACCTTAGAAATCATGGGTATTTCAATGCATTGGTTCATGATTCAGTTGTATTAAACACTGGAAGAAAAAGAGCGGATGTGTTTTACATTTTAAACCCTGAGAAACCATATACAATCGAAAATATTGAATATGTAATTGAAGATCAAACAATCCGTGAAATATTCATGCAGAATTGGTCACAAAGTCTAGTTCGAAAAGGGAATATTTTTAATAGTGATGCTCTTGAGAAAGAGAGAGATCGTATTACCAGTTTATTGAAGAACGAAGGCTATTTTGCATTTGTAAAAAATTACATCAATTATTCTGCCGATACCACCATAGGCAATAGGAAAATCAATTTACAATTGCAGATTGAAAATGTTACGAAATCTGTACCTGGTTTTGAAGACTCCACTACCGAATCAAAACACATTCGCTACAAAATCAACAATATTTTTATTACGAGCGACTACAGCCTAAAGGCCGATAGTGCTAAAGATGCCGACACCTTGTATTTCGATAATGTGAATTATATATCGAGTAATGGCTTAAAATTCAAACCAAGAGCAATCAAGCCATCGATATTTATCAAAAGAGGAGATTTGTATAGTAAAGAAGGCATCGATCAAACGTACAGAAGAATTGCAGAATTAAATGCGTTCAAATTTATCAACCTGAATTTTCAGCCTGTTGGATCTGATTCGACGAATTTATTGGATTTGACTATTCGGTTGAGTCCGAGAAAACGGCAATCTTTTACCTTCGAAACCCAAGGCACAAATACGGCAGGAAACTTCGGGGTGGCAATGAACTTGATTTACCAAAACAGAAACCTAATGAAAGGGCTCGAACTTTTCGAAATGCGGTTAACTGGAGGTTTAGAGGTTCAAAGAATTTTGGGAAATATTGAGAATGCAGAATCCGGTTCAGTTGCGGATTTCCTACCGTTCAATACCATTCTCTTAGGTCCTGAAATTTCGTTGGTATTACCGAAAATCCCTAAGGCGATAAAATTCCTTGGGCGAAACAACCGAAAAACAAGAATTGCAACTTATTTCAATTATCAGCAACGTCCCGATTATTTCCGATCTATTTTTACTTCTGTTTATGGATTTTCAGCCAATAAAAACAGCAGAATCAACTTAGCATTTAATCCAGCAGAAATAAACTTTGTAAACGTTAATTTGAGCCCAGCATTCGAAAATTTGCTCAATAACTCGAACAATTTATTCCTAAAAAACAGTTTTAAAAGTCAATTTATTTCAGCTGGAAAATTCACAAGAACCTATAATAGTCAAGTAGTTGGTGCAACGAAGGCATTTAATTTCTTGCAGTGGAATATTGAATCAGCAGGCTTACTCTTAAATGCTAGTCGCGGTTTCTTTAAAACACCCGGAATTGAAAATGCTGGAACACCAGATGAAAAATACATTGTTTTTGGAATACCTTATTCCCAATACCTCAAGTTCGACTCCGACTACAGATACTTCAGGTATTTTAGCAATGCTAGGTCTTTAGGATTTAGAGCCATCACAGGCTTGGGAATTCCTTATGGAAACAGCACAGTGATGCCTTTTGAAAAGAGTTTTTTCGTGGGTGGAGCGAACAGTGTTAGAGCGTGGATTGCCAGATCACTAGGGCCTGGAGGTTTTCGCGATACAACAGGAATACGTATCGACCAAATTGGAGATATTAAACTCGAATGGAATTTAGAATATAGACAAAAATTATATAGCGTTTTCGAAGGAGCCATGTTTATTGATGCAGGCAATGTTTGGCTTCGAAAAAAAGATTCTCAAAGAGAACTAGCCGAATTTCAATTTAACCGTTTTTACAAAGAAATTGCGATTGGTGCAGGGATGGGCTTGAGACTCAATTTCGATTTTTTCATCATTCGTTTGGATGCCTCACACCCATTGCGGGAACCAGCTTACCCATTAGAGGAAAGGTGGTCGTTTAATCGATTGGCGCTGAAAAATGTCAACTTTAATTTCGGAATTGGATATCCTTTCTAAAGATGAATCATTTTGACACGTTTTTTGAGGATTTTCTCGTTGTTGAATTGGCGAGCGTTTTAGCAGGGCCTTACACTGGTAGATTTTTCAGGGAGCATGGTGCCCGTGTGATTAAAGTTGAAAATCCAAATCAAGGCGGCGATGTAACGCGAACTTGGAGAAATTCTAATGAATCGAACGATGGAATTAGTGCTTATTATGCCTCAGTAAACCAAGGCAAAGAAGTTGTTTTTCTAGATCTAAAATCACCTTCCGACAGGGAAAAGTTTCTAGAATTGTTGAGTCTAGCAGATGTATTGATCACCAATTTTAGGCATGGTGAGGATATAAAATTCGGACTTCAATTGGAGGCGTTAAAAAGTCAATTTCCAAAACTCATCATCGGACAAATCGATGGATTTGCTAGTGATGATCCAAGAGCAGCATACGACATGGTTTTGCAGGCAGAAACAGGGTATTTATCGATGAGTGGAACGCTCGAAAATCCAGCGAAAATGCCTGTTGCATTAATTGATATTTTGGCTGGCCAACAGCTAAAAGCAGGCATTTTGATGGCAATGCTTCAAAAAGCAAAAACAAGCGTTGGCTGCATTGTAAGAGTTTCTCTAAAGGAAGCGGCCATTTCTGCATTGATGAATCAAGGCTCGAATTTTTTAATGAGCAAATTCATTCCAACCGCGATGGGAACCTTGCATCCGAATATTGCTCCATATGGTGAGTATTTTATTTGCAGCGATGGTGGGAGACTTGTATTGGCGATTGGAAACAATAAGCAGTTCGAAGCCTTGCTAAAAGTGCTAGGATTGCCAGAAATTGGATTGGATCCAAAATTTTCAGAAAACCCTGACCGGGTGAAGTACCGCAAGGAACTGGCAATTAAACTTCAAGAAGCTTGTAGCAGATTCACCTTGGATTCATTAATGAAAAATCTAATTTCATCAGGAGTTCCAGCTGGCTCGATCAAGAATTTAGATGACGTACTAAACGACCCGTCCATCGCTTGGTTGATTGAAGAAGCCTTAACTGAAGAAAATCAGATGCTACGAACTTTAAAAACCTCACCAATTCGGTTCGAATAAAAAAGCCGAAACTCCAATTAAGAAATTTCGGCTTCAAAAAAGTAAAAAACAGATTAGTTGTAATTGTGATCTACATCTTCTTCTGCATCAACGTCTTGTTCTAATTCGAAATCATAATCTAACTCATTCACTTTGCGAACATTCTTAGCGACTTCGTTTCCTTTGTCGTTAATTTCAATAGTGAATTCAACAGTGTCGCCATCTTTGATATCATTGAAATCTCCTTCTAATACATCAAGATAGTGGAAGAATAAATTGTTTGGTGGGAAGGCAACAAAACCGTAACCGCTTTTCATGTTTAGTGTCTTTGAAACCTTCACATCGCCTTTGTCGATGATGTTTTTGTAGGTTTTAGGTGCACTTTCTTGCGAAACAAAAAGCTGAGCTATTGATGATTCTTTGTCAGTAACACGGTTATCAATCAGCTCATGCATAGCGATTGGATAGGTAACTTCTTCCAAAAGATCTTGTGACGTGCGTGTTACAATTTCTCTTCCGGTATCGTCGGTGTATTCGAAATCCCAGCTGAGCACCATAACGCGTGTACCGATGGTATTTACTTTTCTAATCAATGGAACGAAATCGCCATCGGCTGTGATGAGCACCATCACATCGTATTGTTTCATCCAAACGAGCTCAAGTGCCTCAAGTGCAAGCCACACATCAATTCCTTTTTCCTCTTTACGGTTCCCGCGAGTTCTGAGTGGAAGATAATGTGTAACAACACCTTCCGACATGAGTACATCATCGAAAAGGCGATCGTTGTATAATTGATTTCCGCGCTGAGAGGCTTCATAAGCACTCATTCGTCCGCGAAAATAATGTGCATCTACAACATGACACAATCTGTAATCAACACCCATTTCTGTAGCAACCTGCTCACGAACAAAATTGTGTAGTCCGTTGATGCTGATTCTTCTTCTTCTTGGGTGAAAATAATTGTAGTAGTTACTTACGTGAAGGAAATAATTTCCATCGTAAAAGACGCCGATTTTCACGACGCCATCCCGTGATTGACTCATTATGTAATTGTTGTTGGTTTTGAATGTGATGATAAGGTTAAACTCTTATGAAGAAACCAGAAACAAGGAATAAATAAACTTCTATTAAGTATTGTATATAAAACTACGATGGATAATAAAAGATCTATTGTAAACGCTACTTCTTAATTCTACCACAAAATTAACTAATTGTTATAAATATAATAAGTGAATGCAGTTTATTTTCAGTACCTAAGTCGAAAATAAGGGTTTACACCCATGATTGACAATATTGAAAATATCGAGCCGTCTTTTGTGAATTTTAAAAGTATTCTGAAAATTTGATAAAAGTAAAGGAGAATAGGCTTTATCCGGAATTTACAGATTAAAATTTGAACAATAAAAGAGCCTCAATTTTGACGTAAAACCAATAATGCAAAATTCCTCAGAAGTATAATTAATATCTATCAAAGCCATTTTGCTACTTTGGCGCTCTTCTTAGTAAGATAAGTGCTAAAATCAAAAATGTGGCATTGGGAATCCATGCAGCAATTGCAGGATTTAAACCGCCTTCAGTGGCGAATACGGATGATATCTGCATAAACATCACATACGAAAAACTGATCCCAATTCCGATTCCGATGTGCATGCCGATTCCGCCGCGTACTTTACGGCTCGCCATAGCAACGGCAATCAATGTGAGGATAATGTTTGCCACTGGATTGGCCAATCGGCGGTTCTTCTCTAGTATGTAATAGTCAATAAACTCGCTGCCTTTTGCCTGTTCACGGTCGATAAAGCCATTGAGCTCGAAAATATTCATCATTTCAACATCATCATCTGCAATATCGAAATCGGCAGGTTTGAAATTAAAGGTTGTGTCTATTTTAGAGCCTACCTTGATGGTTTCTTTTTTCCCTTTAAATTCACGAAGCACATAGTTTTCGAGGGTCCACTTCTGCCCTACTGAATCCCATTTCAAATAATCAGAAGAAAGCTTATAGACCATCTTTCTGTCTTTCAATTTCTCGATGGTAAATCTGTAGCCGGTTTGCGTGCTTTTGGTGTATGTATCGAGATAAATGAAAGTGCCTGGCGAAATTTGTCGGTGTAGATTGTTATAATTTCTTTTCCAATTGTACTTCAAATATTTGTATTCAAACTTCAAGCGCGACGCATTGGCTCTAGGAATCACAAAACTATTAAGCATGAATGAAACAAATGCAATGAGGCAAGCCGATAAAATATATGGCCGGAGCAATCTATTAAAACTAACACCAGAACTTAAAATGGCTACTATTTCAGTTCTATTCGCCATCCTCGAGGTAAAGAAAACAGCCGCAATAAATACAAACAAAGGGGTGAATAGATTAGCGAAATGTGGAATAAAATTGAGGTAATAATCCATCACCAATTCCGAAATGGGAATGTCTTTCTCGAAAATATCGTCGACCTTTTCGGTTAGATCAAAAATTACGGCAATCATCACAATCAGAAGAATCGTAAAGCTGAAGGTGCCCAAAAATTTACCGATAATATACCGATCGATGATTTTAAAAAACTTCATTTCAGAGACGCTGCTTTACTTTCTTAACCATGCCTTCTTTCCAACTTGCAAAGTCGCCTTGGATGATGTGCTTTCTTGCTTCACGCACCAGCCAAAGATAAAAACCCAAGTTGTGAACAGAGGCAATCATCCCCGCAAGGTATTCACTTCCAATGAACAGGTGACGAAGATACGCCTTTGAATAATCGCCATCCACATAAGTATGTGCCATGGGGTCGACAGGCGAAAAGTCGTTCTTCCATTTTTCGTTACGAATATTGATAATGCCTTCGGATGTGAAAAGCATTCCGTTTCGCGCGTTTCTGGTTGGCATTACACAATCAAACATGTCGATACCAAGCGCAATACCTTCGAGGATATTCTCTGGTGTTCCCACGCCCATCAAGTACCGAGGCTTGTCTTGGGGTAAAATTCTGCACACCAAATCGGCAATGCGGTACATGTCTTCGGCTGGCTCACCTACTGATAATCCGCCAATTGCATTCCCAGCAAGATTTCTAGACGCAATATACTCAGCACTTTCTTTGCGCAAATCATCGTTGGTACTGCCTTGTACAATGGGAAATAGATTCTGCTCATATCCATACAACTCAGGCGAAATTTCCAATTGCGCAATACATCGATCTAACCACCGATGGGTCATTTCCATCGATTTACGTGCATAGGTAAAATCGCAAGGCCAAGGCGTGCACTCATCAAATGCCATAATGATGTCGGCTCCGATCTTTCGTTGGATATCCATCACCGTTTCAGGTGAAAACAAATGCTTGGAGCCATCGATATGCGACTGAAACACAGCACCTTTTTCGGTAATCTTCCTACGATCGGAAAGCGAAAAAACCTGATAACCACCGCTATCGGTAAGGATTGGGCGATCCCATCCATTGAACTTATGCAAACCTCCAACTTTCTGCAAGGTGTCGACACCAGGCCGTAAATAAAGATGATAGGTATTTCCTAAAATGATGTCGGCATTGATGTCGTTTTTCAATTCGCGTTGATGCACAGCCTTTACTGTTCCTGCGGTTCCAACAGGCATAAAGATCGGCGTTTGAATGGATCCGTGCGCGGTTTTGAGTTCACCGGCCCTTGCCGAAGATTTGCTATCTGTTGCTGCGAGAGTAAATTGCATACTTTGTTAAAAAGTTGCGCAAAGATAGCCGAATCAAATGCAGTTTTTAAACGATCATTCATTCTACTTTTGCAGGCTTCAAGAAGATGATGTTGCCTGATTTTACTTTACGCTGGGAATTGTCGATTTTGGTGGTGTTTGGCCTAATGCTGGTCATGCAACTCGGCTATTACCTATTTACCTTTATCAAGGTATCGATATACAAACTCAAACCCCACCCGGTGAGCTACCCGCCTGTATCGGTGGTGATTTGTGCGCGAAACGAAGAGGAAAACCTTAAGAATTTCCTTCCGTTGGTGCTTCAACAAGAATATCCACAGTATGAAGTGATTGTGGTAAATGATTGTTCATGGGATGGAAGTCAAGATTTATTAGAGGCGCTACAGCAAGAACACAAACACCTGAATATTAGAGAAATTAAAGAAGTTGAAGGCCGTGAGCACGGGAAGAAATTCGCTCTTACCATTGGCATCAAGGCTGCGCGCTATGAAACTTTGTTGCTCACAGATGCAGATTGTTACCCAACCAGTTCCGATTGGATCACACACATGATAAATGGTCATGGTGAAGAAAAAGAAATCGTTTTGGGATATGGTAAATACGCCAAAAAACCGGGCATGCTCAACCAATTTATTCGGTTCGATGCATTTTTCATCGCGGTACAATATATGGCGCGCGCGCTCTCCGGAAAGACTTACATGGGTGTTGGAAGAAACATGTCGTACGAACGTAAATTGTTCTTTAATGTGCGCGGATTTGCCTCTCACATGCACATTTGGTCGGGCGATGATGACCTGTTTATTAACGAAGTGTCGACCAGCAAGAATGTTTCGGTGGTCATCGACAAGGGTGCATTCACCGTTTCGGAGCCAAAAGAATCATGGAAATCTTGGTTCCTTCAGAAAAAAAGACACCACTCAACAGCCCGTCATTACAAGGATTCTCACAAAACATTTCTTATCCTTTACCCACTCACTTGGTACTTGATGCATGTAGCGTTTATTGTAGGTCTAGTTTTGCAATACAATGTGTTAATATTAATAGGCGGATATTTTTTACGGGCATTGGTTCAAATTATTATATTGCACACTGCCGCAATCAAATTGGATGAGCGAGATTTGGGTTGGAAAGCTCCGTTTTATGAATTCATTCAACGGTTTTTCATACTCCCGATTTACTTCTTCTCCACTATATTTGTAAGGCAAAGACGATGGACGTAGAATCACATCTTTCCTCAAAAGCCCAGTATGACATTCAACTGGTAACCCGTGCTGTGGAAAAGCATGATCAGGCTGCGTATGCAGAATTGCTTGATCGCTACAAAGAGTCCGTTTATTTTCTTCTCTTGAAGATGGTGAACAACAAGGACGATGCAGAGGATCTCACCATTGAAGCATTTGGAAAGGCTTTCAAAAATATTGCTCAGTACACACCGAACTACGCTTTCAGTACTTGGTTATTCCGGATTGCAACCAACAATTGCATCGATTTTATCCGTAAAAAGCGCACAGTTACGCTATCGCTTGATCGTACCTTCAACAATGGAGAAGGCAGCGAAATGACGATGGATGTTCGATCTGAAACACCAGATCCGGAAGAGACCATGATTCGTAAGCAAAAGAATGTGCTGATGCGCTCTTTGGTTGATAAACTGAAACCTCGCTACAGAACACTCATTGAACTTCGGTACTTTCAAGAACTATCGTACGAAGAAATTGCAGAACGACTAGATCTTCCACTCGGTACAGTGAAGGCTCAACTTTTCAGAAGTCGTGAATTTTTGTACAATATCATCCGCAACCAACAAGAGCGGATCTAAACAATCACCTTATTTTAATACCAATTGGAGGCTTTTTCATGGAAGGAATGGAATTGATTTTACACTATTTCCCTGAACTTTCAGAGAAGCAAAAAGCACAATTTTCTCAGTTGCAGGAAATCTATGAGGACTGGAACTCGAAAATCAATGTTATTTCTAGGAAAGACATCTCTGAGCTTTATCTACGGCATGTTTTACACAGTTTGGCTATTGCTAAATTTATTCAGTTTGTTCCAGACACGCGCATTCTCGACATTGGCACCGGTGGAGGATTTCCAGGAATTCCGCTGGCGATAATTTTTCCAGAATGTGAATTTCTACTGTGCGATTCTATTGCCAAGAAAATTACCGTGGTTAATGGAGCTGCCGAAACACTAGAACTTAGCAATGTAAAAACGCATGCTGGACGAGTTGAAAGGGTAACCGACAAATTCGATTTCATCGTTTCACGCGCAGTTGCTCCATTAGAAGAATTGGTCGATTGGTCGAAAGGCAAGTTCATCAAACAAAGTAAAAACGAATTTACCAATGGTTGGATTTGTCTAAAAGGTGGAGATCTGGTTGAAGAAGCAACTGTTTCAGGTAGAAAATTCGAAATTATCCCGCTTCAAAAGTGGTTCAAGGAAGATTTCTTCGAAACGAAACGCATCATTTACGCAGTTTAGGACTTGGATTTTAATTCGTGAATGGTGTATATCCTCGAACGGATTATCCAATCATTAAAATTTAGTGCCTTCATCCACTGAGGATAAGCGAAATAGACCTTTTGGTCGCTGTAGTTTTCGAAGTTCACATCTGCTGTGAAATCCAATTCCAGTAGAAATAGCCTTTGTGGTTTGTTTGTATCCAAATACTGCTGAATATCTGCATCATCTTTACAGATGACCGTTTTTAACTGTGGCGCTTTGTAAAAGTAGATTTGATTTCCTACAACATTGTAGATGTCTTCATTCTTGCAAATCAATACCAATGGACCTTTGTTGGATTCCTTGTAAAGAAACTTATAGTAATTGATGATCGTTTGCTGCGGTGTAATTGCTTCAGCAGTTAATGCTAGAAAATTGATTGCTAGAGCAGGATAGATTACCCAATTCCACGATTTCCTGTATGGATATCTTACTAAGAAGGAGTCTATCCCAATCGCCACCAAGTATATAAATGCGAACACCACGGGAAACATAAAGCGGAGCTCCTTGTGCCCAACAGCCATATGTCCAAGTAAAAACGGAACGAACACCCAAAGAAAAACACTCTTTTTTTGCTGAAAACCTCCCCAAAAAAGGAACACCAACAACAGGATGCTAAATGGAGGAATTCCCTTTTCAATCAAGAGTTTAAAGTAATCCCACCAAGGCGTTTCTCCAAATTCGGCTGCTTTGTTCAGGGTTAAATTCTGATAAAAATAATTGAATGGAGTGAGTACTTTCTCTCCGTAAAACGACCAATCCAATCCTACACAAACAAACATTACTGCCAAAGCTGGAAACACAATCCACAAAATCGATTTCACATTCGCCTTCTGGACAAACAAAAGCCAAAGCCCCAATCCCATGAAGGCAAATGCCATTTGAAACCTGAAAAAGAACGAAAGTCCCAGCAATACACCTGCAAAAACAAGCTGAAAGTTCGATTGCTTCTGATGGTCCTTGAAATATTTAACAATCAGATAAAGTGCTGCAAAAAAAGTAATTGAGGCACAATTCTCCGACGAAAATCGAACACTTATAAAAGGTACAAACCACAGCAGAAGGGAGAATCCAACAAATATTTTTCGTGTGATTTCTGACCTGAACTCCTCCAACACCAATAAACTCAACTTCGTAATTACCAACCAAGCCAAAAAAGCAGTGATCAATCGTAGCAAGAATATTTGCATGAAAGGAGATTCTATCCCGATAAACTGAAAAGTTTCGAGCACCATAAAAGCCAAAGTGGGCTGCAATGACGGCCTTATTTTATCAGCAAATTCCCATGGAAGTGCATCGCCTGGCGTAATTCCTCTCTTGTAATTGGCAAATTCCAATATTTGAAAATGCTCATCAGGATGGAAATACCCATCACTGAAATAAGCTGTAATCAAGAAAGCTACTAGTCCACCGAATAAAAGCAGTCGGTAGGGCGATTTATATATTTCTAACATCTACTTTATCGAACGGCAAATTAACTCCAAAGCAAACGAAGTGCTGCTTGTAGATGAAAATAAAATTCAGTGAAAACGATTTTCTCTGCGGTACAGAGCGCAAACAGTAAAGCCTGTACTTTATCGTTCATAAAGACGATATTATTAGATATCGTTTAAAGGGACGATATTTTGATATATCATATAATTAAACGATAATTGCACTATGATAGCTGTAATCAAAAGCGACATAATCGCATCGAGAAAAATTCTTAATCCAGAAAGGTGGATGAATCCGCTTAAGGAAAGACTTGAAAAATGGGGGCATTCACCTCAAAATTGGGAATTGATGTGGGGTGATTTTTTCCAATTGGAAATTGACCAACCTGAGGAAGCGCTAAAAAAAGCATTAATGATCAAGGCCTTAATAAAATCGGTAGAGGCAGAAAACAGCAGTACCAAGAAAAGTCCCATTGACGTTCGCATATCGATAGGAATTGGCGAAAAAACATACAGTAGTAACAGAATTTCAGAAAGTAATGGACCGGCATTTATTAATGCGGGTGAAAAGTTTGAGAAGCTTCGCAAGGAAAAAGTGAATCTTGCTGTTCAAACTCCTTGGAAGGAAATTGATGAAGAAATCAACCTAATCCTAAAACTTGCAGGAGTTTTCATGGATGAATGGACTGTTTCATCTGCCCAACTCATAACTTTGGTTTTCAACAATCCAGAAGCTACACAGAATGAAATTGGCCATATGCTCGGCATTCGCCAAAACTCGGTAAGTGGTCGCTGGAGCCGATCCCATATCGAAGAAATTAAAGAAATGGAGCAACTATTCAGCAGAAAAATTAAAAAGGCTGTATCACGATGATTCTCCTCATTAAACTATTGCTAGCGCACTTTATTGGCGATTTCCTCTTGCAACCTTTGAACTGGGTTAACGAAAAGTTTGAGCATAAAATCAAATCGTCCAAACTCTATTTGCACGCAGCAATACATGGCTTACTTGCTTTTGCATTCATTGCAGACCTCAGTGCATGGCTTCCAGTTTTGTGCTTAATGGCGATCCACTTGCTGATCGATATTCTGAAACTTTACGCACAGAATGAAAAGTCGGAAAAAACCTGGTTTTTCTTAGATCAAGCATTACATCTGATTAGTATTTGGGCAATTTGGCGGATAGCACTTATAGATGTGATACCCAACAATCCGAACACCCTAGAAATCAAGATTTGGCTTTATGCCACTGCAGTAGTATTCCTTACCAGCGTAAGTGGATTGATCATACAATTGGTAATAAAGCATTGGACCGAATTACTGAAAAAATTCGATCAAGATTCATTGCCCGGCGCGGGGAAATACATCGGTATGCTCGAACGCCTTTTCGTTTTGATATTTATAATAACAGATCACTGGGAAGCAATCGGATTTTTAATCGCGGCTAAGTCAGTATTCCGATTTGGAGATCTAAAGGAAGCCAAAGAAATTAAGCTAACAGAATACATTCTCATCGGAACACTGATGAGCTTTGGCATTGCCATTCTAACCGGTTTAATAGTGAAAGAAATTATTGGCTATTTGAAATGAACAACAAGGTTATCACTGTTGCCAAGCCTTCCAAGCATTGATCAAAGCATTGGTTGAACCATCATGACTAGAAACATCAGCATCATTTTGTAGTTCAGGTAAAATTTTACCAGCGAGCTGCTTGCCCAACTCAACGCCCCATTGATCAAACGAATACACATTCCATAACACACCTTGTACAAAGATTTTTTGCTCATAAGCTGCCACCAAAGCACCGAGCATGAACGGTGTTAACTGCTTCATCAAGAAACTATTGGTTGGCTTGTTGCCTTCGAAAACTCGAAAAGGTGCATGAAAGGCTATTTCCTCAGCCGAAAATCCACGGGCAGCCAATTCAGTTTCAACCTCAGTGCGCGATTTTCCATTCATCAAGGCCTCGGTTTGAGCGAAGAAATTCGACATCAACAAAGTATGGTGATCACCCAATTTATTGTGACTCAAAGCTGGTGCAATGAAATCAGCAGGAATTAACTGCGAACCTTGATGGATCAATTGGTAAAATGCATGTTGTCCGTTGGTGCCAGGTTCTCCCCAAATTACAGGACCGGTTTGGTAGTCCACCGGATTTCCATTTCGATCTACAGTCTTACCATTGCTTTCCATATCGCCTTGTTGGAAATACGCCGCAAAACGATGCATATATTGGTCGTAAGGTAAAATAGCTTGTGATGCCGCTCCGAAGAAATTCACATACCAAATTCCTAGCAAGGCCATAATTACCGGAATATTCTCCTCGAACTTAGCCGTGCGGAAATGTTTGTCCATTTCGTGGGCTCCTTCGAGCAATTCGATAAAATGCTTGTAACCAACCGACAAAGCGATAGGCAAACCGATAGCGCTCCAAAGCGAATACCTACCTCCTACCCAATCCCAAAAGCCAAACATGTTACCTGTATCGATTCCGAACGCTGAAACAGCTGATGCATTGGTGGAAACTGCGACGAAATGTTTGGCTACGAATGCTTCATCTTTCGCGATTTGTAAGAACCAAGACCTTGCAGAATGCGAATTTGCCATGGTTTCCTGCGTGGTGAAAGTTTTAGAAGCAATGATGAACAGCGTTGTTTCAGCATCAATTTTTCGAAGGGTTTCAGCCATGTGTGAACCATCCACATTCGAAACGAAATGCATCTGAATGTTTCGGTTTGAATAAGGTTTCAAGGCTTCACAAACCATCACCGGACCTAAATCAGATCCACCGATTCCAATATTCACAACATGTTGGATTGGTTTTCCTGTGAAGCCTTTCCAAGCTCCAGCATGCACTTCACCAACGAATTTCTCCATTCTATCCAATACATCCAACACATCAGGCATCACATTTTTTCCCTGAACCAAAACGGGATTCCCACTGCGGTTTCTCAACGCAGCATGCAACACTGCACGGTTTTCGGTAGCATTGATTGCTTCGCCAGAAAACTGTGCTTCAATGGCTGCTTCCAAGCCACATTCCTTCGCCAAGCCAACCAAATTCTGCATGGTTTCGGAAGTGATTCGATTCTTAGAATAATCGAAAAGTAAATCATTCCAACGAATCGAAAATGCAGCTGCACGATCAGAATTCTGATTAAACAAATCGCGCATATGAAGTTTAGAAACCTGCTGATAGTGTGACTGTAAAGCCGCAAATGCTGAGGTCTGACTAAAATTTACTTTTGGAAACATAAGCATAGAAAAACCTGAACTTCAAGTAAAATTGCTACTCAAAGTTCAGGGTTAAGGTTGAGTGTTTTATTGCCCCGTTCGGGGGATGGCATTATCGGCGGTTGATGCAGTTTAGGTCTGCAAAAGCATGTTCGAGACGCTTGCGGAAAGTGTCTTCACCTTTGCGCATCCAAACACGAGGATCGTAGAATTTCTTGTTCGGCTTATCGTCGCCATCAGGATTTCCGATTTGACCTTGCAAGTATCCTTTATTTGCTTCATAATAATCTTTCACACCTTCCCAGAAAGCCCACTGAAGATCGGTATCGATGTTCATTTTGATAGCACCGTAAGAAATTGCCTCACGGATTTCAGCTTCCGAAGATCCAGATCCTCCGTGGAATACGAAGTTTACCGGTTTATCGATGGTATTGAATTTTTGCTTGATGTATTCTTGAGAATTGTGAAGGATTTTAGGCTCCAATTTCACGTTTCCTGGTTTGTACACACCGTGAACATTTCCAAATGCAGCAGCAATGGTAAAGTTCGGACTCACCTTCATCAATTCTTCATAGGCATAAGCCACTTCCTCAGGTTGGGTGTACAAATGCTTACTGTCGATGTGTGAATTATCAACGCCATCTTCTTCCCCTCCTGTAACACCAAGTTCGATTTCGAGGGTCATGCCAAGACGTGCCATTCTTTCGAGGTAACGCTTACAGATTTCGATGTTTTCTTCGATCGGTTCTTCGCTCAAATCAAGCATGTGACTAGAATACAAAGGCTTTCCGTTGGCTTTGAAAAATTTCTCACCTGCATCGAGCAAACCATCGATCCAAGGAAGCAATTTTTTTGCTGCGTGATCGGTGTGCAAAACCACAGGTACATTGTAGGCTTCGGCCATTAAGTGCACATGATGAGCGCCCGAAATTCCACCTGCAATTGAAGCTTGTTGCTTGCTATTGTCGAGGCCTTTACCCGCAAAAAACTGAGCACCACCGTTAGAAAACTGAACAATTACAGGCGAATTTACTTTACTGGCAGTTTCAAGCACACCATTTACAGTGTGCGAAGAAATCACATTCACAGCAGGTAAAGCGTAGCCGTTTTCGTTGGCATGACGCAACAGATGACTTAATTCTTGGCCGTAAACAACGCCCGATTTCAATGATGTAGCAGTTTCCATATTATGGTTTTTTATATCTAAGAACTTGGTAAGTCCAAGGCTCCAAAGTTGAAGAATATTGTGCTTTAAATGCAACTGGTTTTGCCGCAGAATCGAAAATTGAAATCCACTCGCCAACTAAATCTGCATTGTCCATTTTGGCCTTTACCTTTTTGTCAGATAAATTTATGATAAACAGCACTTTAGAAGTATCCTTTTTACGAATCACCGCAAACACTTGTTCATCAGCACCTGTATTCAAACGGATCAATTCGCCACCGTTTTCACCTGTTAATAATGCAGGTTCAGTGGCTTTAAGTTTGTTCAAACGTTGGTAAAAATCCAGAAGTGGCAGTTTGCTGAAATCGATCGTGTCTTTGTCGAAGAATTTCAAACGTTTACGCATATCAGCTTCTTGGCCGCTATAGATGAGGGGCATTCCGTTGAAGGCATAAGTTAATGTGGCAAAAGCTTTCGACTTCTCCCCCATTTTCTCCCAATTGCTTCCGTTCCAAGTATTTTCGTCGTGGTTAGATGTAAAATACATGCGAAGAGCAGATTTCGGATATTTCTCTTGTTCCTTCAAATACTCATCGAGTGCTTTCACGGTCTTTTTTCCTGCGGCGATGTCGTTCATCGGGTGAAGAACTCCCCAAGCATAAGTCATGTCGAATGCTTTGTTGTGAAGTTCTGCCTTTTCGCCTTCAGCCAACATGAAAATATCGCGTTTGGTTGAGCGGAGTTCACGGATGCAATCTTGCCAAAAATCTGTTGGAACCATTTCTGCCACATCACAACGGAAACCATCGATATCCGTAGCGCGCAACCAGAATTTCATGGCTTCAATCATGGAAGTTCTTAGCTCTTTATTTTCGAAATTCAAATCGGCAACATCTTGCCAATCGGCAACCGGAGGAATGATATTTCCATTTGCATCTTTGTTGTAAAACTCAGGATGTGAGACTGTCCAATGGTGATCGAAAGCAGTGTGGTTTGCAACCCAATCGATGATCACTTTCATGCCCAATTGGTGTGCTTTGTTCACCATTTTGATCCAATCTTCCATGCTGCCGTATTCTGGATTGAGTGCCATATAATCGCTCACAGCGTAATAAGATCCTAAACTTCCCTTTCGATTTTTCACACCGATAGGTTGAATAGGCATGAACCAAAGAATCTTCACGCCCATATCTTTCAAACGTTCCAATTGTGGTGTAAACTCATTGAGTGTACCAGACGGTGTAAACTGACGAAGATTTACTTCATAAATTACTGCATCGTGCGCCCATTTCGGAGTTGTTGGGATGTTGATTTTGTCTTTTACATCCTTCGTGTTTAGGCTTGAACGTTGAGGCGATACCGTTTGGGACTGAACAAGTGCTGCCGACAAACCGATGATGCAAGTGATTATCGTTTTTTTCATGAAGAAACTTATTGTAAGGTGATGATTTCGAATGATAAAGGTTGAACAGCGATCGAAAGTTGATTGCCTTTGATCGTTGGTTTGGATGAATGAAAAGATTCGGCAACTGTTGTGGATGAGCCGTTTGGCAAAGTTACATTCATGTTGGCAACTGTTTCACTTCGATTGAGCGCTATTACCACACTTTTACCAAAGTATTGGCGAATGTAAACCAATTGATCTTTAGAAGCTTGAAGCACCTTGGTACTTCCATAAATCAATGGCATTGAGTTTTTGCGGAGGTTTCCAAGTTTTGTAACCGTTTGCTTTACAGATGCTTCTTCTGGAGATAAATCACTAAATCGCATCATCCTGCGATTGTCTGGATCGTTTGCACCAGTCATGCCAATTTCATCACCATAATAAATCACCGGAATGCCTGGGATGGTCATGATAAAAGCATGCAACATTTTCAAACGTGCATATCCGCGAGAATCTTCCACTTTGATTTCACGGTTCCAACCTGCTTCTTTCTCATCCTCGCCTTGGCGGTATGAACCTCCAGCATAATAAAGGAATCGAGGCATATCGTGGTTACCCGAAATATTGCCCATCAAGGAATGGTTTCCGTAATACAACGCACTTTCTTTTAGCGATGCAGCAACCTTTTCGAACGATTCTGCTTCTGAGGCAAATACAGGTCTAGCATCGAAATACAGATTAAAGTCGAACTGCGCATCAATCATTCCTGAACCAATGTAACTTCCAATTAATTCGCGGCTTCCGAAGGTTTCACCAATCTGATATACGTTTCTATTCTTCGGACCAGCCACTCGGTTTTTCAACTTGCGGGTGAGTGCTCTCCAGAAATCTTCTGAAACGTGTTTTGTGGCATCGTGGCGGAAACCATCAAGGTTATATTTCTCCACCCAGAACAAAGCCGAATCGGTAAATGCATTGATGGCTTCTGGCTTCGTATAATCGATGTCGGGCATGAAAGTATCGAACCAAGTGGTAAGGCGTTGCTCATCCCAGATTCGGATATTTACACGACCATCTTTGGTGTACATCGAACTAAACCATTCTGGATGCTGCTTAAAAATCTTGTTCTCATCGTGCACATGGTTCGATACAAAATCCATCAACACATTCATGTTTTCGCCATGGGCTTGATCTACGAGTTTTCCGAACACTTCATTTGAGCCTAAACGATGATCTACAACAGTTGTATTTACAGGCCAATAACCGTGATATCCTGAAAACCAACGGCGTGGCTCCGGATATTCTTGGTAAGCCCCTTCTGGATTCTGAACGATTGGAGAAATCCACAAGGTATTCACGCCCATGTCTTTGAAGTAACCTTCTTTCTGCTTCTGCATAATCCCTTGTAAATCACCACCTTGGTAATTTGCTTTGAAATCTACACGCGGATCGTTTACTGGGTTGTTGTTGCTTGTGTCTCCATCCATGAAACGGTCTACCATCATAAAATACAAAATGGCAGCGTGGTAGTCGTCGCGTTTTAACTCGGTTGGAAGCTCTGCAACCTTATTTTTAACGAGCGGAATAATAACATCATTTGCACCACCAGCAGCATTGTAGGCGTAGATGCGAAGGCTCGATCTTTCGGTCTTTTCTGCAGCATCTGGCAGATTGATTTCTAATTTTTCACCCTCCAATTGAACGGCACTTGATGGCAAACGGTAATTTTCCCAAAGCACAATTGCCTCATCAGCACCATTGATCACATTGAGGGTGATTCTTCCATTATCATGGGATGAAGTGCTGATAAATGGAGTTTTGGAATCATCTGTTCCAACCACTTTCATCACCGAATTAAATCCACCAATTCCGTTGGATGTTGAATCTGGATTGGCACGATCAAGCGACCATTTTCCATCAGCAACGACTTGGTAACTGTATTTCCCAGGATTGAGATTTAAGTCGATTGTCCAACCTTCTTGCGATTTGGTGAGCGGCGTGAGGTTGGGTTGCCAGTTGTTGATATCGCCTGCTAACTGAACCGATGCGACCTGATCTGGAATGTTTTTCAAAACCACATGGTGCTTCACTTTTACAGATTTGCGCAATGGAATAGCGTAAACAAAACCCTTCGACCACAGCTTGAGGACAGAAAACGGCTTCATGGTTTTCGGATTGGCCTTCACTTTTAGGATGGCTTGTCCGGTTTTGAATTGAAAATCAAGTCCTTCAACCTTTGAAATCGAGTCGATTTGGGCTACATCATCAACAAAATCCATCAAATCGATTCTGCCTGTGTCGATTGGCAATGTAACCAATGAAGCCAAACCTGTAATAATCGGTTTTTCAGGAACTTGGAGCTTGTCGCTGCTACCGCAGGATTGAAGTCCGAGCGCAACTGCAAGTATCAGATAGCTAAGGTTTTTCATAGAACTTAATTTACCATTCAATTTTAAGTGCTTCATGTGAAGCTTTAACAATCACCGATCGAATTCCAGCAATTTGTACTGGATCTTTTGGCGGAACGTGGTAAGGATCGAAGTCTGAAACAGGCTCTACAAATCGGTAATTCGATGTTTCCGTAGTTAAGGCTGCCCCATTTACCTTCACCGATTCGGGTTTTATACCATGGAAGTAGATTTTCCAGTGTTTGTAGCGAGACAAATATCCGCCTTGCGCGGCCGAAACCTCAAGCGAATTGCCCATTATGGAGAATTTACGTTCCACAGAAGCACCTTGCTGAAAGGCATAAGTATCGCCGTCATCTTCGTAGTAATCAAAACTACCACCAGCACCAGTGTACAAATGAACTTCTAGTGTTTCTGCGTCGTTGGCATTGTCTAAATGCTGCATTGTTTTTTGCATCAATAACAAACTACCAGCCTTCACAAACAGAGGCAACAATTCTTTGGTATAATCGAGTACTTCCTCTTTGTTACCAGCCTGGAGCTTATCTGAGTACATTTCGTACCACTGACCTTCAGGAAACCACGCTCGGTGGAAATTGGTATTCGATTTCACCGGAATCACGAGAATCGACGGACCGAACAAGTATTGATTTTGATAAGGATCGCGGTAAACTTCAGCATCGAAAGGATTTGAAATCGCCAATGACCTAGAAACCGGCATTCCTGTCTGGCTCGACTCAAAGAAAACCGAGTATAGATAAGGCATCAAGCGATAACGGAGGCTGATGTAGTTTCGAGAAATGTCTTCCACTTCTTCACCAAACGACCAAGGCTCAGAATCGCGGCTATTCACCATCGAATGTGAGCGGAAGAATGGAGAAAATGCGCCCAAAGCGATCCATCTTGCGAACAATTCAGGAGATGCTTCTCCAGCAAAACCGCCTACGTCGTAACCTGCGAAAGGAACTCCAGTGAGGCCCATGCTGTTTACCAAACGCACGCCAGCCAACATGTGCTCATCGTGGCTCACATTGTCGCCAGTCCAAACTGCAGCATGGCGTTGAATTCCTGAATAGCCTGCTCGGGTTAGAATAAATGGACGTTTTCCGTTCAACAAATTCTTCGCACCTTCTTGTGTGGCGCGGGCCATCTGCATACCGTAAACATTACGACTTTTCTTGTGGGTTCCGCCCTCCCCTTCATAGTTAAATTCGATTAAATCTGGCAGATGTTGCCCCCAAGCGGCCGGTTCGTTCATGTCGTTCCAAAACCCAGTAACTCCAACATCTGTTAGGGAATGCATCTTTTCACCCCACCATTTTCGGGCTTCATCCAGTGTAAAATCTGGAAACGCCGACCAACCTGGCCAAACTTGTCCGTTGTATTCTTCTCCATCAGGATATGAAACGAAAAGGTCTTTTGCTTTTCCTTCATCATAGGCATGATAGCCCACTTCCTTTTTCACACCTGGATCGAGTATGACAACCACTTTGAATCCCATAGCTTTAAGCTCTTCCATAAGTCCTTTCGGATCTGGGAAACGCTCGTTGTGCCATGTAAAAACCTTGTAGGCTTGCATGTAATGAATATCGAGATAGAGCACATCCGCAGGGATATTCTTCTCTCTGAAAGTTCTTGCAGCGGTGAGCACTTCATGGAACGGATAGTAGCTATAACGACATTGTTGAAAACCTAGACTCCACAAAGGCGGCATCTCGATTCTTCCGGTTAACCAAGTGTAGTTTTGGATGATTTTCGCAGGGACATTTCCGTGGATGAAATAGTAGTTCATTTCACCATCTTCAGCCTGAAAATAAGAGAAGCGGTTGTTGGAACATCCAAAGCTGAAGGTTGTTTTGTGCGAATTATCGAAGAAGATTCCATACACATTCTTACCGTGTAATCCCATGTAGAAAGGAGTACTCAGATAAATTGGATCGGCATCTGTATCATAGGCAAAATGGTCGGTGTTCCAGTTCACATACACTTTTCCTCGGCGGTCGAGGTTACCTGTTTTTTCGCCTAGTCCAATAAAGCGTTCATCATCGAAAAGTTTCTTGTAAGTGGTTACTTCATTGGCAAGCCAACTTGTACCAAATGCTTGATCATCCTGCGAGAGCAGATTTCCTGCAGCATCGTAAATACTGATGCGCATCGGATCTTTTGAAAGATGAACGAGCAAAGCGGATGTTTTGAGCTCGAATGCAGTTTCACTTTCGGTTAAGGTGAAGCTTGTTTCGGCAATTGGCTTTTCAATTACAGCATATGAAAAACCTGTGAATTCTTGATTTAACTTACTGATTCTGAAACGGATGATTTCTGAAGAATAAGCAGTAATTAGGATCCGGGCATTGTTGGTTATGAATTCGAAGCCATGGTCGATTGACTTCCAAGAACAGAAGTTGCCAGTGCTTTCGTTGAACGTTCCGTGTGTACGTTTGATGCGCGTCATTCTATTGGAATCGATTAGCTATTTTTATGAAAATGATTCTTCATGTGGTAATTCACCAACCCGAAGATTGGCTTTTTGATGATTGTGCCTATTTCGATGTTCATCGTTTTGGCCACATTGCGGAGGTTTTCCTCGAAATGAAATGCGATTGAACCAATCAGGTGCGTTGGTACGCGTTGGTAATTCTTGTAACACTGAACATGGGTGCGCAGGAAGTCGGCCATGCCTTGATTTACAGTTTCTTGCACCCAAGGAAGATGCTTGTTATCAGACATGATGCGCATAAACGAAGCGAGGTACACATTGGCGTGAGGCTTCATGTAAACACCTTCAACAATGGTATCGCGGTTTAATTTGTACTGATCGCGGAGCACGTTGTGGATTTCCTCTGGAAGATTATTCGAAAGATACTCGCGAAGTAAAATTTTACCGTAGTAGCTTCCAGAACCTTCGTCTCCAAGAATATAGCCTAAGCCAAGACCCGAATTGGCCTGCTTCACGATATCACCATCGAAATAGCAAGAATTTGAACCTGTTCCTAGGATTCCAGTGATAGCAGGACTTTCGTCCCAAGTGGCAAATGCTGCACCAACTAAATCATGGTCAACATAGATATTGGCAGCAGGGAAAACCGAACGAAGTGCACGTTCAACAACACGCTTTAGCTCTTTGCTTGAGCATCCAGCGCTGTAGAGGAAGAGCATGGTTACCTTTTCGGCAAACTGACAAAGCTCAGTATTTTGGCGGATGGCATTGGTAATAACCGCTTCATTGTGGAAGTACGGGTTAAATCCCATTGTGCTGAAGCTTATGGCTTCTTTGATGTCCTGGATCAACATCCAGTCGCACTTTGTAGAACCGCTGTCGGCAATCAATAACATATCTTAAGGTGTTAATGGTTCAAAGTAAAAATTGGTCGGAAAGAAAATTGCTCATTCGGTCTTCGAGAATCTTCGTGAAGATCTCACGATTTCCTTCATTGTTGCGGGTTGCAACCATGGTTCTGATCGAAAAAACGCGCAATGCATCCGAAACGCTGAGAGTTCCTTCAGCAGAATCTTTTCGGCCATTAAACGGATATGAATCTGGACCGCGTTGGCATTTGGTGTTGATGTTCACCCGGCAAACTTGGTTCACGAGAGGATCGATCAATTCAGCTATCTGTGTGGCATTGTTACTAAAAATGCTCACTTGTTGTCCGAAGTTGCTTTCGGTTACATAATGAACTGGATCGTTGATATTGTTGAATGGTACAATCGGAACGATCGGCCCAAATTGTTCTTCATGATAAATGCGCATCGACTTATCCACCGGATAAAGCACAGTCGGAAATACGAAACTGAGGTGTTGCAAACCTCCACCTTCATTTTGCACTGCGGCTCCTTTATTCAATGCGTCGTTAACTAAACCACTTAGATACTCTGGCTTACCTGTCTCTGGAAGCGGAGTAACAGTTACATTTTCATCCCAAGGCATACCGGCTTTGAGTTGCTCCACTTTTAGACAGAAACGCTGCATGAAATCGTGCAAAACATCTTCATGAACGAAAAGAATCTTAAGGGCAGTGCATCTTTGACCATTGAATGCAAGTGTTCCAATAATGCATTCACTTACAGCCACATCAAGATCAGCGTCAGCAAGAATGATAGCAGGATTTTTTGCATCCAATCCAAGAACAGATCGCAATCTGTTGGGACGAGGGTGCAGTTTCTTGATTTGATTGGCTGTTTGGCTCGAGCCGATAAATGCAAGCACATCGATTTTACCCGATTCCATAATGGCTTTCACCACTTCCTTTCCATCTCCGTAAACGATATTCACAACGCCTGGCGGAAATGCTTCCCGAAATGCTTCCAACAAAGGTTCCATCAACAGAATGCCGTGTTTTGCAGGTTTAAAAACCACTGTGTTTCCCATGATGATTGCGGGAAGTAGTGTTGCAAAACTCTCGTTAAGAGGATAATTGTAGGGCGCCATACACAACACGACACCCAGCGGACCGCGCCGAATTTGGGCGTAGATTCCTGAATTGAGCTCCAAATTGGAAGTATCTCGGTCGAGTTGTTTTACTGAATTGATTGTATCACTGATGTAATCGGATGTTCTATCGAATTCTTGTTCCGATTCGGAGCGGTTTTTTCCGATTTCGAGCATCAACCATTTAACAACCTTTTCTCGTTGTTTCTTGTAAAGTTCGAGGAAGTGTTCAACAGCTTTGATACGGTCTTTTACACGCATTACAGGCCATTCTCCACGACCTAAATCCCAAGCATTTACGGCATCTTGAAGGACATCTATTGCTTGTGATGCTGAAAATATTGGCACTGAGCCAAGCCTAATTTTTTGGTGTTTATCTTCTTGAAAAATGTAAACCGGCGAATGGATGTCGTGCATTGGACCATTCCAAACATGGATCTTCCCTCCCGACAAAAAATAATTTTGTTCGAGTGGTGAAAAACCTAGTGTACCTAAAATTTCGGTGCTTTTCGGAAAAAGTCCTGTATTTTGGTTGGATTCGATCATTGTTGGCTCAGACAGACAGGATATTTGCGATACGAAGCAACTCTTGTTCGAAGTTGTCGACATTGCTAGTAGCCTGTGCGAAAGGGGTAAAATTAATCTGATTATTTACAACACCTATCATTACGGCCGATTTGTTATTCAGTAGGCTTTCCACAGCCACAACACCTAAGCGTGAGGCCAATACACGGTCGGCAACGGATGGCGAACCACCTCTGAGCAAATGACCAAGTATGGTGACCTTGGTATCATAATAAGAAAAACGTTCATTTACTTCTCTAGCCAAATCAATCGAGTGCCCGGGTTTTCCACCTTCAGCAACAACAACCAAGCTGGATGACTTTTTTCTACCTGCACCTTTTTCCAAGATGCGAACAAGTTCATCAACACCCATAGGCTTTTCAGGAATTATTGTTGCTTCCGCACCAGCGGCAATGGAGCTCCGAAGTGCGATTTGACCTGAGTCTCTTCCCATCACCTCGATAAAAAACAAACGGTTATGGGACGATGCGGTATCTCGAACTTTGTCGATTGCTTGAGCTGCAGTATTTACAGCAGTGTCGTAACCAATCGTGTAATCGGTGCCATTCAAATCATTGTCGATGGTTCCAGGAATTCCAATTACGGGGATTCCATATTCTTCCGAGAAAATTCCAGCACCTCGAAAAGTTCCATCACCACCAATAACAACAAGGCCTTGGATGCCAAATTTTAGGATATTTTCGTAAGCCTTTTGACGGCCTTCAACTGTTCTAAATTCAGCGCTTCGAGCCGATTTTAGGATGGTTCCGCCGCGTTGAATGATATTGGAAACGGAACGACTGTCGAGGTTTTTCATGTCGCCTGAGATTAGACCGTCGTAACCGCGAAAAATCCCAACAGCTTCTTTACCAAAATAGATGCATGATCTCACAACCGCGCGAATGGCTGCATTCATTCCCGGTGCATCGCCTCCTGAGGTCAAAACACCAATTCTTTGGATCTCTTCTCCTTGAATCATGTTGCGAATATAAGTGTTAGTCTGACACTATGTTTAATTCTTGCTGTAGAGTTATTCACCAAAGTAGGATAAACTCAGTTTAGAATCGGATTGATATTTATTAAATAATGGGGCAATTCATGAACAGTTTAAGATGAAAAAACGATTGAAAATGAAACGACTTTGGTTTGATTTTAGAAGGTAATCACTCAAAGAAATTCCTTTCACAATAAAACAACTTTGGAGCTGATGTAAAAATTGACAACTTAAAAAATATGATAAGAATCATTTTTCATGCTGATGAATATCAGAAGGTTCGAATATTATTAAATTTACATTTGAAGAACTAATCAATCCGAACTATGAAAATTATTCTGGTACCCACAGATTTTTCGGCAAACTCTTTAAAAGCACTAAAATTCGCTATTCAAGCCGCATCAAAGTCGAAAGCAAAAATTGTATTAATGCACCAAACATCGATTTTGGAATTAGCGCCTGATTCGGCATTTACAGGACTTTATGTTCCAACGTATGTTGACCAACTCGAATATTCGAAAAATGCGCTTTCAAAATTTCGCAAAAAAGCACTGGCTGGTTTTAAAGGCAAAGCTGATGAATCGATGATTGAGGCTGAAGTTGTTCCTGGTGTTGGAACAGTGGATATTATTTTGGAAACGCGCAAACGTGTAAAAGCGGATGTGATTATTATGGGAACTACAGGCGCGAGTGGTTTGAAGCGATTGTTTATTGGCAGTATTGCCGCGCAAGTTGTGGAGAAATCTCCTGTTCCTGTAATTGTGATTCCTGAATCGCACAGAATGACACCTATTAAAAAGATTGGCTATGCAAGCGACTTGGCGCACATTTCGAAAGATCTCGATCAAATTGCACCTATCGCGGAAGTCTTCGGCGCCCATGTGGAGATCTTTCATATTGAACCTACATTTCCTACAAGTGATGCATTCCTCAAGTTTAAACCTGAAACTGAAATTCCCGAATTAGCGAAGAAATTCAATCATCTAAATTTGAAATACCGCGTTGTAAAAACGAAATTCGATAATGATTTTTATGCTGGAATAGAAAATTATAGAAGAAATCAAAAACCAGATATGCTTGTGGTAATTACGCACAAACGGGGCTGGATCGGCAAAATTTTCGATCCATCGAAAAGTAAAGGATTAGCTTATCATACAAAACTCCCTGTGATATCTATTAAATAATCAAGGTATTTGCTTAACCTGTCGCTTGTTTAATTCAACCAAAGCGTCTTCATATATTTTTTGAAGGCGCTTTGTGTTTATAGAATAATAATTCAACGATTCAAGAAACTGATTTCTATTCGTTTTGAAATCTTTCATGATTTGTTCATAGAAGAGTTCTTGTTTAAAACGCACAGCATCTGGCTTACTCAAACTATAATTGTAGGCAGCATCCACAATAGATATTTCAACCAAAATATCGGTCATCACCGAATCGGCCAAAATATCATTTGGTGCACTGTCCGCTTGTTCACAGGATGAAAAAGCAAGTATGATTGAGCATATGCCAATGATTATATTTTTCATCGATTGAACATTAATCTCATTCCTCGAGATGATTCATCAAAAACACCATTATCGTAAACAAGATTCCCATTCACAAAAGTTTTCTCCACTTGGGCTTGAAATGTTGTGCCGGTAAAAGGCGACCATCCACACTTTGAAAGAATTGAATCTTCGGAAATTGTTCGAGGATTATCGGGATTTACAAGCACTAAATCTGCAAAATACCCTTCACGTAAATAGCCTCTTCGATCGATAGAGAATAAATCGGCCACTTGGTGTGCGTATCTTGAAACAATAAACTCAGGAGTAAAAATACCTTGAAAAGCCATTTCAAATAGTGCCGACATCGCATGTTGAACCAATGGACCTCCTGAAGGCGCAGTTAAATATGAACCACTTTTTTCTTCAATGGTATGCGGAGCATGGTCGGTTGCAAGCACATCAATTCTACCATCGATGAGCGCTTGTCGTATGGCATCACGGTCGTGGATTGATTTAATTGCTGGATTCCACTTGATAAAATTCCCTTTTGTAGCATAATCAGCATCTGTGAACCACAAATGGTGAACGCAGGCTTCAGCAGTAACTTTCTTTTCCTTGAGTGGAATGTCGTTCCTGAAAAGTTCGGTTTCACGAGCGGTTGAAATGTGGAGAATGTGAAAGCGTGTTCCGTGCTTTTCAGCAAGTTCGATGGCACGGGAAGATGAACGATAGCAGGCCTCAGCATTTCTAATCATAGGATGCATTTCGACTGGAATATTGTCGCCATATTTCTCTTGAAGATGCTTTAGATTTTGTTTGATGAGCGGATCATCTTCGCAATGACTAGCAATAAGCAGTTTTACCTCACGGAAGATATTCTCTAAAGATTCAGGATTATCTACAACAAGATTTCCTGTGCTTGATCCCATGAAGATTTTTGCTCCACAAACGGTAGCAGGATCAGTTTTAACTAATTGATCAAGATTATCGTTAGAAATACCGATGTAAAATGAATAATTCGCCAATGATTTTTCGGCGGCGATCACATATTTGTCGGCCAATAATTGTTGTGAAATTGCAGCTGGAACAGTATTGGGCATTTCCATGAAGCTAGTAATTCCGCCAGCTACAGCCGCTTTAGGTTCTGAATAAAGATCTCCTTTGTGCGTTAGGCCTGGCTCTCGAAAATGCACTTGGTCGTCAATAAATCCAGGGATTAACCATTTACCATTGGCATCAATAACTGTATAATTTTTCACAGATTCATGAGTATCCATTGGACCTTCATAAATTTTTTCAATCAATTGATCTTTCACCTTTAAGCAGCCTTTAAAACGGCGGCCTTCGTTGATGATAGTGGCGTTGTGTATAAAGAAACCTGATGACATAGAGCAAGAATTAATTTGAAGATATGATCATTTGTAGTGTATTCCGACTTTTTTGCTCGACCAAGATTTTACGGTTTTCGCTGAGTTTTTTAGCTAGTTCATCGGAATAATTTCGAATAGTAACCAATTCACAACCATCGTTGTAGAGAATCTTGTACCGGAGACTAAGCACTTCAATGAGTTCTGGGAGTTTTCCATTATCGGTATTCACGCAGATTGAAAATTTCAAAGCCGAATTTTGCATCAAGTTCACTTTAATCCTTCTTGATGCCAATTCTTCGAAAATATCGCGTAAGTTTTCTTCGATGATGAAAGAAAAATCTCGCGGTGATATTGACAGTAAAACTTGATTTTTCTTGAAAATAAAAGTTGGAATAGTATTCTTATAGTTATCACGTCCTATTAAAGTTCCTGCCAATTCTGGATGCAAAAACGACTTAACGCGCAACGGAATATTCTTGTTTTGTAAAGGTTTGAGTGTTTTTGGATGAATCACGGTTGCTCCAAAAAATGCGAGTTCGATAGCATCGTAATAGGAAATCTCCTCCAACAAAACAGCTTCTTGAAAGACCTTAGGATCGGCATTTAAAACACCTGGAACGTCCTTCCAAATAATTACCTCTTCAGCATTGAGGCAATATGCAAAAATAGCCGCTGAGTAATCTGAGCCCTCGCGACCGAGTGTTGTGGTGAAATTATCAGAAGTGCCCCCAATAAATCCTTGCGTTAATACACAAGCTCCTGGATTTTTATCTTGAATATCGTTGAATATTTGTTGGATTTTATTGGATGTAAAGTTCCAATCTACTTGACCTTCACGAAATGTTTCATCGGTTCTAATTAAATCGCGAGCATCTTGCCAAACCACCGAAATGCCAATGTGATTTAAATAAGCTGAAACAATGCGTGTACTGAGCATTTCTCCAGCTGAAACAATTTGATCGTACTCGTAATCGTACGATTTGATTTGTTCTTCTTCAACTGCCCAATACAATTCTGCAAAAATATTTTCAAGATCATCAAAAACAGGATGATTTTGGGGCAATAACTCATGTGCTATGGAGAAATGAAAGGATTTTAATTTTTCAATAAGCAGGGAGCAATCACCTGATTTTTGAACATAGGCATTACAAATTTCTTCCAAAGCATTGGTCACCTTCCCCATCGCAGAGATAACAATGAAAGGCATTTCTGCTAAATGTGAAGAAACTATTGTTGCCACATTTCTAACTCCTGCAGCATCTTTAACTGATGCTCCTCCAAACTTAAAAACTATCATCCTTTAAATTCTATTTGAGCAAGTTGTTCTCTGGTAAATTTACAGTTGATCCAAGTAGGATCAAGCATGGCTCCAAATTTTTTATAAAATTGAATTGCTGGTTCATTCCAGTCGAGCACTTGCCATTCGAGCCTTCCAGCATTTTGATCCTTCGCAAATTGAATGGACCTTTCAAATAGCAAGCCGCCAATTCCTTTTGACCGATAGGACTCGGTAACGATAATATCTTCTAGGAAAATGCATTTGCCTTTCCAAGTTGAATACTTGGTATAAAGCAGAGAAATACCAACAACTTCTTGATTGGAACGAGCAACAAAACATGTGAATATTTTATTCTTACCGAAACCATCTTCCAAGAGGATTTCGGGTGTGATGACCATTTCTTCAGGCGCCTTTTCATAAGTAGCCAGCTCAAAAATCAATCTGTGAATATCATTTACATCTGAAGGAAGGGCTTCTTCTATTTCGATTGTCATTGGGCGAAAATAGTGAAGAGGCCGATTCGAAACCAACAGTGTTCATAAGACTTTAAAAATAGAGCAAAAAAAAGGTGCAGAACAAGCTGCACCTTTCAATTCTAATCGAAGAATTAGATCATATAACCTGCATCATTGGTGCCAAGGGCTGCCCAATATGCTTGTCTGTCTTTGTCTTTACGGCGACGAATGATTTTCCCGTCAGCATTAAGTCCGTTAAGCGCAGATTGAATAGAAGTTTTAGCTGAATCTTTTTCTTTGCCTTTAAGATTAAATCCTTTGATACCGGCAGAAACCATTTCATCAGTATTGTAGAATTTACCTTCTTTTACCAAGAAAGTGACAATAAATTCGCGGTACTGTTCTTTTTTTGGAAGCGCTGGTTCCGCAGCTTTAACAACCTTTGCAGGCTTAACCACTTTGGCTTTAGCTACTTTGGCTGGCTTTACAACCTTTGCTTTAACAACCTTTGCTTTAACAACCTTTGCTTTAACAACTTTTGCTTTAGCCACTTTTGGTGCTTTAGCAACAGGCGCCTTAGCTACTTTTGCTGGTTTAGGAGCTACAACAGCGTCGGTAGTTGCTTTTGGTTTTCTACCGCGTTTTCCTGGCGTTTTTACTACAGGTGTTGCTGAAATCGCTTTAGGCTTGCGACCTCTTTTAGCTCCTGCTGGCTTCACTTCTGAAGCAGTTGCAGGGGTTGAAGCAACTGCTTTAGGTTTACGACCTCTTTTAGCACCTGAAGTTTTTACTACTTCACCTGCAGGTGTAGCAGAAACAGCTTTAGGCTTGCGGCCTCTTTTTGCACCAGTTGTTTTTACTACTGCTGTGACAGGGGTAGCAGAAACTGCTTTAGGCTTGCGGCCTCTTTTAGCACCAATAGGTTTTACAATTGCAGTGGCAGGGGTTGCAGAAACTGCCTTAGGCTTGCGGCCTCTTTTAGCACCGGTAGGTTTTACTGATGCAGTGATTGCAGGAGCAGCAGATACTGCTTTAGGCTTGCGCCCTCTTTTCTTAGGTTCTGTAGAAACAGGAGTTGTTTTAATTTTTGCTGGACGACCTCTTCTTTTAGGAGTTGCGTCAACATTTGGAGAAACTACCGCTTTATCAGCAGCTGGTTTACGTCCACGCTTTTTTCCTGTAACAGTTTTTACAGAAGATTCCTTTCTCGGTCTACCGCGTTTTTTCGCAGGAGCTGCTGAAGCCGCTTCAGTTAATTTGTCGACTACAGAATTAATTTGAGAAGATTTTCTTCCACGCTTATCTGGAGTGCCGCCAATTTTAGAAAGAATAGTTTTAATGTTATTCACTCTTTCTTCTGCAGCTGCTAACTCCTGAGCGTAAAATGAACGAAGTTCGCCCATTTCATCCGCAGAAAATGCGATGCTTTTTGCCATGATTATTTATTTTATTTAGCGAATGTAATACATATTATTTAATACAACATACATTAATGTAAGAAAATAATTAGAATAAAATATTAAGAATTAACTATCTTATTGATTTACTGTTTTTTACAATTATTATTAAATCTTTTTTTTCTTAAATTTCAAATCAGATAAATGATAATTAATTAAACATTCTTGCCATTTAAACCATTCAAAACTAGATTCTAATAGCTTAAAATTGATTTTTCGACAATGCTAAGAATAACAATTCAAAGCTGTTAGATTAAATTAAACACAAAAGATATTCATACAAATGACTGAATTTCTGATATATAAGAAGTGATAATTTCCGTTTTTTTTCAATCTTGTCAAATCAAAAACTACACTTACATATAAAATTGAAAATGCAATAAGCATTTAGAATGGTAAAAACATCAAAACTGAATGTATCCGATTCCTTTCATTATCAGAATCAAAGATTTTAGAAATCCGCTTTCATTTAAAAATCTATGTCGAATAAACATTTTACATGAGCGTTTCAAAATTCACATTGAACAACTTCATTCACTTGGATTTGGTAAAGTCAACCCATATCACATTTTATATTTCTAGATCTGTTATATATGATACTTATAATGTGAGTCTTATGGCTCAAGTCATATGAAAAATGATTTCATAAATCGTTACTCTTTTAGACCTTTTAGTTCGAACAGAACCATAAATAAATGCAACTATCAGCTTTGTAATTAATGAGATCTAGTAAATCAATGTTGTGCATCAAAGACAACATCACTAAAAACAATTAATTCAAACAAGCCTTAGATGTTCAGGTAATAACATCGAAGAAAGAAAAGAACCAAATGATGTTTAATTCAATGTTTTCACAGAATTCAATCTTATACAATTGAATCACCAATTGCCTAATCTCATATTTAAGGTGAAGTGGCCAAGTCGCCCAATTGACCATAAAGTACCTTATTCAACTTTTCATCAACGATGATGGCTTCACGAAAATAGAACTTCAAAATATCTAAGTAACTCTTGTTTAGCTCTGCCATTCCAATGGCGCCTTCTTGGCATAATCCTACACCATGACCATACCCTTTTCCAATGAAAATAATGGAATCAGATTCACATTCAAGGTCGAACCAAGCAGATCGCAATGAAAACATCGATCTCATCTTGGGTGCAGAAATAACTTTATTATCCAATTGGATTTCTTCTGGACGATCGCCAGAATGACAAAATGTGATCAATCCACAAAGTGAATCATTATTGAAATTGACATTTGAAAAACCAGCAATTCTCTTGAATTCATCTTTGGATATTTTCTTCTGCCATTCAGCATGCCGGCCAGAGGCACAGTAAGGGTCGTTGGTTACTTTACATACTGGAATATCGTTTCTCCAAACCGATTTCGCAGAGGCTGTCATTCCGCCACAATTCGAATGAAATACAGCTTCTGAATAACTGTTTGAGTCTTGATTTTTTAATACAATTCCCTCAGTCGATAAAACAGCGTCTGCCCAAGGTTGGTAATTGGTAAATCCTTTGTAAACCTGGCAATGTGTTTGATCGCAAATACTATAACCCTCCTTTTGGTGTCGGCCTTCGTAATACTTCATATAAGTTCGTGAAACGATCGCCATAGTTTCATAAAATGAATTGGGCTTGTTCTTTCCCGCTTCTCCTTTCAAAACACCCGCTAAATAATTCGATTCATCCGTAATGTTAATTAGGTTTATCTCTCCTTTGAATGCACTGAGTTCGATATTGCCTTTGTAAACCAATTCCTTTAAATCTGGATAAATACAGTCGATCGTAACAGTTTGATTTATTGGCTGGATGAATTTCAATTTTTTAAATTTACCTAGATGCTGATCACCTACATCCAAAATCAATTCATTTCCTGAAGCGGCAATTTTGAATTCTTGGTTCAACTGAAATATAAATTGCAATTGGTCGGCCTGCAATTGAACCTCGCTATTTGATAATTGAATACTTAATTTCTTTAATTCAGATGCCCTGAACAATCCGACTCTCAAATTTTGAGCACCGATTAAATTGCAAGTCAAAATGAATACATATATAATGTATCGCATTCAACAAAATTATACGGCTTCAATTTGATCTTGTAGTTATTTCAATAACCTTATTAACATTGACAAGTTAACTAAGTAATGAAAGCATTTTTTCGGCAACCCTCGACGAGGCTCCTTCACCACCTGATATACTTTGTAAATGCTGTAATTTAGAGATTACTTGACTACGCTCTTCGGTATTTTCCATGAGCAATTCAAGTTCAATTCTCAACTTTTCTGGCGTCAATTGATGTTGTATCAACTCCTTTACAGCTGGCGAATCTAGTATTAAGTTCACCAAAGAAATATACTTCACTTTAATCAGTCGCTTGGCAATTTGATAAGAAACATTTCCACCTTTGTAGCATACAACTAGCGGAACACCGAATAAACCTGCCTCCAGCGTTGCAGTTCCAGAAGTTACGGCTGCTGCTTTTGAATTTAATAGCAATTGATATGTTTCTCCGTAAATTACTTTGATCGATTTATCCCCAGCGATTTCTTGATAAAACTTTAGATCATGAACCGAAACACCCGCAATAATAGGTTCCCAATTGTCGTGCTTTGAAACAGCTTCAAGCATAATTGGCAACATTTTTTTAATTTCTTGTTTTCTGCTTCCAGGCAAAAGCGCAATCAAATCTTTTTTACCCAATTGATGCCGTTCGCGAAATGTACCCACATTTGGGATATCCTTCATAGCGTCTAACAAAGGATGGCCTTCAAAAAACACTTCCATTCCAAATCTCTTGTAAAAAGCCTGTTCAAATGGCAATATCACAAACATAGCGTCAACATCTCGCTTGATTTGATGAACCCTACTTTGTTTCCAAGCCCAAATTTGTGGAGAGATGTAATAAAACGTTTTAATTCCTTTTGATTTCGTGAAAGTCGCAATCCTTAAATTGAATCCAGGATAATCAACCAGTAAAACAACATCAGGATTAAAATCTACAATATCCTTTTTACAAAAATCAAGGTTTCGAAGAATCGTTGGGAGATTCGCAATAACTTCTATGAACCCCATAAATGCAAGATCTCTGTAATGCTTCACCAAGACTCCGCCCGCAGCTTGCATTTTATCACCTCCCCAACACCGAAATTCAGCCAATGGATCACGCAAAACAAGCTCTTTCATCAAATTCGCTGCATGCAAATCTCCTGAGGCTTCTCCTGCAATAATGTAGTATTTCATTGGCGTACAAGTGCAAAGAAAACCAAACTAATTCATTACACAATTCTCGTTTCATTATTATTCTGGCAATCGATATTATTTAATGAAACTGTATAATTGCGTTTTGGAGATTTAATGTTTTGATGTACGTTTGAGGTTATGAAGATAACGTTTCTCGGAACTGGAACATCACAGGGAATTCCTGTTATAGCTTGCAGATGCGACGTGTGTTCGTCTTCAAACCCGAAGGATAATCGATTGAGGTGTTCTGTTCTGGTTGAATTCAATGGAAAAACCATTGTGATCGATACTGGTCCTGATTTCCGTCAGCAGATGCTGAAAAACAAAGTAAGACGTTTAGATGCAGTTTTATTTACACATGAGCACAAAGACCATGTAGCTGGATTAGACGACATCAGAGCCTTTAATTTTGTCATGAAACAGAACATGGATATTTATCTTACTGATGCTGTTGAACAAGCCATCAGAAGAGAATTTTCATACATTTTTGCAGACACAAAGTATCCCGGGATTCCATTGATTAATCTTCATCGAATTACTAATCATCCATTCGATTTATTTAATCAGACCATTTTGCCAATCGAAGTCATGCATTACCAAATGCCTGTATTCGGATATAGAATTGGAGATTTTACTTATATCACAGACGCAAAATCTATTTCAGAGATCGAATTAAAGAAGCTCGAAGGCACTAAAATTTTAGTGATAAATGCATTGCGGCGAGAAACACATGTTTCGCATTTCACTCTAAATGAAGCTTTGGAATTGATCGATAGAATTAAGCCTCAAAAAGGATTTCTCACGCATTTGAGTCACCAAATGGGCAAGCATGAAGATGTCATGAAAGAGTTGCCATCGAATGTGGAAATTGCCTACGATGGATTAATCATTGAAATTTAACCGATCAACAAGACCTTCCCCGTCATCAAGTGTTTTTTACCCGATTGATCGTAAAAGAATGCGCGGTAAATGTAAAATCCACCAGGAAGGTACTTACCTGATTTAAGGCCTTTGCCGTCCCAACCAATACGTTTATCGGAAGTATTGTAAACTTCTCCACCCCAACGATCAAAAATGGTCATGGTGAACGTAGAATCGAAAATCCCTGTCACCACTACATTGAACGTGTCGTTTACGAAATCCCCATTTGGAGAAAATGCATTGGGAGCGTAAAAATTTAACATGAAATCGATCGTAACAGGCTTGCTGATTGAATCTTTACAGCCAAAGGGATTCTCTGCAATAAGTTTTACGTCGTAGGTGCCTGAGCCCGGGAATATGTAATCGGGCTCGAATTCAGTGGAAACATCGCCTGATCCAAAGTTCCAAGTAAACTCAGTAGCGTTTTCACTTTGATTCAAGAAAGACACTGTAGGCAAAATCCCTGTAATTGGATTTTCGTCTGGTGAAAAAATGAAATCGGCTTCAAGGTTAAAACGATAATCAGGAACAGTGAAATCGATTTCATAGCGGCAGCCAAAACTGTCTCTAACTGCCATCACGTAATCGCCGGTTAACAAACTATCTACAAAAGTTGTGTCGGTTGCTTGACCTTGAACATCCCAGAAATAAATGTATGGCAATTCTGCAGGCGGAGATGTAAATGGCTCACCACCGTTAACTATGGCAAAGGCAGAGCCAAGGCCAAACGAGCAGGTGTCGGGAACCACAACCACATCAACACTAAAATTACTGTTGTCTTCAACGAAAATCGAATCCGACTGTGTACAACCATCAGCGTCAATTACGATTACTTCTTGCCATCCAAAAGGAAGTCCAGTAGCTGTTGGAGTTGATTGATTGGCCGGTTGCCAGTTGTAAATAAAGGGAGCGGTTCCTCCTGTAATATTGGCGGTAGCAGTTCCATTATTGGTTCTGCAATCAACTGGGGTGAAATTGGACGCGATTGTAAATGCATCGATGTTGAAAACGACTAATTCTGTGTCGGCAGCAATATTTCCGCACAAATCTTCAATGAGACCAGAGCGACCTAAAGTGTAAACTCCACCGAGGAAAAGCTGTTCATTGAGTAAAAAGGTAAACTCTTTGTCATAAGAACCTCCATTGGCACAACCCACACTAGAAATACCACTGATTGGAATTTCATCGCCAAGTGGATTGATCAGAAAGAAATCGGAAGTGGAGATTGATTCGCAATCGATAAATTCTGAAAAGTTCAGTGTGATAAGGTTAGATCCGCAATTCACTTGATTTTGAAGCGGACTGATTGAAGGCGGAAGGATATCAATGATTCCAGCCGTAGAAAGTGATAAATCGAGGATGTATCCACATTGATTTAAGCCTGAAAAATTATTTACCAAAAGCGCGTAGATTTCACCAGCTGCTACAACGATAGTACTTTCATCTTGCGGATTTGCACCGTTGTTCATCCCAGTAATGGGAGGAAAAAATGAGCCTGAAAAATTACATGCCACTTCAAGTGTTGGGTCTGTGGCAATATCAAAACAAGAAGCACTCGTTAAATTGAAAAGTGCCCAATCATAATCAGCATTGTCGCAATTTGGAAGGATATTAAAGCCAAATGTACCAGGCGTTTGAACGGTAATGATATACCAAGCATTGTTGCTTTCTCCGCTATTCAAACAAGAAGAAGCATTGTCAATTTCATCAAGGTAGTTTCCTTCGCCTTCAAAAGACATTTGTTGATTGTAATTCAATTCGCAAACAGTAAAACCGCCCAGACAATCACCATAAGTTGGAGTAGCTTGAGAATAGCCAAGCATTGGAGCTATAAAAAACAAACAGCCAAAAAGCTGAGTGAACACACTACGGTTTAAATTTTTCCTCATATCCATCATAGGATCTCAAATCAAGCAAATTTAACGAATAAATCCTAACGTAAAACAACGCTGATTTAGTAACAAAAGTCTGAGTACTCAATTTCATAATTGACAGAGGTTTTACCTCCAATCAAAAAACAATAAACATATTGAATATCATAGCATTACGACTAAATACCTAGTTTCAAAGTTAAAATTTCTTAAAGAATAAACTGATCTTGTAGATGAAATTTTTCTGTAGAATCTGTTTTTAACATCGTTGGCTTACCAGATAATCTTCGAATAAATAGATCTGCATTTGGTAAAGTAAATTCTTTGAATCACCATTGAATCGGAGAAAACTCCCATCCACTTTTGGAATTGAAATGCAAGGCTGGCGCTGGGATCTTCAACCAACGAAATGTGCTAGTGAAGAGCTTCCATGCTTTGCCTTTAATTTTGATTTTTCGAAGATCGAGATCTAAAGATAAACTGAATTGTCGTTCTCTTTCTATCATTGAATAATTAAACAATTGATTTCCATCTTGCCAAACATTTGTTTTCGCGCCCAACATTCCGTTTGCTCCATATCCTAGCGAAATGCAAAGCCAATTTGGTATTTTCTTGTGAACTAGAGACAAGGGCACTGAAAGCCAATAGGTTTGTTCGTTGTAATTCTTCAACATCCTTTCGGGAACATTTCGGCCGAGTAAGCTCGGTCTGTGTTGAGCTAATTCTCCGGGGTTCCAGGAGTATTTCAAATTGAATTGATCGAAAAAAGGCGCCTCCGATTGCAGATACGCGAAACCAATCCCACTAAAATTGGCCAACAAATCGGCAGTCGAAAATCCCCACCCGTCAGAAAACCCATCCATCACTTCCACTGATGTCATGAAAACCGTTGGATAAATGATCCCCATCCATTTGGCTTGTCGGTGATCGAAGCCAGACATTTCTGCAGTCTCCTTTATGAAGGAAGAAATCCACCATGAAGTGATAAAATGTCCAGTTTTATCCATCCCAAGCCATTCTTTTTGATCGTTAAAGGTGTGAAACTTCCCGGTGCTGTATGGCTCGTACCATGTCTTGTATAGTGCTATATTGCTAACGGTATACATTGACAATGTGGTTGTTAAATAAACTCCACGGTGCCGTTTTGCCTGTTTCAACGAATCAATAGATTGTGCTTGAATTGTTTGACAGATCAGGAAAACCAGAAATACAACAATCTTTTTATCAGGCATTTAAATAATTTTCGGGCTAAGTTACTTAAAAGAATAGCAAGTTTTTTTTTGGGGAATCATCTGCTTTACTACTTTTGCCCCCGGAGAAATGGCAGAGCGGTCGATTGCGGCAGTCTTGAAAACTGTTGACTGTAATAGGTCCGGGGGTTCGAATCCCTCTTTCTCCGCTGAAAATTAATCCTCACGAAATCGTGGGGATTTTTTTTATTCCATCTAATGTAGCGATGAGTGCGGTCCCATCGGGAAAAACTGTTGACTGTAATAGGTCCGGGGGGCTCCCAACGGGATTTCTCCGCTGAAAATTAATC
>CAMCXT010000020.1 GCA_945883545.1 Chitinophaga pinensis | reverse complement strand
TTGGTTTGAAAAAAGTTTCTGCATCAACTATCGAAGCGAATCTTCTTCCAAACCCTGCGAATGAAGCAACTCAGTTAACTTTCCAATTGGAGCAAACTGAAAACGTAACAATCAACATCACCAATTTGCTTGGTCAGAACGTTGAAACTTTTGCAACAAACACATTTGCAAAAGGAAGCAACACAGTGGCTTTGAATACTCAAAATTTACCTTCTGGTATTTACTTGGTAAACATCACTGCTGGTAAGAGCAATTCAACATTGAAACTTGTAGTGAAGCACTAAGCTTATACAAACCAATATAAAAAAGAGGCTGCTCCATTCGTTTGGGGCAGCCTCTTTTTTGTTTTAACCACTCGGTTTTGTTGAGGTTTTTGTACAGAACTTTAACTATGAGCTAACTAGGTTTTTTAAGCCTTCACAGCTTTTCTCAAGCGGCAGTTTAGTGTTTCCCCTAGTAAATAGTATTGGCTTGCTTTAGAACGAATGTTCTCTGCTTTATCAGTGGTTGGTTATTACTGGCTTTGAAGATTCAGCCGAAAGCAACTCTTGCCATGCCCCACAAATAGAATTCCTTCAGCATCTGCAACAGCTTCGTAAACTGCACCTGATGGCGTTTCTAGCATAACAGCTTGATCGTTGGATTGCAGATTAAATACACGGCCCTGTTGAGAATATCCAATCACCATTTCGTTGTATCCCACCAATCCGGAAATGAAACCGGAGTTTTTAATCACCCGGTGACTTGCTGGATCGCCCACAATGCCCCAAGTGCCATTTTGTTTGTATCGAAACGATTGTGTTCCGGCGTACATCAATTTGTTTTGAAGTAGATTCAAACTGTGTACTAAGCCTTTCACTGTTGCTTTTGTTTCGAATTTGCCTTGCTCTGATATCTCTATAATTCTAGTGTTCCTGCCATTGAAAATTGCAGTGGCAATGTTCCCTTTTTCGTCACGACAAAGCGACCAAGCGAATTGGAATTTATTCGACCAAATGATTTCTGGCGCTTCATTCAATTGTGCATCAATGCGAGCAATAAATCCTTTTGGAATTCTCACATTGCCCTTTCCGATTCCTGAATTTCCACCACAAACGATGAGTTTACCATCCTTGTCGGGAAGAATATCGTAGAAGCACAGGTTTTCGAAACCTGGAAAAACCTTTCTAACCGATTGCTTCGTGTTGAGGTTGTAACGATAAATGGTGCCGTGATCAGCTGCAATATATACTTCATCTCCAACTTGGGTGATTTTGAGGATGTTGCTGCCGTTGTTGGGGATGTGAATTTTTTCGAGTGTGTTTCCTGTCAATTGCTTCAGGATTCCAAACTCTCCACCCATCCAGATTTTTCCATTGTTCAGCCTGAAAACATCGTAATAACTGGAGTCTTCATGGGCCGCACGTTCTAACTGAACAGCAACTTGAGCCTGTAAAGAACAAGCCAAGAAAATCGTCGGAATAAGTGCTTTGAAACCATTCATGCGGAAGCGCAAAACTAATCAATAAGTTTGATCGTTTTTCTATACTTCCTCAATGTGAATTTGTTTCTTTTTCGAACTTGTATTTTCTCAATAAGCACAAAGATTCTATAACGATTGCACTAGTTAAAGCATCCGATTTCCAGTATAATGTGTTACGAATTACTGTACCTCCAGAAAAGTAAACGCCTCCTTCCCAGTAAATTCCTTGGTCTTTCGATTTGGCTGCATGAAGCAAAAATGCAGTAGCTTTCTGTATCGGAATCCACAATCCAGTTTTATCTGGGTGTCCAGCTTTCAACATGGCGTTTAATGCATATGCTGTAGATTGAACAATGTCCTTTCGGTTTACAATTTTCCGGCTTTCGAAACTTCCATTAGGCAATTGAGTGCGTTTGATATGTTCAATCAAAGGCGAAATGCAGTTGGATAAACTCTTCGCGCCATTGCTCCAAGCTTTAATCACAGAATAATGCACTTGGTATCTGTTCGGATAATAAACGCCTGCTCTGCTCCATTTGTGGCGTTTTATCTTTTGTTCGATGAATTCAGTTGCACCAGAAGTACCCGCTGATTTCAGGTTTACAACTGCCAAGGTTGAAAGCACATTGGCATTCACAACGGCATCAACATCATTCGATCCATAAGGCATGTAAGGCACATATGCCGTAGGATAAGCTGTACTTCTAGGTGTTAAAAAAAGTGCGTTATTGATGAGTAGTTTGACCAAATTCGCAGTCGGGAAATCGTGTTCTTCACCACGCCAAGTGAGAAATGCACCAGAACTTCGTGGGTCTCTTGCAAAATGATTGTAGTAGTGGATGTTGTTTCTTAGCGTGTCGCGAAATGCATCAAATGTTTGAGTGCGATACTTTTGTTTTCCTGCTTGAACGATATTCTGGTAGTTCCATTCTGCCAACATGCCTTGCGCTGTATCATCGTTGTCGTTCATGATGTTTGCAGCGCGACGGATGTAGGTGTTACTGATTTTAAATTGAATAGGTCGCCGAACTTTAACATCGGTTCTCACAGAATCTTCTTTCCAACGCATCTTTCCATTGGGCGTCATCAATGGCCAGAAGTTGTATCCATTGCTATCGCGGTAAGAAATTAACTGTGGATAAGCCCGATCTAGCATTGGTGGGATTTCCGTGAGTGATGGATCATGCCGATACATATCGGAAAGCAGATTGATCATCCCTGCAAGGGCGAAGCAGTTAGAATCGTAAACTTTTTTTTGGTTTCCTAGAAGGATGAATTGCGTTCGCATTTGCATGAACGTGGGCCACTCACCAGCAAAATGACTATTTGCTTCGGTGGTTGTTTGCTGTTCGTTTTGAATGAACAACAATGATTTACGAATGAGTCGATCTAATGAATCTGAGTTGGGTAACGATTGACCGAAAAATGTGCATGGTTGCAGGCAGAACAACACAACGAGAGATCTGAGCGACCACTGTTTTTTAATGTTCCACTGAAGCACCATAAAAACGAAGATTTTATCGGAGGATCTGAAAACGATACGCATCCAATCTGACAAATATGAATGTCAAGATTGTGAACGACCAAAGGGATGATCCACCGTAGCTAAAGAAAGGCAGCGGAATACCCACAACAGGCGCTAAACCGATCGTCATTCCGATATTGATGGCAAGATGCAGAAAGATGATGCTGGCAAGGCCATATCCGTAAATCCTTGAAAATGTGGATCGTTGCCGTTCGGCGAGATAGATGATCCTGAGTAAAAGGATCACAAAAAGTCCTAAAACAATCACACTTCCAAGAAATCCCCATTCTTCGCCAACTGTGCAGAAAATGAAGTCGGTGCTTTGTTCTGGAACATAGTTATACTTGGTCTGCGTTCCTTTCAAGTATCCTTTCCCCAACAAACCACCAGAGCCAATTGCGATCATGGATTGGTTTACGTTATATCCAGCTCCTTTCGGATCGACTTCCTTGCCAAGCAATACATTGATACGCTTTTTTTGATGGGGTTCGAGGATGTTCACAAAGGCATAATCGACCGAATGCACAAATGCCAATGAGGCCACGAGGATCCCTCCTGTGATCATGATATTGCGCATTTTGAAGCGGACGAAAATAAAAGATGCAGCAGCAAGGCCTACAAGGATGATGCTTAGTACAGTTTCATCGACCAACAAGGCCAAGACGAACAAAATTGCCATGGCAACACCGAAGATTAGGATGTTTCCTGAAAGCCCTTCACGGAAGAGCACAAGTACAAAGGCTGCGTAAACCAATGCTGATCCGGTTTCGTTTTGCAGAATGATGATCAAAGCAGGAACCGCAAATAGGGCAGAAGCGATCAGTTTCGTGCTCAGTTTTTCGATTTTAATGTTGATGTTGCTCAAGTATTTCGCCAATGCGAGATTGGTGGCAAACTTTGCAAATTCGGCTGGTTGCACACGAAATGCCCCAACACCAATCCACGATTTGGATCCTTTCACTTCAGCACCCACGAAAATTACAGCGACTAATAGGAGCACGAATGCACCATAAACTGGCCATGCAAAACGAGGAAAAAACTCGCCATCAATCACCAAAATCACAAAGGCGATAAAGAGCGAAGTAACGATCCAAACCAACTGCATTCCATAGCTTTGGGTGGTATCGAAAATGCTTTTGTATTCTTCGTTGTAAACAGCTGCGTAGATGTTGAACCAGCCCATCGTAACCATCACGAGGTACAACATCACCAAAACCCAGTCGATGTTCTGCAATACGCCTTCGTTGCTCCGGTTTGCCATTTCTTACTTTTTAGAAATCCAGTCTTCTTTTCTTGGGAGAAGGTTGGCTTCAAAAATTCGTTTTTCCATTTCGGGCCTTTTTACTTCACGACGGAGGTATTTTTCCATCATCAAACTCGCAATTGGTGCGGCCCAAGTTGCACCAAATCCAGCATTTTCTACATACACAGCAATTGCAATTTTGGGTTTGTCCATCGGTGCAAATGCGATAAAGATTGAGTGGTCTTTTCCGTGTGGATTCTGCGCTGTTCCTGTCTTTCCACAAATGGTTAATGAGTCAAGTTGGGCAATTCGTCCAGTACCATTCATCACCACATTTCGCATCCCATCAACCACCATATCAAAATATTCACGTTCGATTTTGGTGTAGCGTTTCGTGCGCAAATTCGAATCGATTTTCCCACCATCAACTTCTTTGATCACGTGCGGCGGATAAAACCATCCGCGGTTAGCGATAACAGTGCAAAAATTCGCCATTTGCAGCGGCGTTACGCCCATCTCACCTTGACCGATCGCCAAAGAGATTACAGTGATTGCATTCCATCTGCCCGAACCGTGGTACTTGTCGTAATACTTCACAGTGGGCACGTTGCCTGATGATTCTTGCGGAAGGTCGGTAGGGAATTTCTGGCCCAATCCAAAACTCATCACGTGGTTTCTCCACACATTAAAGCCGATCGCTGTTTTGGGATATTTCTGTAGAATGTTCTTGAAAGTATTGCAATAGTATGAATTGCAGGATGTTGTGATCGAGAACTTCAAGTTCACCGGCGAAGCGTGCGGATGGCAACCAACTGTTAGTCCACCGAAGTGAAACCCACGGCTGCAGCTAAAAAGTGTGTTTTCGTTGATTACACCTTCATGCAAACCAATAAGTGCATTGAGCAACTTGAAAGTTGAGCCTGGCGGATACTTTGCCATTGTAGCCCGATTGTAGAGTGGCTTCAAGGTATCGAGCGCCATCCTGGGGTAATTCTTCTTTTTGTTACGACCTACCAACAAATTGGGATCATACGTTGGCGCTGAAATCATCGAGAGGATTTCACCAGTTGCAGGTTCAATAGCAACCACAGCACCGATTTTGTTTTGCATCAACTTTTCTCCATACTGCTGAAGCTCAGCGTCAATGGATGAGGTTAGGCTTCTGCCAAGTACCGATGCGGTATCGTATTTTCCGCCTTCGAAGCTTCCTTTTTCACGGTTGTAAACATCAACCATCACGATTTTCACACCGCGTTGTCCGCGAAGTGGAGTTTCGTACGCTTTTTCAACGCCGCTCAATCCCATGTTATCGCCCATTCTATAGTATGGATTCGATGCGATGAGTTTTTCATCTACCTCACCCACGTAGCCTAAAGCATGCGGGGCGATGCGCAGTGGGTATTTTCTGAGAGTTCTGGCTTGAACGAAAAAGCCTGGGAATTTGTAGAGCTTCTCTTGTAGTGTTGCGTAGGTTTCGAGGGAAATTTCACCTTCAAACACTTCAGGCCTAAATGAACTGAATTTTTGTTTCTTGAGTTTGGTGAGTTTCTCGATGAAGCTCTCTTTGGTGATTTGAAGCATGTTGCACAAATCCAAAGTATCGATAGTTTTTACCCTTTTCGGGATAACCATTAAATCGTAAGCAGCCTCGTTGTAAACGAGAATTTTGCCATTCCGATCATAAATAACACCGCGTTCGGGATATTCAATTTTATGGCGAAGTGCGTTGTCGTTAGCAGCAAGTTTGTATTTATCATTTATCACTTGTATGTAAAACAAGCGAATCAGAAACAGCACAACGAGTGTGATGAATATCGTACTGATAACATATTTACGGTCCGAAAACAGATTCATCCTTCAACCTCCTTGCTGCGTTGTGAAAGTACCTGGCTCATTACGATCAGCAGCATCGTAAATATACTGCAGGTGATGACACGCAGCAACAAATCAAAGAAATTCAGGAAGTTGAATGCTTCGAGGATAAACAAACTCAAGTGATGTACAAAAGTGAGCACTCCGGCGTACACCAAAAATGTGCTTCCACCCATGCTTTGAATTGTTAACCGAAGGGTTGATTCATATCCCTCGCGAGGAGCGATGAGGTTTAAAAATCCTGGACGAATGAGCCCGAGAATTAAGCAAGCGGATGCATGCATGCCTGCAGTTCCCGTGAACATATCGATGCTGATTCCTGTGATGAAACACAGCAGCAGCAGCAGTAAACGATTGATGTTTACAGGAAGCATCAACAAAAATAGTATGTAAAGGTAGGCATTGAAATAGCCATTTACAGGACCTGAAATCTCGATTTGATCAAGTACCAAAACCTGAACAAACAGCAACAGGAAGAACCTGAAAAAATTGGCAAATAAATCACTGATCATTGGCTACTGTTCTGGCTTCGAGGGTATCGCGTTCTATTTTTAAAATATCGCGCACTATGTAAACGTAAGATATATTCTGGAAGTCGGTTGATAACCGCACTTTGATCTCTTTGAAGCTTTCTCCCGATGTTCCAATTTCCGCAACTCTACCAACCATGATGTTTTTCGGGTAAATCGAGAAGGATGTTGTAACGATCGTATCTCCAACATTCACTTTGGCGTGGCTAGGGATGTCGAGCAAATTGGCCATCATTGGCGAACTTCCAGACCAGATGGTAGAACCGAAATAACCATTCTTTTTAATCATGGTGGAAATTCTAGTTTTACTGTTCAGCATCGACATTACAGTGCAGAAATGCTCGCTCACATCTTTCACAATTCCTACAACACCATTGGATGAAATCACCGACATATCTTTTCGAACGCCTTTGTTGTAACCAGCATCTAATGTGATGTAATTGTTGACTTTCGTTACACTGTTGTTGATCACTTTGGCGGTGATGTATTCATATTGCTGAAATCCGATGGTGTCGTTCACTTTCATCAACTTGAAATCGGAGTCGTAAAAGGAAGTTGAATCGGCTCGTCTTAAACGTGCGTTTTCCTCAGCCAGCAATCGGTTGGTGATTCCTAAAGTAAGGTAATCGGTAACATCAGAGTAAGCAGAATAGATTTCTCCTACCACTTCATTTGAAGTTGAAACAACTGCTTCACGCTGATAGGTATTGTTATTTATCAGCAAATACATCGAGAGGCCCTGTAGCAAAAGAAAAACAATAAAGAAATTGTACTTTCTGATGATCAGGATAAAGTTCCGCATAGCGAATTTCCTTTAAGCGACTCAGCGAATCAGGAACTTGAACTTATCGCGATTCTTTAACGCGATACCTGTACCACGCGCAACTGCACGGAGTGGATCTTCGGCGATATACACCGGAAGTTTCGTTCTAGCAGAAATTCGTTTGTCGAGCCCACGAAGCATCGAACCTCCACCTGCTAGGTAAATACCTGTGCGGTAAATATCTGCAGAAAGTTCTGGTGGCGTCATTTCAAGGGCATTCAAAATCGCTGTTTCAATTTTCGCAATTGACTTGTCGAGACAATGTGCAATTTCTTGGTAAGAAACCATGATTTCCTTTGGAATACCAGTCATCATATCGCGACCGTGTACTGCAAAATCAGGTGGCGGATTGTCGATTTCTGTTAGTGCAGCACCTACCTCAATTTTGATGCGTTCTGCTGTACGTTCTCCAATGTGGATATTGTGCTGACGACGCATGTAATCTTCAATATCCGAAGTGAAATCATCACCTGCAACACGGATTGATTTATCGCAAACAATTCCGCCTAAGGCGATAACTGCAATTTCAGAAGTACCACCTCCGATGTCGATAATCATATTCCCCATTGGTTCTTCCACGTCGATACCGATACCAATTGCAGCAGCCATAGGTTCGTGGATGAGGTATACTTCTTTTGCTCCTGCATGTTCGGCAGAGTCACGCACAGCGCGCTTTTCAACTTCAGTGATTCCTGATGGAATACAAATTACCATCACCAAGGAAGGCGAAAATATTTTTCTATTTGGATTGATCATTTTGATCATTCCTCTGATCATGTGCTCCGCAGCATTGAAATCTGCAATTACACCGTCCTTTAGCGGTCTAATTGTCTTGATATTCTCGTGTGTTTTACCATGCATCTGTTGAGCTTGCTTGCCCACGGCGATTACTTTACCAGTGGACCTTTCGATGGCAACAATAGAAGGTTCATCCACAACTACTTTATCGTTATGAATAATGATCGTATTGGCCGTTCCAAGGTCAATCGCTATTTCCTGGCTGAAAAAATTGAACAAACCCATTGTCTGTTATATCTCCTTATTTAGTGTTTAAAATGTCTGATTCCTGTAGTTACCATGCAGATATTGAGGCGATTTGCTGCATCAATAGAATCCTGGTCTTTAACCGATCCACCCGGTTGAATGATGGCTGAAATTCCAGCTTCTGCTGAAAGTTCAACACAATCGGGGAATGGGAAAAATGCATCGGATGCCAATACTGCTCCTTCGGTGGTGAAGCCCATACGACCTGCTTTTTCAACAGCTTGTTTGAGCGCATCAACTCTGGAAGTTTGTCCGGTACCACTGGCCAGCAACTGCTGGTTTTTTACTATTGTGATTGCATTTGATTTGGTGTGTTTTACCAAAACAGAAGCAAATTCAAGATCCAGGTTTAACGCTGGATTTGACTTGATATTGGTTACTGATTTAAAATCAGCTGATGATTCTGTGCGTAGATCTGGTTCTTGTTCTAAAACGCCGTTAAGCAAACTTCTTCTTTCCATTTCAGGACGAATGAAGGCTTTGCTTTTTAGGATGATCCGATTCTTTTTGCCTTTTAAAATTTCGAGGGCTTCATCAGAATATCCTGGAGCGATGATGATTTCGAAGAACAATTTATCTGTGTCGGCAGCGGTTTCTGCTTCAACTGTGGTGTTAAAGATGAAAATACCACCAAATGCTGATAGAGGATCGCCTGCAAGAGATTTTTTCCAAGCTTGAAACTGGTCTGCATCTACAGCGGCACCGCAAGCATTGTTGTGTTTAATCACAGCGCATCCAGCGCCTGGGAAATCAGCAATTAATCGAAGGGCTGCATCTACATCGAGCAAGTTGTTGTAGGAAAGATCCTTGCCATGAAGTTGCTCAACTACATCGCTTAAACGACCGGTAAAACTTGCTTGTTGATGAGGATTTTCGCCGTATCGAAGCACTTTTCTTTCTTCGGCACCTGAAAACCATGAAGCAATAGCAGTATCGTATTCGGATGTTACAGCAAATGCAGCGGAAGCAGCTGTTTTTCTTTGTGCAAGCGTAGTTTTACCAGCTTGTGAAACGAGAATATTTTCGATCCAATCGTATTGCTTGCGGGATGAAATGATCACAACATCGCTAAAGTTTTTAGCTGCTGCACGAATCAAGCTCACTCCGCCGATGTCGATTTTCTCGATGATCTCTTCTTCTGAAGCTCCTGAAGCGAGGGTTTCGGTGAACGGATAAAGATCAACAATCACCAAATCGATTTCAGGAATTTCGTATTGTTCGAGTTGTGCTAAATCGTTGGCTTCTTCACGTCTTCCTAAGATTCCTCCAAAAACTTTTGGATGCAATGTTTTCACCCGACCACCCAAAATAGAAGGGTAGGAGGTGAGGTCTTCAACTGCTTGAATTTCAATCCCTAAGGCTTCCAAGAAATCTTGAGTTCCTCCGGTTGAGTAAATTGTTACACCCTGCCGCGACAATTCCCGGGCAATGGGTTCAAGACCATCTTTGTAGTAAACTGAAATGAGGGCGCTTTTGATCGGTTTCTGATCTGACATTCCGTACATTAAATCTGTTGCAAACTTAATGAAAGTATTATCTTCTTAACATTGAATTATTACTGGTTTATGTCATCGCTTCAATAAACTTTTTAACACTTGTTAATTGCTTCATTTTTCTAGTCGATTTGCAATCGTTTGCAGGATCTGGCAGACCATTAAATTATGTAGCAGCAGACTTTGAAAATAGCATCAGATTTTGCTCGATCTCTTACATTATCTGTTGGCTTAGATTGTTTTTTCTTCTGTAATGCCTGTATTTAAAATAAAAAGGTGTTTTTTTTGAAATGCTTGTAAGGTTATTTAAAACGTCGATACTTAATTTTGAAAAATGATTTATGGTAACCGATAAACCAGCAAAAGATTGCAGCGTTCAGTTTTTTAAAATTCTCTACGCGGGCTTTGTAGCTTTTGGGATTTATTTCCTCCTTTTTTCGAACGATCTGAGTCAGTTTGTAATTAATTTCAGCATTGCACTCGTCTTCGATCCTTTCGATCAGAAAATAACTTGGAAAGACAGAAAAAAATGGCAAAAGGCTTGGCTAATTGTTCACGCTGTTGTCGCAATAGCTGCCGCAGGAATATTATTTACAAGCAATTAAGCCAAGAACGGACTACAAAATCTAAAGTTTTTTCCATCAAATAGCCCTTTGTCGCTCAATTTTAATTCTGGAATAACCAGCAGTGCCATAAACGAAAGCGTCATAAATGGCGCTCTAAGCGGACTTCCTAGTTTTTCTTTCACAAACTGGTCGATCTGAATATACTCATCAGCGATTTTCCATGCATCAAGGTTGCTCATCAAGCCAGCAACTGGCAAAGGCAAAACACAATTTTCCAATTCGTTCACTGCAGCTAATCCTCCGTTGCTTTCCATTAATAATTGTATCGCTTTTAAAATAGATTCATCATCACAGCCTGCAGCAATAATGTTATGGCTATCATGTGCAACGGTAGATGCGAAAGCACCAGTTTTTAGTCCGAGGTTTTTGATAAAAGCCACAGCTGGCGGTTTGTTTTCATACCGATTTACAACCACTATTTTCAGAACATCTTCCTTTGGGAATGAAGTAATTTTTTCGCCTAGCTTTTTCCCATGCGGAAATTTGAAAGATCCCGTGATGAGTTGCCCCTCGAAAGCTTCAATTGCATATAAAAATGATTGTTCTGTTGCTGTAATTTCAATTTCTGTCGGATCTATTTCTCTTTCGATGAAATGATTTATGATTCTTGGGTGAACACTATTGATATTTGACTTTCCATTTTCTGCAACACATTCTCCACGAATCCAAGTACGAAGAATATTAAACGATTGAGGATTATCGATCTCTATGAAATCTGCTGGATCCCCTACCTGGAGCATGCCTACTGGAAGTTTGTAGTGGTCTCTAGCATGGAGGGATGCAGCTCTTAGTACATCATATAAATCGTAATTCAGAGCAAGTGCGCGTTTTACCAAAAGGTTGATGTGGCCTTCCATTAAGCTGTCGGGATGTTTATCGTCGCTGCAAAACATCACTTTGTTTGGATACAATTTCAACAGCGGATGTAAAGCTTCGAAATTTCGAGCTGCACTGCCTTCTCTGATTTGGATAATCATTCCAGCATTTATTTTTTCGATTGCTTCATCGAGTGTAAAGCACTCATGGTCGGTAACAATTCCCGCTGAAACATAAAGTTTCATATCGTTTCCACGTAAACCTGGTGCATGTCCATCCACAGGTTTGTGGTATTGATGAGCTAAGGCGATTTTCGCCATCACATCTGGGTCGCGGTGAATAACACCAGGATAGTTCATCATTTCGGCGAGATACCAAATGTCGGATCGGAGCAACAGTTTATTTACCGCATCAACATCCAGCGTAGCGCCTGCAGTTTCAAATTGAGTAGCAGGAACACAAGATGGAGCACCGAAGAAAAAATGAAATGGAACCTGAGCAGCAATTTCAAGCATATATTCAACACCTTTAACACCAAGCACATTGGCAATTTCATGTGGATCTGAAACAGTTCCAACCATGCCGTGCAATACTGCCATTCGCGCAAATTCAGATGGCACCAATAGGCTACTTTCGATGTGCACATGAGCGTCTATAAAACCTGGAAGAATGTAGGTGCTACACAAATCTTTGTTGCAAGGCTCAATTGAAACAATTTTACCATTTCCAACAATGACTTCGCAGGGAAAGGTAGTATTGTTTACTATATTGATGGTATGTGCGAAAATTCGAAAGTTTTGCTGCATGTTGGCAAGGTGCAATTTTTCACGAGAATCTGCAAAAGCGAGTAAACTGACAAAATTTCACTGATTGACAGTTTGGAGTTGAATAATTAATTCGTTGCAATACAAAACATTAGAAGTTTGCTCGTGTTATTCTTCGATATTATAGGAGTCATATTCCTGAAAGAATTGATTTTTGCTTGTAGAAAGTATGACCTTGAATAAAGTCGGAAAGAAAGCGCGTACCTTATTTAACTGTAGTCCGAATCAAGAATCGGGCGCAGTTGAGTTTCACCTTCCTATTGAGATAAAGGTTGCTGATTTTCCAGATCCAAGCATTTATGATGTAGATGTGTTTGGAATTTATGGTTCATATGCTTATTTGGTAGCATTATCGAAAACTTCTGGTGAATTTGGAAAGTTTATTTATCCACAAATTTTTATAGACGGGAAGTTAATTGCTGCAGGATGTTTCCAAGAATTACATTTAAATCGAGAGAAACTGAATGAATTGGGCAGATTGTTTTCGGCCGACAGTTCATGGACGATCAAATTGGAAAGTTTGTTGAAAGGATTGTTGGGTGCAAAATCGAAAAGCCTGAAAGTGCTGATCGCTGGAAATTGCCAGGTGAGTGGACCTTACGGATTGTTTTTTATTGAAACACTAACTGAAAAGCAGCAGCTTTCGGTTTGGCAGCAGTTAATTCAATTTATTGAAAGCGAACTGGATCCATATTCGATCTTATTGGTGAAGGATTTGAATGGGAAATCAGACCAAATGGATTTACTGTGGCGTCGAGATAATTTTACATCCACTCAGGCCTTGCCTGTTATGCAGATGCAAATTATGCCGCAATGGGAGAGTTTCAGCGACTATATCGCTGCAATGGGGTCAAAGTATAGAATTCGGGCAAAAGCTGCAAGAAAGAAAGGCAGAGAGTTGGTTGTTCAAAGGTGGAATAGTCAACAAGTCGCTGAACATATTAATGATATCATGAATCTGTATCAACAGGTTTACCAACGTGCAAGGTTTAGACTTCAAAAGGTAAATGAAGACTATTTTCTTAATTTATCGATGTTGGAATCCGATAAGTTCATTTTCAATGCTTGGTTGCAAAATGGTCAATTGGTTGGGTTTAGCACAATGCTTTTGGATCAGAAGCGCGCTGACGCACATTTGATCGGGTTAAATTATGATACAAACAAATCTCATTCATTGTATTTAAACATGTTGTATCAATATGTAGAAGATGCGATTCTGTCGCGCGTTGAATTGTTAGATTTAGGTCGAACAGCGATGGAGATTAAAAGCACAGTTGGTGCAATTCCAGTCGATTTATCAGTTTATATGAAATTAAAGAACCCACTGCTAAATGGCTTGGCATGCATGATGGCCGGAAGTACTGCACCTGAAACTTGGATTCAGCGACATCCATTTCGACAAAATTAGTTGCGCTGTAATTGTTATTGTTTTTTTTAACTAATTGTTTTTTATTTTGGAGGTTGTCGTAAATGGACAATCTACTTACACGATAAACCTGAATCAGCCTTCAGCTTGATTATATTATAATAATAGAATGGAATCAGCAATCGAATTAGAAAAATATAATGTGTTGGTTGTAGATGATCAACCATTGTTTCGCGAAGGATTAACGAGTCTGATTAAAAGTTGGCCAAGAGCCGGTAAAATTTCAGAAGTTGAAGGAGGTTCAGAATTGTTGCAGATTCTAGAAATCAGTGCTTGGGATATAATTTTATTGGATTTACTTATGCCAAACATGGATGGTGTTGAAACTCTTCGGCAAATGAGGCATTTGTATCCTGATCAAAAAGTGGTAATCCTTACTCAAATAGAAGATGAGACTGCATTGAAGGAATTAATCGGTATAGGGATTTCTGGTTTTATTCTGAAGAATATCCGGTTTGCTGAATTAACGAAAGCCTTGGATATGGTAGCTGATGGTTTTGAGTATTTCACCTCAGCTATTGCGCGCATTTTATACAATCCTATCACAGTTCAGGTAGAAGTTCAAAAGAATATCATCCTTTTAAATGACCGTGAAATTGAAGTTTTGAAATGTGTTTGTATGCAAATGTCGGTAGAAGAAACTGCTGCTAAATTGTTTTTAAGTTCTTCATCAGTAAAGAAATACAAGATGAGTTTATTAGAAAAGACTGGTAGTAAGAATGCCGTCGGACTCTTTCATTTCGCATTGAAACAAGGAATCGTCTCTTTAGATGATCTATAGTTTTTAGCTATTTAACCAGCAATAAATAAGATGCTCATTGAACTATAGTTCAATAAATTTTGTACTGTAGCTCAGTGTAGTGGTTAATTACTACATTTGACTGTTGGTTTCGTATAGCTATTTATTAAACTTAGTATATTAATGGGCTCTCATTAGGGAGCCTTTTTTGTTAATCAACATCCACTGAGGCAAATGTGAGAGCAAAGGCTAAAATTAATCCTGTTACTACAGCCCCAAAGGTGATAGAATAGGCCAGTATTTTCTGTTTTCGTGCAATTTCAAGGCTTTCTCTGAACAATTCTTCTCCAACTAGTTTTTGGTCTACACTTAATTTTGTGAGTGGTTTCAGAGCATTTTGGAAAACAATATCACCTTCATGGGTTAAGTGTTGAAGTGCATCCTGTGTGTCGCCCAACCTACTTTTAGCGATCATATCGGTTTCTTCATTTCTGTATTTCTGAAGTGCTTCTGAGAAAAATTTCAGGTCTTGTTTTTCTTCAGGTACCAAATAAGTCGCACCAATTTTTCTGATAAGAGAGTCGATGTTTCTGTTGTTTCTTTGAATTTTCGACTCATACATCTTTCTTTCAGAAGAATCAGTTGATGTAATATGGTTTTCTAAGTTTACTCTGTTTTCATAAAGTCTTGCAAGCGTTACGCTCACATCCATTTCTGGGATAAGTCTATCTTCATACATCGACCTAAAAGAGTGCGTAATTGATTCAATCCCTTGAGTAGAATACAATCCAAGCACAATGAAAAACATGAACAGCAAACCAAATGAACCAGCAATTCTGGTTTTTTGCTTAAGTTTTATAAATTTCTTCATTCTCCAGATTGCCCCGAATTGTTTATAGTTATCCAGTTTCCTGGAATCTTAAAGATTTGATGCGTAGGATTCATTTCTTGATCGGTAACAAATGGATCGGCGAATCTTTGAAAGGGTTCTGTAATCATATGTTCCATGATTCTTCCAGTTTTACTAACTGCTATAGCTGATTGTGCATCATTTTCGGCAGTAAGGTCTTCAACACAAGCGATGGAGCCATTGAAATCGCCTACCACAACAGTTTGGTAAAGTGGAAAGACTTCTCTAATTAATTGAAGTGAATCAGCATAGGATTCTGGTTTTTTTTCTGCGTCACTTAAATCGGGGAAAGTGGTAAACATCGGAATTAGTTCGTGCCCGTTTCCAGAGATGAATCCCCAGTTTTCGCCTTTTCTTACTGCAGCTCTTCCTGAGGAGAAATTTCTAACTTCATCAAATTGTGGGACAACAATTTCCGACCCGTTTTCATTGATAAAGCCCCATCCTTTCTCTGTTTTTACGGCTGCAAATCCTTCTGTAAATCGAACCACTTCAGCATATTTGGGCTCGATAATTTCTTTTCCGTATGCATTGATAAGGGCAAACTTGCTCGACCCGTCAGGTTGTGGACATTTACCAAACACCAAACTTCCTTTGTTGTAGATAAGTTCGTCGTATTTGGGTTCGATCGATTCTTCACCTTCCATATTTAGGAAGCCCCAAAGGTTCTCCTTTCTAAACGCTGCAGTATATCCGTAATAAGGCAGAACTTCATCATATTGCGGAATTAAGATGGTGTCTTTACCATACAAAATCTTCCACTGGTCGCCCATTCTAACGTTAATTTTGCCTTCCTGAAATCCTCCACTGTATTCGGCAAACTGACATGGGATAATTTCTTCTCCCTTTGTGTCGGCAAAGCCCCATTTCCCGGATTTCATCACCGGTGCAAGTCCTTCGCTGAAATAATCTATGGCCGAATAGGAGGCAGGAATAACAGATTCACCAGCTGTATTAATAAGTCCTTTCAAACCATTTTGTTGAATTAAATAGTGCTTTTGATCGAATCTGAAAATCTCTTCGTAACGTGCTTCAATGAGCACTTTACCTGTATTGTCGATAATTCCTGCTTGATTATTCTCCACAAATACAGCAATACCATTTTCGAAATTATCGAGAAATGCATACTTCGCATCCAGAACAATTTGCCCTGATTTATTTAGAAAGCCGTATCCCTTTTCGTTGTTGAAGATGGAAATGGATTCTCGCAAATCGAAAACTTGATCAGCCTTGGCTTGAAGAGGAATGGTCGTTCCGTTTTTGGCACAAAAGTAAAAAGTGCCATTTTTTTTCACCACAGCCAATCCTTCAGAAAACGAAAAGGCTTCATCGAATTGATAAGGAATAACAAGCTTTCCTTTAATATCGATAAAGCCCCAGAGCATATTTTTAGGGTCTAGTACAGCAGCTAAGCCATCCTTAAAATCGCGGGCATTTTGAAATTTGCTTTTTGTAATTCGATCGCCATCCAATTTTATATACCCAAATTTCTCGGTTTGTGCGTCAAAAACCCGAATTGTTCCTTCTGATAGGGGTTCTGGAATTAAATGATAAGGGAACTCATACAATAGAAAGCCGCCTTGCGTGATTAATTGGTATTGCATTCCGAAAAGCATGCCACCTAAAATGGGTTGCCTTTTGCGGGCGAGTGTGATGGTGTCTTTATTGAACTGCCAGATGTAATCATATTCAGCTGGAACAATCACTTCGCCCTCGGCATTGGTCATTCCTTCGTAAAAAGAAACTTGACCATCATTGGAAGTTTTCTCAATTTGGAACTTAAACAACTCAGTTTGTGCTTTCAGCTGACTTCCAAATAATTGAAAAAACAAACCGGATAAACCAATGAAATAGATTGCTTTCATTCGTTTATCCGGTTTCATACAAGGGAATTTTATCAAAGAAAAAAGTAATTGTATTGATGCCATAAGTTCAGGGATCGTAAAGATCGCACATTAATTACGGCCATCGAATTTCATACCAAAAAGATTATGATTAATAATAATCTTCTTCAGAACCAGTAGCGTCTTTTCCAGCTTCTGCGCGTTTCGCTGCTTTTTTCTTCTCATGTTCAGCTTTAAATGAAACCCAACGTTTCCATTGTTCAGGAGTTAGGGTTGCTTGAAGCTTTTCATCTGCTTTAGAGTTGATATTCGCGATTTCAGCTTGGATTTTCTCTTTGTCTCCTTTGTTTGCTTTTCTCACCGACGCTTTAGCATTCTCTCTGTCGAGGAGAATTTGCTTCACTGCTGGCGTTTGAACATCAGAGATACCTGCTTGACTAATCACCATGCGCAAAGCACGGATTGCTTTATCTTCTGGAGTTAGATTTCTTTTTTGTGTTTTTGCTTGCTGTTGAGCTGGTGCAGGCTGTTCAGTTGATTGAGCAAAAGCTCCTGCTGAAAATGCCATACATGCAGTTAAAATGAGAGTCTTCATGTTATTTGAATTTGAATTTTCAATTGAGATACAATGATAGTTAAAATGGTTTAAAGTAGGATGCAGAAACTCCATTGTTCATTGCATCTTTTTGATACTTATTGGATACGTGCCCAACCAAGATTAAATTTTCTTGACCATCAGATAATGTTGGATTTCCCCGAACAATAAAAATGTCTTTGCTTCAGTGAAATAGTTGTTTCTTGAATAAAAGGAAACTGCATTTTCTCTGGCTTGTAGGCAGAATTCAGTAATGTCTGGATAATTCTTCTTTCCTAGCAATTCTACAAACTGCAGCACAGCTTTCCCCAAACCTTTGCCTTGATAATCAGGATGAACGGCCATGAATCGGATTTGTGCTTGGTGGTCTGAAACCTGATGAATTCTCGCCACGGCTAATGCCATAGCATTTTCATCTAAGATCATTCCATGCAACGATTGTGCGTCATCATCGACCTTTTCAGAACCAATTGGCTGATGCCAAGGTTGTCTTAAAACTTTGAACCTTAAATCATAATATGTGCTCCAATGTTCTGGAGTTTTGGGTTGAATAATTTTCCACTGCGACATGTCTAATAATTCCAGCTATTGATTCCAAATGCATTGTAAAGGTATGCAATAGACATCGCATACTTCATTTCAATTTCTGCAAGTTTTACGCCTGCATTTACCAAATTATTTTCACGCGTGTTTACAAGGAAAACCGAGCTTTCTCCGTTGAAAAAACGAATTTGTTCGCCTTCCACAAGTTGCCGCATGGCTTCAAGAAGTTTGTTTTGATTGTTTAACTGAATCTCTAAGTTTTTTAATTCGTTGAATCTCACATTTACAGCTATTTCAATATTTCTTTTGGTTTCAATTAAATTGAGTTCCGCAATGTTTATTTGGGTGCGTGTTCCATTCAATTTTCCACGTTCCTTTCTCAATAACAGAGGCATGCCTGCAGAAATGCCGAATTTATAATTGTTCTGTAATATTGAGTTGTCGGATATACTTGTGTTGATGGGGTTTCTCAAGAAGTTATAATTCAAGTTGAGTTCAGGCTTCAGCATTTCGGCTCTGTATTTCTTTTCAAATTCCAGCTGACGGATTCCAGCATTTAATTTACGTAAATCAGGATGGAACTGTATGGCGAAATTGCGCAAACTATCAAGCTTTTCTAGGCTGAATGCATAGTTATTTGGATCTATATAATCTGGGATTTTTGTAGAATCTAGTTCAACCGGATCGCCATTTTGTGACCATAAATGCCCCGACACAATTAATCGTGCATTGCTGTAATCTAATTTTGATTGTTCTAGCTGATTTATACGTTGAATTAGATTCGTAAAAGCTTCCACCGTATCGAGCGCAGAATTATTCCCGTTTTTTTGAAGTTCCTTGATTGCATCAAATCGCACTTTTGCAAGTTCTAATCCTTCAGATACAAACATAAATTGCCTCCAACTGAAATACCATTGCCAATAATCGGCACTGGCTTTTACCAAGAATTTATTGACTAAAGAAATTTGTTGTGCTTGACTTGATTCAACATATTGTTGTGCTTGACGAAGTGTGTTTCTGCGATCATCCATCAAAAGTCCTGCGCCCAATGGCAATGTATAGCCAACGTAGAGCAATCCACCATCGGGTGTAGAACGTTCAGGATTAACATAATCGCCTCGGCTTCTTTCGAATCCAGCTTTGAATTCACCAATCCATGTAGGAATCGTTAAATAAGCATCAAGTGAATTCCAATAGCTTTTTTCATCGAATTCTTTTTCATTGAACAACGCTCTAGCTTTTGGATCGAAATTGCCTCGAGCAGCCATCAAATCGAATCGTGCTTTTTCGGGCAACAGAGCAGCCTGTTTCACAACAGGATGGCGACTTACAACTAAGTCGAGAAAACTTCTGGCCGTGAGCACTTGATTTCTATCCTGTGCTTTTATTGTAAACGACAGAAGTAAAAACAACGGCAGCAGTTTGAAGCGCATCATGCTATTTTGCATTGTCTTTTTTTTGAGGTGTACTTCCCGAATTTTTTACTTCTTCTTGGTTAAGGTTAGGAGGGAAGCCATTTAATTGTCGCCAGATTTCGAACCAAACTGGAACATTGTCGAGCATTGCCCATGCATAAACGCTACTGCCCATTCGGATTTGCGCGGGCCAAGGCGTGTCAGCAGGATCAGGAATAACAAGAATGCGGAACTTCCCATTTTTGCTTTCAACTGCATCTATGCTGTTGACAATTCCACCAAATGTACCAACGCTCACATCAGGCCAGCCACTAAACACGATTGCTGGCCAACCATCAAACTGCACGCGAACCTTATCGCCCGGGCGAAGCAAGGGGATATCCATGGCACGCACATACACTTCAACTGCCATTTTCGGATTTGAAGGCATGATTGTGATGATTGATTCTCCTTCTTTGATATTTTCCCCAATTCCAACCCTAACAGCCTGAACGATATAGCCATCCTGTGGAGCTCTTATGGTGTAAAATGTATTTCGTACAAGCATCGAGGAGTACTCGTTTTCGAGTTTTGCTAAATCGCCTTCAGCCTCGGCCGCATAGGCAAATGCGGAATTTCGCTCGCTTTCGGCTTTCGAAGTTTTTTCCATGTAATCTGCCCTGATCGAATTGAGCTCAATTTGAGCATTCAGTAAACCATTTTTGGCGTCGAGAAGTTTGTTTTCTTGAGAGATTAATTTAGCAGTTACCTGCTGGTATTTTTCTTGCCTGCGCTGGTAATCAATCAAGGAAATAAAGCCTTTGTTGAACAGATTTCGTCCAAGTGTTAGTTGGGTGTCGGCGATGATATAGTTGGTTTTTTCAGCCACAAAATCGATAGAGTCTGATTTAACTTTCAATTTTGCTTGAATGACTTTGTTCTCGGCTTGCTTTAATTTGAGTACCAATCCACTGTTGAGTGCAGAGATCTGATTGGATAGCGATTGTGCTTTTTGGATGGTTGAATTAATGACATCTTGCTTGGCACCAACTTGTTGCTGAAGTCTTGGGATCAACTCTGGATCGAGGAATTTTTCTTTAATCTCAGTCAATACTACTATCGTGTCGCCTTTTTTAACGTATTGGCCTTCTTGCACATACCAATGGTCAATCCTGCCAGCAATAGGCGATTGGATGGTTTGTGGTCGTTCTTCCGGCGAAAGCGCGGTTAATTGCCCCGAGCCATCTACGTTTTGTTGCCATGGTACAAACAGAAATATGATGAGAATGAGCAGAATACCTAGCAACCACCAAGTTACAATTCTTCCTGTTCTTGGTGTACTCACAAGACGAATCGAATACAACTTCTGCTTTCTAATTTGACTATCAACAGATTCAGGTGAAATATTCAGCATGTTATCGAACAGGTAAGATGAGTTCTTTGAAGAAAGGTGAGTTTGATAATTCTTTTAGTGAGCTATTCGCTGCAACAGATCCTTCACTGAGCACAACCACACGGTCGCAAGCTTCCATGATCAATGGATCTGAAGAAATGGCAATGAGCGTCATTTGGGATTGCTGGTGAATCAAGCTTTGAATAAGTGCGTCTTTATCCTTTCTTCCGAGAGATTCGAAATGATCGTGAAAGAGCATCAATGCAGGTTTTTTTACCAAGCTTCTTGCTAGCAGCAGTTTTTTCACTGCAGAACCAGGCCATCCCCGGCCACCGGGTAAAAGAGGAGTGAAAATTCCGTTAGGTAATTGGTTCACGAAATCATTAATTCCAGCTTTTTTGAGGGCTTCGATAACGTCGAATTGCGAAAGTCCAGGTTTCCCAAGTCTAACATTTTCTTCAACTGTTCCAGCAAATACCTCATCGCTGCTCAAGTTTACGGAAACAAATTCGTGTAAATCGGTGAGATGCAAATTGCGCAGAGAAATTCCGTTGATGGTAATTACACCAGAATAATTGGTGAGTAATCCACTGAGAATCTTGGTTAATGTGTGCTTCCCAGAGCCGTTGAGACCAGTGATGCAAATTTTCTCTCCGGCTTTAATATCCAAAGTAATGTTTTTAAGCACTTGGCCTCCAACATCTGGGTAGGAATAGTTTAAATTGCTTATATGAACGTCCAATCCACTGCCTGCGGCGATATTTTCCAATTTAATTCCTTGGCTTCTTTCTAATGGCAAATCGCTTACTTGTCCGATCTTTTCTACAGCAGTAAGTACATCATAAACAGTTTCAATGCTGAGAATGAGTTTTTCAACCGCATTGATTACCATGATGATGACAATTTCGGAAGCTACGAATTGACCAAGTGTAATTTCCCGATTTACGACCAAAACGCAACCAAGGATAAGGGTTCCAGCGGTAACGAGCAGTTTAAAAACGGTGATATTGATGAATTGGCTAATTAATATTCTGAAGTGTTTTTTTCTGGCTCCGAGGTATTCATCTACATGGTCGTCGGTTTTATCGAGCGGCATGTTGGTGTACCCAGCGAGCTTGAAAGTTTGAATATTTCTTGCCATTTCCTCAAACCACGCAACCGTTTGGTATTTGTATGAAGATTCTTTGATAGATGTTTTGAGTGCTTTTGGACCTGTAATTCGGAACATTAAGATCAGAACAGCAAAAAGAAGAATGCCAAAAAAGATAAAGGATGAATGGTAAAAAGAAAGCAGAAGTAAGCCGAATAGAATTTGAAGGAAGGCTGTAGTTAAATCGAGGAGAATTTTCGAAAATCCTTTTTGTAAAGTTAGGACATCGAAAAAACGATTCATTAATTCGGGCGGATAGGCGTTTAGCAGGGCTTCGGAGCGAATTCTTGGAATACGGAAAGCGAATTCAAATGCCGCTTTGGTGAAAATCCGTCGCTGTAAAATTTCAACGAGATAAATCTGCATGATTTGCAAACCACCTGATATGATAATTCCAATCACAACAAAAGTGATCAGTACAATAACGCCATCGAATAACATTCCACCCGAAATTCTTCCAATGATTGCTTGAATTCCAAGTGGCAGCGATAAGTTAATTAGGCCAATGATGATGGCATAAACATAAATGTAGAGGATGTTTTTGCGTTCAGAAGAGATGAATTTGAAAAGTCTTTTCAGCGGACTGAAAAATTCCTTTTTCCCGTGCAGGTCGTCAACCAGGTCTTGCCCGACCATCGATTGCATCTGAACGGGATTCATTGTATACAGAAGTTTTTCAGGATGGGTGCTACATTTTAAATTCCCTGAATTGTAGTGACTCCGAATTTCGTCATAGCTTAAAATTTTCGGCAGATAAGTTGAGATTTCATCGTCTTTTAGTTCGATTTCGTTATCTTCATTAAAGATCCATGCTTTTACATTTCGTTCATCACCAAAAATTAACATTGGTTTTAATCCTTCATGATCGATGAATAGTAGGCTAGGGAAGCTTAAATTCTTGATTAGTTCATTGAATTCTTCGGATGTAAATTCCTTTCTGATGAATGAGAGATTTGTAGCAACTGCAACTTCAGAAAGCGATGCTAAAAAGCCTTCAAAAGTTGATTCTTGAGGATCCATCCGCTCAACTTGTCGCCTAATGGCAAGCCCTGATTCTGGCGTCTTTAGAATTTTTGAAATTCTGTTGAGAATAGAAACGATTTTTTGATTCTTCATTAGCCGGTGTTTTCCTGGTATTAACTTCCTGCGTTATTGAATGGAATTTGAGAATTTAGGTTTAAGCGGGTGGCCGTTACCACAAACTAAGCCAAAGGTCTATTGGTTATGTTTAAATCTCTCTTGTTAGGGTTAATTTCCCTATCATTTAAGCGGTACAAAATGTCATGTATGCCAGCATGCTACTGCAGGTGTTTTTTTGTTTTTTAAGCATCTAAATTAATCCATATAACAAATTCAAATCTAGTCTATTCGAATTAAATGAAATGATGTTTTTTAAGTGAATTCTATCATTACATTTCATAAATATTCATTGTTCGATTAATCCAAAATTATTAGTTAAAATTTTAAATATGAATGCAGAAATTAACGATCTGTTAAAATCAGAAGACGAGCAACTAACTAAACTCCAGCAAATTGTAAAGCAAGCAATAAAAGAGGAAAAGCTAATCGTTGAAAATCTAATGCATCAGCCATTAGAAGTTCTGAGCAGAGGGCAACGTATTTCCGACAAAGTTGCAAATTTTGGTGGCAGTTGGAGGTTTATTATCATATTTTCAAGCATCATTGTTGTTTGGGTTTTATTTAACACACTTTTGACCGATAAAGTCGAATTTGATCCATACCCTTTCATATTAATGAATTTGTTTTTATCCGCTATTGCTGCATTACAAGCTCCAATTATTATGATGAGCCAAAATCGAAAGGAAGAAAAAGACAGAAAAAGAAATGAAAATGATTACCTCATCAACTTGAAAGCAGAATTGGAAGTTAGAAGTTTGCATCAGAAAATTGATTTGCTATTGGAAGAACAGATCAAAGTGTTGTTCGATAGTCAAGCAAAACAACTAGAGTTGCTGAAGAATATTGAATTAAAACTCGATGCCAGTTTGAAATAATCAAAACATCATAATGAGTTTATTGATGAATTGAATCATATGCAATAGATCCTGATTCCAATTCAAATCATCATTTGATTTTCTTGCTGATGGATGAATTGCGCAGTTTAGATCAATCTGATTAACATGGTAATTTTCTTTGTCATCAGTGAAATTCATCAACTATGGTTAGAATTGATGATAAAATTGACGCTCGCTAATCCTGTTTTATTCCGATCGATTAATAATTGAATTATTGTCACATTAGGTCCTATAAACCTTTTGATTGGTGGATAACTTAATTTGTAAATAATCGATTATTGTTGTTGGGAAAGCCCAACTATCCCCTTCCCAAGGGGCAATCTAACCCTTCTATATTTCGTTCGAAAATTTTATCCGGATATAATCGATTATAACCGTTTCAATAGGGTAGGTGAATTTTGTAAATTATTGATTATGAAAACCTAGCAACTTTATGCGCCAACAGTTTCTTCGTTTCTATATTGCAATTTCGAAAGCCCAGCATACACACCATCTGGAATTTGTATCAATTCTTCGTGTGTGCCACTTTCACGAACGTGCCCTTGATCGATAACCAAAATTTTATCTGCATTTCGGATGGTCGACAAACGGTGCGCAACAATAAAGGAAGTTCTTCCTACCATTAGTTTGTCTAAGGCTTCTTGCACCAAACGTTCTGATTCAGAATCAAGTGATGAGGTAGCTTCATCCAAAATTAAGATGGAAGGATTTTTCAATACTGCTCTTGCAATTGCTATACGCTGGCGTTGTCCTCCACTGAGCGTGATGCCTCGTTCTCCAACAATTGTGTCGAATTTATCGGTAAACGATTCGATGAATTGACGAGCATTGGCTTTTTCAGCTGCAGCAATTACTTCATCCATTGAAGCATCAGGCTTGCCGTAAAGGATATTCTCTTTGATGGTTCCGCCGAACAAAATAACGTCCTGAGGAACGATCGCCATTTGGTTTCTGAGCTCTGTTAATGAATACGATCGCGTGTCTTTGCCATCAATTCTGATCATCCCATTGTCGGGATCATAAAAGCGCAAAAGCAATTGTGTAATGGTCGATTTCCCCGCTCCACTTGGCCCTACAATCGCGATACTTTGACCTGGAGTGGCATGAAAACTCACATCACCTAGTACCAACATCTCTTTTCTAGCTGGGTAAGAAAAACCAACAGCATCGAACACTACATCGCCGTTCACACGGAGATTGGACGATTCTGTTACAGATTTCAAGTCGATGGTTTCTGCCTCTTGATCAAGGATCTCGAAAATCCGTTCTGTTGCACCAACGGCCTTTTGAATTTGGGCATAAAGTTCGGCCAAACCACCAATAGAGGCACCAATAAATGAAGTGTAAAGAACAAACGAAATCACCTCTCCAAACTTGATTTCACCACGTTGCATCAGGATGGTAGCATACCAAACAATTCCTACAATAGCACCAAATAAAGCAAGGATGATAAATGAAGCAAACAAACCACGTGAAAATGCCGATTTTAACGACAGTGCAGCAATTTCCTTTACCGAAATCCGGTAACGAGCTACTTCGAGCATTTCATTGGCGAACGATTTCACATTCACAATTCCCTGCATGGTTTCTTGCACGATCGTGTTAGAAACGGCAACTTGGTCTTGGGCTTTGCGACTTATTTTGCGGATGTAACGACCGAATATAATAGCTACAACCACAATGGCGGGAATCAAGGCCACCATGAAAAGTGTAAGCTGAATCGAGATGATTGAAATGAGGATCATCCCACCAACTACCAAGGTGATCTGCCGAAGGAATTCGGCTACTGTTGTGGAAAACGTATCTTGAATTTGGGTAATGTCGGCCGAAATTCGGCTGTTTATCTCACCAACACGGGTTTGGGTGAAAAACGACATGGGCAGGGTAATCAAATGACTGTACAAATGCTCACGCAAACGAACCAAAGTGTTTTCGGTGGTTTGTGCGAACAGATAAATCCGCATAAAGGAGAAAAACGATTGTGCAGCAAGAATAACCATCAACAGAATGGCCTTGTCGTTAATGGCCGCCAATCCATTTTCTCCAGTTGAATTTACAAGATCCCCTATGAGTTTTGGAAATGCAAGTGCAGTTGCAGAAGTAAGAGCTAAAAAAAGTAAACCTGCTGCATACTTGCCTTTGTCGGGCTTCATGTAGGTAAACAGTCGGAAAGCCTTGCGCAGACTAGCTTTGCTTAGTTTGGCTTTGGGTAACTTTTCGTTTTCTTCTTTAGATGCCATAATTCGAATGCAAACCTAAGATTTATCGGGGCAGGATAGAAGCAATAAGTTAATAATGACAATTAGCTGACATCCACCTGTTTTTTGAATTGATCGCCTAGTTGAAGCTTCCGCAATTTTGGAGCGAAAGTCGCCATCAGTGAAGTGATGCCAATTGTCATGAATCCTCCGAAAATCACCGAAGGCACTAAGCCCAACCACTTTGCTGCAAGTCCAGATTCGAATGCCCCAATTTCGTTTGATGAACCAATGAAAATTGAATTGACTGATGATACCCTACCACGCATTTCATCAGGTGTGTAAAGTTGCACAATGGTTGATCGAATGAGCACCGAAACCCCATCAAACAATCCGCTCAGTAGTAGAATAATAAACGAAAGCCAGAAGTATTCCGACAGTGCAAAGGCAATCATGCAGACGCCGAAAGCGCCAACACTGAGAAGCAATGTTCTTCCTGAATTCTTTAATGGCGGATTTCTTGCCAACAGAAATGCCGTGATTACTGCACCAATAGAAGGTGCAGAGCGCAAAATACCCAATCCATCAGGTCCTGCTTTTAAGATTTCGGCGTTGAAAACTGGTAACAAAGCCACAGCTCCGCCAAACAATACTGCAAATAAATCGAGACTCAGTGCCGAAAGTATAAGCCTTTGTTTTCGAACGAACCGAATGCCTGTAAGCAAGCTATTTACCATCGATTCATTTCTAATGTGCGAAGGTTTTAGATTGGGTAGAAGTGAAAAGGCTAACAAAGCACATGAGCTAGAAATCATGCTCACCAAATACGAACTTTCTTTTCCGAAATAGCCATACAATAATCCTCCAACCGCTGGACCAGCAATGGATGCAACTTGCCAAAACGACGTGTTCCATGCGACACCTTGTGGAAGCAAATCGCGCGGCAATAAGTTGGGAATGGTTGCTTGAACGGCTGGTCCTGCAATGCCTCTTGCTAACCCCGTCATGCCAATCACCATGTAAAGCAATAGCAGTTTGGGTGTAATTTCTCCAAATGCCTCAACAGAAAGAAGATACAGGATGATCGCGCAGCAAATAAACAAACTGGATGTGATGAGGATGAGGTGTTTTCTTCTGTAAACATCAGCCCACAGTCCGGCTGGAAGAATCACCGCCATAAATGGAATGGCTTCAAACAAACCTGCAAGCCCAAGCGAAAGCGCATCTCCCGTGATTTCATAAACCTCCAAACTCATCGTAACAGCCTGAACCTGAAACGCAAAGGTCAAGCAGAATCGAGCTACTAGAAATGCGGTAAATGATCGGATGGCAAAAACTTGGGTGCCTTTCATGGGTTATGCAAAGCTAAAATTACCCTCATAGTAAATGTCTATTTCTTTCAATCAATTGAAAAAAATATCAACTTCGCCCCAAAGCCACACTTATGAATCGTTGGATAATTGCAATCGTGTTTTCTTTTGGGAGTTTTTTTCTTTCGGCACAGCCGGAAAAGGAGATTCAGCAAGTTTTGGATCAGCAGCTAAAAGCCTGGAATGTAGGAGATATTGATGGATTCATGGCGCATTATTGGAAAAGTGATAGCCTTCGATTCATGACGAAAACCGGTGTTACACTCGGATGGCAACCAACTTTAGATCGTTACAAAAAAGGGTATCCCGATCGCGCGTCGATGGGAAAACTGGACTTTCAGATTTACACCATTGAAATGTTATCAGAAAGCTCGGCTATAGTAACTGGCAAATGGGTGATAGAAAGCACCAAATCGCAGGACGGTAGTTTCAATTTACTTTTGAAGAAAAAGGATAACCGCTGGGTGATTGTTTTGGATCACACCAGCTAACTGAAACTTGTCGGCCCGACAGAATTAGAACTCTACTGGCAAGGTCAAAGTTTCGGTTCCACGACGAACTTTGATGCTCGTTTTGTCGCCTTTTTTAAACTTAGAAAGTGCTTCCATGTAAGTCTGGATCTCTTTCACAGGATAATCACCGATCGATAGAATTACATCTGCATCTTTCATCCCAGCTTTCATGGCTGGTTTCCCATCCAACACAGCTTCTACTTTCATTCCATCTTCTGAGTGGCCATAAGAAGGCATAATGCCCAATGTAACCTTGAATGAAGGCGCTCCACCCATTGATGGATTTCGGGTTTTTAGGAAAGTGAGTTTTTTGTCGGCAGGAAGTTTTTCAATCAATCCTGCAATGATGTTCAACACGACTTCTGTGCCTTGGTAGTTGATTTTGTCGGCATCATCGCTCGGTTTATGGTAATCGAGGTGCGTGCCAGTGAAGAAATGAAGTGCTGGAATTTGTTTGTTGTAAAAGGATGTGTGATCTGAAGGACCAACTCCAGCTGAGTCTAGATTAAAATCGAGCGCTGCAGAGCGGAACGTTTTCAATGCAGGTTCAAATTCGGATGCAGTACCTGTTCCAGAAATCGTAAGCACTGGTTTGTCTGTTACAAGACGACCAATCATATCCATATTGATCATACAATTGATCTTTGAAAGCTCGAGTGTTGGGTGCTCGCAGAAATAGTTAGAACCAAACAAACCCAATTCTTCACCAGAGAAGCAAATGAAAAGAAAATTGAATTTTTCCTTCACTTTGTTCGTAGCGAAATAATTAGCCAATTCTATCACTCCAGCCGTTCCCGAAGCATTGTCGTCGGCACCGTTGTGAATTTTACCATCTGCATGACCATCCAACGAATTGCCGTCTTCTCCAGTGCCGAGGTGATCGTAATGCCCTCCAATCACAACAGTTAAATCGGCCTTGTTGTCGATAAAGCCAATCACATTGTTTGCTTTACCTGATCTGCCTTTCACGCCATGGCTGCTCACTTGAAAATCGAATTCTTGCAAGTAACTTCCATTGTTTCCCATCGGTTGAACACCCGATTTTTTGAACTGCGAAACAATATAATTCGCAGCTTTGGCTTCATAAATCGACCCAGTTGCTCTGCCCATCAAAGAATCGGCCGATAAAATCGAAATGTGCTTCACCAGGTTTTCGGTCGAAATAAATCCTTGAGCGGAAGCGAAGTGTGCAGCTGAAATGGTGCACACGAAGAGGATCAGTTTTTTCATTAGTCTTTCCAGTCGGCTATAAATACGTTGGTGTCGCGGGTTCCTCCGTTGTTTCTGTTAGATGAAAAAACGATTTTCTTTCCATCGGGCGAAAACATCGGAAACGCATTGAAATTGCTTGTGTTGGTGATCTGTTCAAGTCCAGTTCCATCTGCATTTATCATGTACAATTGAAAGCTGTATCCTCTGGTAGATGCGTGGTTTGAGGCGAAAATGATTTTCTTTCCCGAAGGATGGTAGAACGGAGCCCAATTCGCTTTGCCCAAATTTGTGATTTGTTTCAAATCCGACCCATCGATGTTGCAAGTGTAGATTTCCATGTTGGTTGGCGCCACCAATCCTTCGCTGAGCAGCTGCTTGTAATCGGCAATTTCCTCTGCAGTTTTGGGTCTGGATGCTCTGAAAACAAGTTTTTTCCCGTCCGGGGAAAAGAAAGCACCACCGTCGTATCCAAGTCCTGAGGTGATTTGTTTCACATCGGAACCGTCGATTTTCATGGTGTACAATTCAAGATCACCTGATCTGTCGGATGTAAAAACGATCAAATCTCCCTTTGGTGAAACTGTTGCTTCAGCATCGTAACCTTTGTGGTTAGTGATTTTACGATTCACTTTACCATTTAAATCCGATACATATATATCGAACGTATTGTAAATAGGCCAAAGGTATTTTCCGTCTTTTCTGGGTGCAGGTGGAGGCGGACAGCTATCGGAAGCCTCATGGGTTGATGCAAAGAGGATTTCTTTGTCGCCCGGCATAAAGTAAGAGCATGTAGTTCTTCCCGTTCCTGTAGAAATAAGCTTTATTGAAGGCTTATCGGACTTGTTCAGATCCATCATATAGATCTGATCGCACGGAATTCCTTCCTTCGGTGCAGTTACCTGCATGGTAAGTTTGGAGTTGTCGAAACTAAAGTAAGCCTCAGCATTGTCGCCCCCGAAGGTTAGCTGCCGGATATTGGTGAGGTGTTTTTCGGGAATTGTATCTTGTGCAAAAATGGTCGTCGAAAACGTGCAATGTATCGACAGCAGAACGAGTAATTTATTCATGCTGCAAAGCTAAACAATGCAGTTAAATGAAGATGATTCTTTCAGGAAATGATTTTTCCATCTTCCATCAACACACTGCGGTCTGCCATTTTCGCCAATTCCTCATTGTGCGTTACTATCACGAAAGTTTGACCTTCTTCATCACGAAGTCTGAGAAAAAGTTCATGGAGTTCTCTTGCATTTTTGGAATCGAGATTTCCGCTTGGCTCGTCGGCGAGGATGAGTTTCGGTTGATTCATCAGTGCACGGGCAACGGCAACTCTTTGCTGTTCACCGCCCGACATCGCTGAAGGCTTGTGGTGAATTCGGTCTTTCAGGTTGAGTTTCACCAACAGCATTTCAGCACGTGTTTGCAACTCTGAGGTTGGTTTGTTGGCAATCATCCCGGGAATCATCACATTTTCGAGCGCAGTAAATTCAGGCAACAGTTGGTGAAATTGAAATACAAAACCAATGTGTTGATTTCTGAATTGCGATAAAAGGCGGTCGTTGAGCTTGGCCGGGAAAGCATCGCCAAACTGAAAATTACCTGAATCGGGGCGTTCGAGTGTGCCCAAGATTTGAAGTAATGTGGTTTTTCCTGCTCCCGACGGACCGACAACAGAAATAATTTCACCGGAACGTATGGAAAGGTCGATGCCCTTGAGGACTTCCACCTTTCCAAAAGATTTACGGATACCTTGAATTTCGATCATTTGCTTTCGAGCAGTCGCGCCAGTTTGGCGAGCTTCTCTTTCCAGAAAGACTTCATTTCCACTGAGGAAATCATGTCGGGCAATTTGCTGTGTTGCAAACTGATCTGACATTTAGAAGGGCCTTTCGGGTTAAAAGTAACTACAACCACCTGCGCATTCTGCCATGCAAATCTGAGATTTTTTCCCGGATTTAACTTCAGAATGAGATCCACTTCTGGCAACCATTCATTTCTAAGCGACAAATCGGTGAAAGCACTTTCTGCTACGTGCAAAGGCGTTTCGATCGTTAAGGTTGAAGTGATTTCAATTTCCTTTACTAGAGGTAATTTCTCTAGTAGACCTTTTTCCTGTAAGTACTTTTCAAGGATCGCCCCTGTCGTAATTTCGTCGAAGGAAGCTTGATCTCTAATGATGTTTTTTATTTCTCCTAGATTTTTTCTGAATGCCAACTCGCTATCAAGCAGCGACATCCATTGCATCCAGTTCATGCCTGTAAGCGCGATCAACCGATCACTACTCACATGCGTCAGGTTGGTAGATTCCCGAAACATGAGATGTTTTTTTAGTTTGTGAATGACGAAAATAGGTAATAACACCTAAGGGTGAATGTCTATAAAAGTTGATTCGACTGAATTTATACAGTAGAATTTGTTAATAACACAGCAAGAGGCTGCAAGTGCTAAATAGTCAGGTGTTTAAAATGATTCCGGGAAAACATTCACAATCCTTTGCCAACAGCATTTATTCTGCTACTTTTGGCGGCAAATTTTAGGAAGATGAACATTCACGAATATCAGGGAAAAGAAATTCTAAAACGTTTTGGCGTCGGAATCCAAGAAGGCTTTGTAGCAGAAACTCCAGAAGAGGCAGTTGAAGCAGCGAAAAAACTTCAGGAACAAACCGGTACTGGCTGGTGGGTTGTTAAAGCCCAAGTACATGCTGGTGGCCGCGGAAAAGGCGGCGGAATCAAGCTTGCAAAATCATTAGATGATGTGAAATCACTTTCTGCCCAGATTCTTGGAATGACATTGGTTACTCCACAAACTGGAGCTGAAGGTAAATTGGTTCGCAAAGTAATGATTGCTCAAGATGTATACTATCCAGGAGCAGAACCAGTTGCCGAATTCTACATGTCGGTTCTTTTGAATCGCCAAACTGGTCGCGACGTGATCATTTACTCTACCGAAGGTGGAATGGACATTGAAGATGTTGCACACAACCATCCTGAAAAAATCCTGAACGAAGAAATCGATCCTAAAGTTGGCATTCAGGGCTTCCAAGCACGTAAAATTGCTTACAACCTCGGTTTGAGTGGTGAAGCAAATAAGCAAATGGTGAAATTCATCATGGCGCTTTACAAAGCATATGTTGCTACTGATGCTTCTCAATTCGAAATCAATCCAGTGCTTAAAACATCCGACAGCAAAATCATCGCTGTTGATGCGAAAGTGAATCTTGATGAAAACGGTTTATTCCGTCACCCTGATTTAGCTGCAATGCGCGATGTGTTGGAAGAAGATCCAACCGAAGTTGAAGCAGCTGAACACAACCTGAACTATGTTAAACTTGATGGAAATATCGGTTGCATGGTGAATGGTGCTGGTCTTGCCATGGCAACGATGGATATCATCAAACTTGCTGGTGGAGATCCTGCAAACTTCCTCGATGTTGGAGGTACTGCAGATGCTGCGCGTGTTGAACAAGCATTCCGTATCATCCTAAAAGATCCAAACGTAAAGGCAATTCTTGTAAATATTTTTGGCGGTATCGTTCGTTGCGATCGCGTTGCTCAAGGTATCGTTGATGCTTACCGTTCAATTGGTGAAATCAATGTGCCGATCATCGTTCGTTTACAAGGAACCAATGCAGTTGAAGCCAAAGAAATTATCGATAATTCTGGACTCCAAGTTCAATCGGTAATTCTTCTCCAAGAAGCTGCCGACAAGGTGAAGGAAGTGCTCGCATAATAAGCACAACTCAAACATATAATTTTCTAAAGCCTTTCCGAACATCGGAGAGGCTTTATTGTTTGGTAGAGTTAGGTTCGATACGTAAATTGCAAGCCTTAACCATCCAAATTTTATGTTCAAAAGAATTCTTGTGTCTCTCTGTTGTTTAGTGGGATTTTCTGCAGCGGCCCAACAGAACACCATTCCAGGTGAATTTATCATTCAACTTGATAAGAAAACGGATACTCAGAAGTACATTCAAGCACTTCAAAATCAGTATCCTCAATTTCAAATTCAACAAAAACGAATCATTTCGAAACGTTTCAATATTCTGCTCATCAGCTCTACTGCTAACAACAGCTCATCAGTTCTAGAAGCTGTGAAGAGTCACCCTTTAACCTTGGTGGCTCAATACAATCACCAAGTTCAACAGCGAAATACTACACCGAACGACGCATCTTTTGGTCAACAGTGGTCTTTGAAAAATACGGGACAAACAGGTGGAACGGCCGGTGCCGATATCGATGCTGAACTTGCTTGGGATATCACTACTGGTGGTTTGACCGTTGCTGGAGACACAATCGTTGTTGCTGTAATCGACGGCGGTTTTCAACTGAATCATCCAGATTTGGTCAATAACTTTTTCAGAAATTACAACGAGATCGCCGGAAACGGAATCGATGACGACAACAACGGATATGTTGATGATATTAACGGTTGGGATGCCTATGCCGATGATGGAACTATTCCTTCAGATCAGCACGGAACACACGTTTCAGGAATTATTTCTGCCCAAGGAAATAATAGTATTGGTGTTTCAGGTGTAAACTGGGATGCCAAAATTCTTCCTATTGCAGGTTCTTCTGGTAATGAAGATGTTGTGGTTTCTGCCTACGCTTATGCTGCTGAAATGCGCATCCAATATGATGAATCGGGAGGAACAAAAGGTGCTTTCGTTGTTGCTACAAACTCCTCGTTTGGTGTCGACAATGGTGATCCTGCAGACTTCCCTATTTGGTGTGCATTTTATGACACGCTCGGAGCTTATGGAATCCTGAGTGCTGGTGCCACTGCAAACGCTAACTCAAATATTGATGTAACTGGCGACATACCAACAGCTTGCGTTTCAGAATTTATGATTGCTGTTACCAATACCAATAGCTCTGATGTAAAAAATAATGGTGCTGCTTATGGCTTGGTTTCGATAGATATCGCATCACCAGGAACTGCTGTTTACAATACAGTTACCAACTCTGGCTACAACAACCTCACCGGAACTTCCATGGCAACTCCGCACGTGGCGGGCGTTATCGGTTTAATGTATGCTGCAGCTTGTGATGTGCTGATTGAGGATTACAAGAATTCTCCGGGAGCTATCGCGCTTCAAATGCGTCAGTATCTGCTCGAAGGCGCTGAAGTTATTCCCGGATTGGTTCCTCAAATTGCTGGAGGAAAACGCCTTAATGCTTTTGGTGCGCTAACACAAGTGCAACAATATATCTGCAATTCAGAAGCTCCTCCAAATTCAAACTTTAACGCAAGCGGCAGAACTGGATGCCCAGGAATTAACGTAGCATTTAACAATATTTCTAGCTCGAATGCTGAGAGTTTCATTTGGGAATTTCCAGGCGGAACTCCTGCAACTTCAACCTTGAGCGAACCTGTTGTAACCTACAACGATTTTGGTCAATACACTGTAAAACTCATTGCGGTCAACGTTTTTGGTGCAGATACTTTAACGCTTTCTAATTACGTGAACGTTACCAATACAGGTCTTCGTTTGGCTTACACAGAAGATTTCGAAGATGGTTTAACCGATTGGTCTGTAGTGAACCCTGATGGCCTCAATACTTGGGAGATTTTTACAACGGCAGGAAACAATGGAACCCAATCGCCGGGTGTAAATATCTACAACAACCAAGGCAATGTTGGAGCTTCAGATTACTTGATTTCGCCTCCGATCAACCTTAGTGAAACAAGTGAAAACACGCTTTATTTTGAGCATGCACATCGTCGCCGCGCTACTGGAGCAATCAAAGATACATTGATCGTTTGGGCAAGTATTGATGGTGGAAGCAATTGGACTGAAATTTTGAAACGACCAGATGATACAGATGCTTCATTGAATGTTTTAGCAACTGCTGGAACTTTGGCAAGCAATTTTGTGCCTTCTACTTCTGATGATTGGTGCATGACAGGAACGGTTGGTATTTCTTGCCTTTCGGCCGATTTGACACCATTTGATGGAGCCGAAAACTTGTTGCTTCGTTTCGAAGTGTACAACTCAGGTGGAAGCAACGTTTATTTGGACGACATCCGCATCGAAGGAATTTGTACATCTCCAATCATCCTTCCTGCTAATGCCGCATTTACAACGAATACCAATACTGTTTGCGCAGGTGAGCCTGTTCAATTCACGAACAATAGTCAAAATGCTTCAACATACAGCTGGACTTTCGAAGGTGCTTCAATTCAAACTTCAACCGAAACAAATCCTACTGTAACATACAGCAACAGCGGAACCTATGCTGTTACATTGATCGCATCAAACTCACAGTATGCTGATACGACCACTGAACAAACATTTATTACAGTAATTCCGAGTTTACCAACTCCAATCATTGAAGCGAACGAAAATGTGCTTTCTACAAGTGCAACTGGAAACATCCAATGGTATTTGAATGGTACGCCAATTATTGGTGCAACGAGCAATACTTACCAAGCAACCGAAAACGGAAATTATTCGGTGGGTGTTTCTGTCGACAATGGATGTGAATCTATTTCAATCAACTACGCAGTTACCACCGTTTCATTGGCAGATGTTGAATCTTTCCAAGTGAGCTTGTATCCAAACCCTGCAGGAGATTTCCTTTATATCGACTGGAAAGGCTCAAATGCGCTTCAAGTTACACTTCGCGATGCCGCTGGTAGATTGGTGATCACCAAAACCTTGAACAATTCCGGAACATTAGATCTATCGAACATCCCTTCGGGCATTTATTTCACCGAATTGCACTCTGCCGATAAAGTGAAACATGTTAAACTCGTTCATCAACAATAAATTCAAACCCGTTGAAGAAAATACTTATCGCCAACCGAGGTGAAATAGCCTTACGTGTCATGCGAACGGCGCGTGAAATGGGAATTAAAACTGTTGCAGTATATTCTGAAGCAGACCGAAATTCGCCTCATGTTCGCTACGCGGATGAAGCAGTTTGTATTGGACCACCAGCTTCATCTCAATCGTATTTACGTGGTGATAAAATCATCGAGGTATGCAAAGAACTCGGTGTGGATGGAATTCATCCGGGCTACGGATTTTTATCTGAGAATGCTGGTTTTGCCCGTATGGTGAAGGATGCCGGAATTACCTTTATTGGTCCTTCTGCCGAAGCCATGGAAATGATGGGCTCTAAATTGGCCGCAAAAGCAACAGCAAAAGCCCACAATATTCCTTTGGTTCCAGGCACCGATGAAGCCATTTCCGACACAGAAGCAGCACGGAAAATTGCTGAGGAAATCGGATTTCCAGTTTTGATCAAAGCTTCTGCTGGTGGAGGCGGAAAAGGAATGCGCGTTGTGAATCGTTCTGAAGATTTTCACGAACAACTTCAATTGGCAGTATCGGAAGCTACTTCCGCCTTTGGCGATGGTTCGGTGTTTATTGAACGGTATGTTGGATCTCCTCGACACATCGAAATTCAGGTGTTGGCCGACAATCACGGAAATTGCGTGTATTTGTTTGAACGTGAGTGTTCTATCCAACGCCGTCATCAGAAAGTTGTAGAAGAAGCGCCATCATCTGTACTTACGCCCGAATTGCGCAAAGAAATGGGCGAATGTGCCGTTAGAATTTCAAAAGCCTGCAATTATTCGGGCGCTGGAACGGTAGAATTTCTGCTGGATGAAAAGCTTAATTTCTATTTTCTCGAGATGAACACCCGCTTGCAGGTGGAGCATCCAGTAACTGAGATGATCACAGGCAAGGATCTCGTGAGAGAGCAAATTCTTGTGGCACGAAACGAACCTTTATCGTTCACGCAGGAAGAATTATCTATCAATGGTCATGCAATGGAAATTCGGGTTTATGCCGAAGATCCTGAAAATAACTTCCTTCCAGATATCGGGAAACTTCAAGTATACCGTTTACCACAAGGAAACGGCGTGCGCGTTGATGGCGGTTTTGAAGAAGGAATGGACATTCCGATTTACTACGATCCGATGCTGAGTAAGCTCATCGTTTACGGTGCTGATCGAAAAGCCTCAATTGCTGGAATGATCAGAGCAATCGACGATTATCAGATTTCAGGTGTAAAAAACACGCTTGCTTTTTGTCGCTTCGTGATGGAGCACGACGCCTTTGTTTCTGGAAATTTCGATACCAACTTTGTTCGCGACCATTACCAACCGTCAATGTTAGCAAGTAAGCCTTCTGATGAAGAAGTTGAAATCGCTGCTTTGTTGGCTGCATTTCTTCGCAACAATGAAGTGACTGCTGTGGTTCCAACCGAAGAATTGGCTGTTGCATCGGTTTCGAAGTGGAAGCAGAACCGCGGAAGCCTGCATTAGTATTTCATATGCGCATCGATAAATACCTGTGGGCAGTTCGGATTTATAAAACCCGAACCATGGCAGCTGATGCAGTTAAAGGTGGAAAAGTAAAGATCGCAAGCGACAATGTGAAGCCCGCGAGGGAAATGAAAATTGGCGAAAGTATCGTTGTTCAGTTAGGTGAATTGCAGAAAACTATCAAAGTAATCGGTTTCCCTGCAAATCGAGTTTCTGCCAAAGAAGTTCCAAATTTCTTGGAAGATCTCACCCCTGAAGAAGAGTACAAAAGCATTGCTCGATTAAAGGAGTTTCGTTTCGTTTGGCGCGACCGCGGAACTGGAAGGCCAACCAAAAAGGAACGCCGCGATATTGAAGAGTGGTTTGGAGACGAAGAAACTCCTTAACGGATCTTCATTTCAGGTTTAATGCAATCAATCTTGTTATAGGTACATTCCCGGATAAACAAGGTATTCAGCGAAAAATAGCACCCAGAAAAACATGTAAAATTGCTTGATTGCTTCTTCGTTTTTCAAGTCTAACTTCAAGCTTTTGTATTGAAAAACCAGCAAAACTGTAATGTGAAACACTGCACCAAACACATGGTTTGGAAACAACTTGGCCAAAGATGCAACTGCCAAGAATAAATAAGCTGCACTCACTACAAATACACCTGCGAAAAATGCAGTTTTGCGGCCTGTATTTACTGCCAATGTTCCGAATTTGTGCACTGCATCGCCGGCGGTATCAGGAATGTCTTTAAACCAAGCGATTCCCAACGAAAATGCGGAAACAAAAATTACCAAAGGCCAAATAGCGGTATCAATGGTTAATTCACCGATCATCGATTGCCTAAAATGAAGATAAAATCCAACATTTACCATTAATCCACGCACCAACGATATTGCTCCTGCAGCTGCCAAATGGTGTCGTTTAAATTTGAGCGGAGGCAACGAATAAGCAGTTCCGATGGCGAGGATACTTAAAATCATGGCTGCAAAAATCCAATGAAAAAAGAGGGTGCAGAGAATTGAAATAGCGCCTGAAACCAAAACGATTCTCAATCCAGCTTCTTTACTCAATGTCCCAGCTGCAATGGGTAACCAAGGTTTGTTTATTTTGTCTACTTCAACATCCGACCATTGGTTTAATCCTGTGATATAGATATTACAAGCCAATGCAGAGATGAGGCTGATCAGCAAAACAAATCCATCAAATTTCCCTTCTGGTTGTAAATAACACAAAAGATACACCGATAAAATGCTCAAAGTGCTGCCAATAATGGTGTGCGGACGGCTGAATTGCCAGAGGATTTTTAGTTTTTCAATCATTTTATTGGGATTATCAATAGGTAGTTGACTTTCATTCCGAATTTCCCGGATCTTCCAATTTCAATCTGGAAGCCATCAGGCAATGCTTGTTCGGCAAGGGTTTTTAATTCTGAGGCGGAAGATGATTTCAATACAGACGCCATTCCATCCCAGGTTACTGTGAATAAATTAATTGGAATTAAGTAAGTGAAAATTATTCCCATCCATGAAAATGGGCGCACAAACGGACGGAAAATAATTTGTCCGATGGTGGTAGTAATTCCAATTTTAATTAGCTCAAATAGGCTTGGTTGTAGTATTTCAGCGATGAATAATCCATGTTGAGCATGGTTTTTTAAGATCATGGTTTTTTGGTGATCATCGAAATGGTGAAATGCATTAAACATGGTTCTAAATCCGTTTAAGGAAATAGCTTTTGTTGCATCTACAGCATTTGGGTACCAATTAATGTTCGAAGTTTTTAAAGGAATATTTGTCGGATATAAATCGGTGAGCATTATTTTGTAATCATACGATAGGGCAGAGGAGATCCCAATTGTTGGATTTCCACTTCCGGCGCATAAATCGACCCAGTTTTTTTGTTGAACGCTTTCGGATAATCTATCAATTAACGGAAAGATTGATTTGTAAATTCCAAAAAAATCAACCAGCCATCCAATATAATCTAACTGCATTTTCCTAAGAAATGCAGGAAACCACTTGTAATCTTCCAGCTCGGGCAATCTGATTTTCATCGGGCGAATTGTTGGGGCCAAGGTAATGATCGTTTGTCGCTGTTTTTAGAAAAATCGATCAATCGGTTGTTTAAGTATTGAACACATAATTTGCTCACTTTGGTTGTATTGAACTGAATGGTCAATATTGATTTGCACTCTTGCAGCATCATTTATTGGTTTGGCATTCGGTATTTAGGCTTAATTTTCACACATGAAATTGCAACATGATGACTTGATTTTAATCTGTTCGGGAATTGCCGTTCTTGTGATGGCGGTTCTTACAGAATTATTGTCGAGACGAAAATTGGTTGCCCAATGGATCAGCCGAAAATGGCTACATACTTTCTCCGTTGGGATATGTGCCTTGATGCCTTATTTGCTTTTCAATACGTCATTGTTACTTCCTGTTGTGGCTGTTGCCGAAATTTTGCTGATTGTTTTGGTTGCTACCGGTGTTTTGTTCAAGGAGGATGGAGGGAGAAAAAGCTGGGGAATTGCCTTGTTTCCTTTGCCTTACTTGTATTTACTCTGGGTGTTTCCGATGCATCGGTGGCTTATTTTTCTACCAATGGCGATTTTAGCTATTAGCGATTCGGCTGCTGCAATTGTTGGGAAATTAACGGCTCGAAAATTCTATCAACTCACTGGTGATCCTAAGTCAATCAATGGATCTACAGCATTTTTTATTGCTACCTGTATAATTCTTTATTCGGCTATTTATTTGCCCGGAATCCCTTCGAAGTTTAAGCAGGACATTTATTTATATGTTGTTCCATTAATTGCCTTGCTTATAACCTTTGCAGAAGCCATGGGCTCGCATGGTAACGACAATTTATTTGTCCCGATTTCTGCTATGGTTTTATTGCAATTGATTTATGTAGGCGACATACAATTGATTACTGCACTTACTCTTCCCATTTGCGGCTTGTTGTTTTTATGGGGAAGTGTTCGATTGAAATTGCTCGATTTAAGTGGAGCTGTCGCTGCTGTAATTTTAGGTTCTACAGTGGTTTTGTTTTCCGGTTGGATCTGGCTTTTACCAATCGCATTCTTCTTGTTGAGCAGCTCATTGATTTCTAGATTGCCATTCTTGAAAGGCAAAGGAAAGGCAACCAAATCTGGACGACCGCGTGACTGGAAACAAGTGTTTTGCAATGGTGCCGTTTATGGCATTTTGTCGACAGTTTACAGTTTATCGAATTCAGTTTATCAATCAGATATGTATTTGTTGATGTTGGTTTCGATGGCTGTTGCAACTTCCGACACGTGGGCAAGTGAAATCGGAGTTGGGTTTGGAGGTAAAGTGATAGATCTCGTTCGTTTGAAGCCTGTTGATGCAGGCATTTCGGGTGGGATTTCTTTTGCAGGAACAATCGGTTCGGTGCTCGGTGCTATTGCCATTGCTGCATTTTCGTTCTTTCTTTTGCCCGGTGCTACAAATCCTTGGATCGTATTTTTCCTAATTGCCATTGCCGGTTTCTTGGGCATGTTGGCCGACAGTTTTTTAGGCAGCCTTGTGCAAGGGAAATATTTGAAAAACACCGGAGAATGGAGCGACTTTGAAACGCAGGATAGTAAATTGAAAAGTGGATTTCAAATGATCGACAACGATTTAGTGAATTTAATGAGTCAATTGATTATTATTGCAATTGCCATTTATTTATACATCGATTTTTTACCCGTTAAATAATTTTAAATTCAACGAAATTGTTTTTTATGAAAAACGTCTCTTTTTTTCTTGCGCTTTCATTTTTAATCATTGGCTTTTCAGCTTGTAATAAAGCTTGTTTTAATCCGAGTTTGGAAGAAGAATTTAGCAAACAGAATTGTCCGATGGACTGCTCTGGTGTAATTGGGTGCGACAATAAAGAATATTGCAATGAATGTTTAGCGAATAAAGTAGGTGTGGCAGTGAAGGAATAGCTCTTTGTTTATTTAATTCGACAAAGTAAAAATTGATTGTATATAAGAAAAAGTTTAAAATCCATGACTTTAATTAGTTTGTTAAATTTATTGAATAAATAACTTACTAATCTTTAGTTTATCGTTAATAGTTTAGAACTACCAATTGTAATAAAATGTTGCTTTTATTCGGCAATTTTTATTAAATTATCAACTGACAAGTCTTCATCTATCAAAGGCCAATGAATTCCATAGCCAGATGCAGAGATTTTGTATATTCCTTTTTGAATATCGTCTGCTTCTAGTAACTTTTTTGAAGCTTTCTTAAGAGGAATCATTAATGTTTTGCCATCAACTTTTAAGAACATATAATTATTATCAAAAGTCAGCTCTTCAATTTTATGAGTTGCGATCATTTTAATGTTTTTTAAAGTGAATGTTCCAAGTCTCAACAATTAAATCAAAATGCTGATAGATAATTTTCTTTATCTCTCTTTTAGCTGAAGGAGTTAAGTTGAAAGCAAATTCTTCTATTAACTCTACTTCATCAACAAGAATCCAAAATTTACATTCCATTTCAGCTTTTTGAGCATGCACATGAATGGGTTCAGCATTCTCATTAGAATAGAAGAAAAGCCTCCAGCCGTATATAAAGATAATTGTTGGCATCAAGTTAAACCTTCTACAAATTTAACAAATTTATGTGATGTTGGTAATTGACTTACAGTTAAATGTATTTAAATTGTAAAGATATTCAACTGCGAAATTACGAATACAAAAGAATCAATGTTAGAGAGAAGGAGTGGTGAATGATATTATTCAATCTATTGATTTCCAAATTTTACTTTGAAGATTCAGGTAAGAAAAAGAAATCCGATGCTATTCCATCTGCTCTGAACCAAGCGTTAGAACTAAGTTGAATGTGCGTATCGGTTTGAGTAATCTGTTTGCGGTCGGGATGATTTTCTAGAATGTCCAAAAAGAAATCCATAAACGCTTTTCCTGTTTTGAGAATTTCATTTTTATCGATTCCTGTTGATGTGCGCATTCCAGTTAATACGATCTCATTGTAACGTTCGTGAACGTGTAGATTTTCTATTTCATGCTCAGCATCTCCATCTCTGAGTGATCGGATGTACTTTTGATTGTTCGGGATATTAAATCTTCGAATGTTGTTTTGGAAAGAATGTGCTGAAGGACCAATGCCTAAATAACTTTCGCCCGACCAGTATGCAGAATTGTGTTTCGCCCGACCACCTTCACGTGCTAAATTGGAAACTTCATAATGTGAGAAACCTTCAGTGGGTGCCCATTTTTGAAGCAATTGAAAGTGATTTTCAGCTTGCTCATCATCGGTGTTTTTGCGCTTTCCTTGGTTGATCATTTTTGCCAAAGGTGTTCCTTGCTCGACAGTTAAAGCGTAACACGACAAGTGATTGATCGGTAATCTAGCTGCAATGTTCAGTTGTTCTAACCATGCTTCATTGCTTAACTCTGGTATTCCATAAATCAAGTCAATAGATATTGAAGATATGCCTTCACTTGCAGCTTGTTCAACGCATGAAATGGCTTGTGCTGCATCGTGTGCTCGGTTCATTTGGTTTAAATCTGGTTCACGGAATGATTGAATTCCGATACTCAATCTATTGATTCCAATGGCTTTCAGATGTTTGATGTACTCAACTTTCAAGTCTTCAGGATTGGCTTCGAAAGTAATTTCTGCACTTGAACTAATCTTGAAGTTCCGATGAACGGCATTAAAGATTTCATCAAGCTCGCTTGGCAAAAGTTGCGAGGGCGTTCCACCTCCGAAATAAACCGTTTTCATTGGTTCATCCTGCCATTCAGACGCTCGGAATGCCAATTCTTTCGCAATCGCAGATACCAATTGTGGTCGATAATGTGATGAAGTGCTAAAATGAAAATCGCAATATGTGCATGCCTGCCTGCAGAATGGAATATGAATGTAGAGGCCCGGCATGAGATCGTTATTTCAGGAGGATTTTTATTAGCTTAGTGCAAAGATACCCGTTTGTTTAGGGAAGGTGCAAACCAAATTATATTCATTGTTTTTTCGGTAAATCTCATCAAAGCAAAACAAATGGTATCGTGCAACTTTTCACTCTTAAAATTCATGAATTTGAATTCCAAGTCTCAGGTTTTGACACGCGTTTTTACTTTTTTTACCTGTGAAAAGTTTACTTGGCATTACAAGCAGTTTCTTCTGAAATACTCAATTTGTCTATTCTTTTCAAGATTGGGATCTTTCTTGTTTTTTCTGAAGACGGTCGAAGGCTCAACTTTAACAACTCATTTCAGCAGAAACTCAGCAGATATTTTAACATTAAGAAAACAATAGGTCTGCTGATCTGTTTGAAGTCTTTCATTATCAACGGTTGATAAATCAGTTATGTCTACATTTTAAACTTGGATTTAATTTGAATTTACAAGACGGTTTTGGACGACGAAATCTTGATATGACTTAAATGAGTATACATTGCAGGCTAACAATTGCTTTGTTTCAAGAATAGGTTGAGTTGGTGTAAATGATTGTGTGGATTGAATCAAAATTAAAACTACGATGGAAATACATAAATTTTCAGAGAAACTATACCAAGTTTTTCTATCACACAAAACAAAGGAGACTGTTGAGAAATATGTCTTGTGGATTGCAGTTGCTAGTTTCTTAATTCATTTGATTGTGATCGGATTTGTCAATTTCGACATCATTTCACTTGAAGAACCATCGAAACTATTAAATAATCCAATTGCTGCTATTTATACTCCCTTCTCGTTTATTCTGATCTATGAAGTTTATTTGTTGATTTATTATCTGCCCAAGTCAACATCAATCTATATTTCCAAACAATATGAAATCATCACACTGATTGTTATCAGGCGATTGTTCAAAGATCTTTCCGATTTATCGCTTTCAGCAGATTGGTTTAGTATTAATAATGATCTTCAATTTACGTACGATTTAATTGCATCGATCATCCTTTTTTACCTCATCTACTTATTTCAGAGTCAACGTATAAAATCAAGTTTATATGCTGCTCATGACAGTATAATGAAGCCCAGTATTACAAAGTTTATTGGAGCTAAAAAGAAAATCGCCACTTCTTTAGTGCCTATCCTATTTGTGATTGCAATTTATTCGCTTTTGAACTGGAGTTTTGGTTTGTTTCAGCAGAGCCCTAATGGTTCAGTGTCGTTCAAAAACATCAACAACATATTCTTCGAACAGTTCTTTAATATCCTTATCATTTCTGATGTTACAATTTTATTATTTTCCTTTTTTCATACTGATGAATTTCACAAGGTGATCAGAAATTCAGGTTTTATCATTTCCACCATCTTAATCCGAATCTCTTTCTCTGTGAGTGGAATCATCAACAATGTTTTAATAGTAACTGCAATTTTGTTTGGTTTATTAATTCTAATAATTCACAACAAATTCGAAAAGCAACTTGCTCTAGAAAAAGCAAATGATAATCATGACGAATTGGTTTAAGCATTCACCTTCACGGTTCATTGAAATTTTGTGTTCATCGATCCTTTTCTCCTTTAATTAGAATGGTAAGCCGGCGAAATTGAAAGCATCTTTGCTCAATAAAGGCTAAATGCCTTTCCTTGATTATTTATCATACACCCCAAACAATCCCCAATCGAAAGGTGTCCAAAAACAAGCTTTCAATTTAGCTCTTTGTAAAGCATTGTTCACCCAAGTGTTGCAAGTATGAAGCATACTGTACTTCCATTTGGCTTCATAAAACGCATCCGAATTCCCATACAACGCATCTGTTTTGATATTGATGTATTCGCCATTAGGATCCAATAATAGGCTTTCTTGAATGTACTGAATGAGCTCTTTGTATTGTGCTTTCGAAGCTTGAATAGCTATGCACTGCTCATTGACTGTCATTTCACGGTAATATGTTGCATGTAAAACGCCCGAACCCAAGCCAAATGCTGCATTAAATGCTGTAGGAACCGTTAAGTCGCCCCAAGTTGGTGTTTCTAAATAAAATTCTTTATCCCCCAAACCAAGCGCTAGATAACGATAGGTTGAATCAGAATTTCGGTTGTTTTTATGAGGAAAGTAATTGTTCCAATTGATAAGCTCATTTGATGCAGGAACAATGATATCGGTATGCACGCCATTGGTTTGTAAATACACGGTAACTTCTGCATTCCCGGGCTCTCCGTCAATATGTATCGAAGATAAAATCCACGCCGACAATAAGTACAAACCAACCAATAGCACAAAACCAGCAACTGTTTTCCAAATAATATGAAAAGCTTTAACCAAACTTTTTTTAATCATGAGTACTTCAAGAATTTAATTTCTAAGCTGGTTTATTTGGAGTTGTTCCCTTCTTGTTTAGGTAAAAGAATCCTAAATGTTGTACCTTTTCCAAGTTCTGATTTTTTAACAAAAATTCTTCCTTGGTGGTAATTTTCTATGATTCGTTTGGTGAGCGATAAGCCCAATCCCCATCCACGTTTTTTCGATGTATATCCTGGTTCGAAAACCGTTTTTAATTTGGAAGAAGCAATTCCTTTTCCGGTATCAGTAACATCCACAAAATACCATCGGCCTTTTTCACCATACATAATATCGAGCGATCCTCCGTGGCCTTCCATCGCATCTATCGCGTTGCGGATAAGGTTTTCGATCACCCAATCGAACAACGGAATATTCATCTGAACGATTGCGCGATCCCCATCGGGCATTTCAGAGCCAATGTTTACATGGATTTTTTTAGAAGTACGCGGCATCATGTATTGCACACTTTCTTCCAAAACAATTCCTAGATCATTCACTTGCAATTCGGGAACTGATCCGATTTTCGAAAACCTTTCAGTGATAACTTCCAAACGTTGGATGTCTTTTCCAATTTCGGCAAGTGTTTCTTCTTCAATGCCTTTCATTCTTAGGATTTCCATCCAAGCCATCAAGCTCGATAATGGAGTCCCAAGCTGATGGGCTGTTTCTTTCGACATGCCTACCCAAACCCTGTTCTGTTCTGCTCTCCTCGAAAAGCTAAACAAGAAATAAGCAACCATCATGAATAGGGCAATTACAGAAAATTGCACTACTGGATAGAATTTCAGCTGGGTGAGGAGAAATGAATTCTTATAGTAAATCAAGCACTTTCCGTAATCGGGCAATTCAATTTGCAAGGGTGTATTTTCAGCTTGCATTTCTAAGGTCAACAGCTTCATTGCAGCTGTATCGCGGTTTATTTCTCTCTCAAGATTTCCCGATGCAATTATTGTATTGGCTTTTTCATCTGTTACAATTACTGGAACACTTGCTGAATTTACAACCACCTCAGAAATGAACGATTGTATAATGTTATCAAGTACTTCACGCAATTCGCTGAATACTTTTGAGTCTTGGTAATAGATGTAATAATTGTTCGAAAATCCATCGTTAAACACAATGGGTTTATAAATGCTAAAGTCTTTTCTAATCAACCCTTTAAATTCGGTGGGCGTACCATACTTGAGCGAATCAACATTGCTGATATAATTAATTCGGTTTTGTTGATCTACAATGATGGCAGGTATGGTGTTGTTTTCACTTGCCACCATCAAATAAAACGAAAGTGCGTCGTTATCACTTGTCGTTCCAAGATTTTGAATCGCTTGTGCCCAAATTTCTGCCCTTTTGCGTTCTTCAACTTTCAATCTTTCGAAAAGCTTCTCAGTGTATTTAACCAAAGTTGCCCGCTTTTGAACGGCCTCTGCCCACAGTTCTACTTTCTTCCGCTCTTCCTCAGAAACTGTTTTTACCAAAACGTTGGTGTACCATAGCGAAGCACCGATAATAATTACCGCAAAGCCTGCAAGCCACAATTTCCATCGTTGTTTTTTCGCGTAAAGATTCACCGGCTATTTGTCCTTGGTTAATTCAAATAAACGCGATTTTTCTTCTTTACTCAAGCTATCGTAACCAGATCTGGAAATTTTATCTAGAATTTCATCCACTTGCATCTGCTGCTCTTTCTTCGATAAATTGTAATCTTCATCTTTTAATGGACGGCGGTGAGCAACCCGCATTTTTGCTTTTCTTCCCGGTTTGAATAAGTCTTGAACCTTTCCAAAAAATGCTGAAATGTCGTTTCCTTTTCTTAGCTGAATAGCCCACAAAACGCCAAAAGCAGCGCCTCCAAGGTGGGCAAGATGACCAGCTGCATTCGATGACCTGATCTGCAACAAATCGAGCAAAACAATGATGGTTGCAAGCCACATAAGCTTCAACCGGATTGCCCCAAAAAGGAACACTTCATCATCTGGCCGATAGGCTGAAATCGCAATTAAGACTGATAAAATAGCCGCAGAAGCACCTGCAGCAGTAAAGTCTTGGCCCATCGAAGTAAATAGTGGGAACACATTTACCGACACCAAGAACACCAATGCACCTGCAAATCCGCCTACAAAATACACATTGATCAAGCGGCGATCATCGAAATAACGGCTAAACAGCTGACAAGAAAAATAGAGTGTCAACATGTTAAAAATCAAATGCAATAAACTGGTGTGCATGAACATGTGCGTGAACAATGTCCATGGTTTGAAGATGAATTCTCCAAAATTGCCCGGCAAAAGCAACCATTTGTTGATCATGCCTTCGATATCGCCTATGTTCAACAAATGAAGCAGCGACAACGGAACATTAATGATCAGAAATACCGCTACACTGGCGATAATTAATCGTGTTCCAGCATTCGATACTGCCCAATGAAATCGTAGTTGATTCATAGATGGTTAACGTTCCTGTTGCGGTCTTGTTTTTTGTACCAAAGGATTATTAAAATCCCGAACAACATTCCACCCAAGTGCGCGAAGTGTGCCACGTTGTCTTCTAGGTTGTTACGCAATCCCATGGTTAATTCGATGGCTCCAAAAACGACCACAAAATATTTCGCCTTCATTGGAATTGGCGGAATCAACATCATGATCATCGCGTTCGGGAAAGTCATTCCGAATGCCAACAAAAGTCCATAAATGGCTCCTGAAGCTCCAACTGTTGGGATATTCATCCGGAATTGAACAACCTCATCAACAAACATTACCGATTCACTTAGATAACCGGGGTTCAACCGGTCTTTGTGCCATTCGACCAAGAAATTATTGATCTGGTCGTTCTCAAAAGAGCCAGGTAAATAGTTAGATACAAAAGCTTCGAAGTTGGTATACGATGGAGCACTCATGTAAATGTCGGCATCCGCAATCATGGGTGCAAATTGAAATCCTGTGATCGTATTGTGAAGCAATGCAGCGCCAATTCCACAAACGAAATAGTAAATCAAGAAGCGCTTTGAACCCCAATGTTGTTCGAGCGCCGAACCAAACATCCACAAGCCTATCATATTGAAAAACAGATGGAAAATCCCATCGGTACTATGAAGAAACATATGTGAAATCAACTGCCAAGGCTGGAAAAGAGGCGACATCCAGCTATGAAGTGCCATGATATCCATCGGCAATCTGCCTCCGTATTCGATAGCGCCGAGCATCAAAAGGTAAGCTACGACATTGATAATAATTAAACTGCGCACCACATTCGGTGTGGCAGATTTTGCTTTGAAATAGTTGTTCATCGAGGATCCAAAGGTAAATATTTCAGACATTGACCGATAGATCTATTGTTAAGCACTGTTTAACCTATCGTGAATCTAAAAGAGCTTGTATTGGAAGGCTGACTAAAGAAGCTTTCTAATTGCAATTATTTCCCAAATCGAGACGCTAAATCGTCGATCGACAGGATGCTGATGGTTTGCTTTCCACTAGGCGAAAAACCTGGAGTTTCACAGGCAAATAAACGCTCAATCAGTTTGAGGAGTTGTTCAGGACTTTGCTGCTTTGGAAGGTGACGCGCTGCTTGCATAGCCAGTGTTTTCGCTAAGTTTTCCAAGCGGTTGAGGCGTAAATCTTGTTGACCTTTCTTGAACTCTTCCAAGATGCTTTCTATTATTTCTTTGGCATCAGCATCCAACATTTCGGCTGGAACTCCATTGATTTTGATGGTTTGCTTCCCGAAATATTCAAAGTCGAATCCCAACGATTTCAATTCACTTTCTAATGCTCGGATCAGTTCTGTATCAGGGCTGCTGAGCTCCTTCACTACTGGAAACAATAGTTGTTGAGAGGCGCCATGGTGTTCCTCTCGGTGCATGAAGCGCTCAAAATGAATCCTTTCTCTCGCACCTTGAAGATCAATCAACATCAAGCCACTTTTAACCTGACTACAAATGTATTTTCCGTGCAATAACCAAGGCAAGCTCTTTTCGGCATGATCGCTTTCTTGCGGAATGAGTTGTGCAGGATTAACTTCAGGCGCACCTGCGATTTCTTCCCAACGAATTTTACTAATTGCCTGCATCGCATTAGGTTGCGCTGGACCGCTTTTGCTTCCCGGATTTGGATTGGTGAAAGGATTGTAATCCGGGTTGACTTGAATCTGTGGTGGTCGAATTTCGGTGTTTTTGCCAGCGATACTTACGAAAGGAAGTTCGATTTCAAAATCCAAGCTCGGTGATAGGGCATAGGAACCAATGGCTTTTTTCACTGCCGACCGTAAAATGCCATACACCGTGCGATCGTCTTCGAACTTTATCTCCGTTTTGGTGGGATGAATGTTCACATCGATGGTGGCTGGATCAACCTCGAAACGAATGAAGTACACAGGGAAGTCGCCCGATGGCAAAAGGTCCATGTATGCTGCCTGAACCGCGTGATTCAAGTAGGTGTTTTTGATGAATCTATTGTTGATGAAGAAGTATTGATCGCCTCGTGTTTTCTTTGCGGCATCAGGTTTTCCGATGAAACCAGTAACTTTCACTGAAGTATGTTCTTCCTTCACCATGAGCAGCTTCTCGTTCCACGAATTTCCAAACAACGAAACGATGCGTTGCTTGAAAGTTGAAGCCATCAAGCGATGCACTTCCTCGCCGTTGTTGATGAGCGAAAAGGCGATTTCCGGAAATGCAAGGGCTACACGGTAAAATTCTTCGAGAATGTGACGTGTCTCAACAGGGTTCGATTTGAGGAAATTCCTGCGTGCAGGCACATTATAAAACAGGTTTTTTACAGCGATCGATGTTCCATGTGGCGCGCTGATTGGCTCTTGAAGCACAATTTCGGAACCCTCAATTTGGATCAAAATGCCAGTTTCATCTTCCTTTCTGCGGGTACGCATTTCAACTTGTGCCACGGCTGCAACCGAAGCAAGTGCTTCGCCTCTAAAGCCCATGGTGCGTAAGTGCCATAGGTCGTCAGCATTTTTCAGTTTTGAGGTAGCATGTCGGGCAAAACACAAACGTGCATCGAATTCTGTCATGCCCGAACCATTGTCGATCACTTGGATCAACGATCGCCCGCCGTCTTTAATAATCAACTGAATATTTTTCGAACCGGCATCCACAGCATTCTCGAGCAGTTCCTTCACTGCCGAAGCGGGACGCTGAATCACTTCGCCAGCAGCAATCTGGTTGGCAACGTGATCGGGAAGTTGTTGGATAATGCCTGACATGTTTTTTCGAAAAATGGGATGCAAAGGTAGCGTTTCCGTCCCTCAATTTTAGCGAATATAACCAACAACATGATCTACTAAAAATGATCCAAAATGGCAGCGATAATTTAGAATAAGCAGGTAAAATTGTATGTTTGAGGCAGCAAAACATCACATTGGATTTTAGTTATACAAAAGTTGAAAATCAAAAGGCATTATTAGAATGTCTTGATAGCTTGAAAGATACGAAGGAGATAGCCTTGGATCTCGAGTTCGACCGCGACCGATTTGCCTATGGTTTTACCTTGTGTTTAATTCAGGTGAGTGATGGAAAAATGTCGTGGCTCATTGATCCATTAACAGGCATCGATCTGAAACCACTTTACCGTTTCCTTGAACAAGAAGTGCCGCTCAAAATCATGCACGCTCCTGGCGAAGATTTGAATTTGTTGCATCAGCAAGGTTGTTTCCCTGTGAATATTTTCGATTCAGAACGAACTGCTCGTTTACTCGATTTTGAAGCATTTTCGTTAGGTAATTTGTTGTTGAATTGTTTGGGGATTCAGCTCGATAAATCGCAACAGCGCACCGATTGGACCCGTCGTCCGCTCAAAGATCCACAATGGGTGTATGCTGCGCGAGATGTTTTGTTTTTGCCCGAATTGAAGCAATTGCTCCTTGATAAAGCAGTAGAGAAAGGTGTTTTGGATTTTGTAAATCAGGAGAATGCCGCATGGGATTCATACAGGGTGGAGGAGAAGCGACCTGGATGGTTCGTAAACAAAGACGATGAGCGCAAACTTCCACCGTATTTCTTGCATATCTATAATGAAATGATGGGTGTTCGTGATGGCATTGCACGAAAACTCAACAAACCAGGTTTTCAGATCGCTCCGCGGGAAGTGTTGATGGATTTAACTTTCCATCCCGAACTATTCGATAAGTGGACTGAGCTCGAAGGTTTGCATCCATCTTTGCGAAACCGCGAATCCAAGGATGCATATCAACAGGCTTGGGAAAAAGGCCAACAAGAAGCCGATCAAATGAAACTCAATAAGCGGTCGGGAAGCACGAATTTGTCGCAAGGCGAACGTGATGCACTTTTTCATGAAAGGAAGCGAATCGCAGCTTTGGTAGAGGAGAAATACAGGCCGATACTTGAAAAAATCGCAGAACAATACGGCACATTTACCGCAGCGTATTTGCTGAATGAAAAAACGATGACAGAACTCGCATCGGGTCGATTAAAGTTAGAAGCTCTGCCTTACCTTTACCGACGAAATTTAATCATTGAAACAGCTAAACAGCTCGGGTTTTCAATCGACTGAAGCCTTAATAATTATGGACAAAGCAAGCAAGCAATTTAGAATGATAGCCATCATAGAAGGTTGGTCGTTTGTTTTGCTTTTATTGATCGGGATGCCATTGAAATACATGGCAGGAATTCCGCTTCCAGTAAAGATTCTCGGTTGGATTCATGGTGTTTTGTTTGTTGCTTATTGTGGTTTGTTGTTGAATGTTTGGATAAGTAGTGGATGGCATTTTTTCAAGGTGGCACTTGCGCTCTTGGTTTCATTTATTCCGCTTGGAACATTTTGGTTCGAGCGAAAATATTTGAATGAAAACCATTAACCACAAACAAGTATTCGGAGCTTAATCCGTAAGCCTTAATTATTGGTTAAAAAACCAGATAATCTTCAAGGTTGGTTAGAGTTGATATGCTTGTAATGCTTGCTTAAGGTTATCTTCAATTTTAGCATTTCGATAATTAATCAGTTATTATTTTGTATTATCAATAAAGAAGTTGGATATTTGCCCACAGATATCGAACAATCTACAAAATGAGCAAAGGCGCTGAAATTGATCAACTTGACCGTAAGATTCTAACCATACTCATGCAAGATGCGGTGGTGCCATACACTGAAATCGCAAAGCAGTTAGATGTTTCGGCTGGAACCATCCACGTGAGGATGAAAAAAATGGTCGATTTGGGTGTTGTAACAGGTTCTCAATTAATCATTAACCCTTCTGTAGTTGGATATGACATTTGTGCATTCATCGGCGTTTTCCTCGACAAAGGTTCAGCGTATTTAGATGTTAGAGAGCAAATGAAAGCCATTCCGGAAATTGTAGAGCTTCATTACACCACAGGTATTTACAGCATTTTTGCGAAAGTACTTTGTAGAGATACCAACCATTTGCGCGAAGTGCTCAACGAGAAAATTCAACCCATGAGTGGAATTCAACGTACCGAAACCTTCATCACACTCGAGCAAGGATTTTCTCGTCAGATCAACATTCTGTAACCTAAACAGATTCAACATCGCGAAAGGCATTGGCTTTTACTACATTTGCGAGCTGTAACACGCTATGGAAATTATACCTGCATCTTTCTTCGATCCTGCCAATCTGCAAGCCCTTCAAGCGCAGTTTAACGCAGGTAAACCTTATCGACATATATCGATCGATAATTTTCTAGATTCATCATTCGCCGATCATCTTTACTCGAATTTTCCGGGTTTAGATAAAATGACGCGTACTTACACTGGTTTGAACGAAAACAAATCGGAAGGCTCAGGATTCGACAAATTCGATCCATCATTCACCCAACTTCGCGCAGCGCTTAACACACCTGAATTTTACAAGGCTGTTAGTCAAATTACCAGCATCGAAGACCTTTTCTCTGTTGAAGATGCATTGGGAATGGGCGTTCACCAAGGTGGAGATGGAAGTTATCTTGATATTCACATCGATTTCAATATTCACTACAACGAAAATATCCATCGCCGAATCAACTTGCTTATTTTCCTCAATAAAAACTGGAAAGAAGAATACGGTGGGAAGATCGAGTTGTGGAATGCAGATGTTACCAAGCTCGAACAAGCTTATTTGCCATCTTTTAACCGATGTGTAATTTTCGAAACCAACGAAATTTCTTATCACGGTTACGGCAAAATTTCTGTTCCTGAAGGAGAAACACGCAAATCGTTTTATGGTTATTACTACACCACATTGCGTGAGGATGCCAAAGGATACCACGATACCATTTTCAAGGCTCGCCCAGAAGAAGGGATGATGAAAAAAGTAAAAACCGACGTTAAGGAAACCTTAAAAAATACCGCCAAACGCATTCTGAAGAAAGCCGGCGTGAAGTTCTGATGAAACAGGAAGCACTAAAATACACCGATTACACCGAATATCCTTGTCACCTAAGCCGTTTAGAGTGGATTTACGACACTATCGAACGTCTCCGAGAACCAGGTAAACAAGCCAGAGTGCTCGATGTGGGCGCAGGAACAGGAAATGTTACCATTCCACTGGGTTTAATCGACAATTCCGAAATCCTCGGGATCGACATCCATCAGCCTACACTCGATATCGCGATTGCTGCCAACAAGTTGGACAATGTGAAATTCCGTTTCCAATATTTGCAGGATTGTCCACTTCAAGGATATCGATTTATCATCCTCACTGAGGT
>CAMCXT010000019.1 GCA_945883545.1 Chitinophaga pinensis | reverse complement strand
AGAGTTGATTCTTTTTAAATAACTGACTTACAGTGCTTCTTCAATAAGTTTCCTCTGTCAGTTTGTAGAAATGCGGTTGCAAAATTATTAAATAGAATCATCATCCGACTGAAATGGTCTAGATTATTTATAAGAGGTGTTGTACTGTTCCGAATGCTAAATATTAACCTATCGTTAAGTAATTAAAATGCATAAAATCAAGTATATAAATAGTTTTCCTTAGCTTTTATTGTGGCAATGTTAAGCTAATGTTAAATTAAATACATCAAAATGTATTTTTAATTGTAACTTTGCGTTATTCAATTCGTTCACCAATTAAAAACTAAAGCCATGAGATACATTCTTTCGCTGGTTTGTCTGATCGTAACATTCGGATTAAACGCACAAAGTAAGGTACTAAAGACTTACCATGAGAACGGTAAGCTGAAAACTATTTATACATACCAAGATGCCTCAAATTATACAATAGAGAATTTCCACGAAAACGGAAATTTGATGGAAACTGGTCGTTTTGTAAACGCAAAAATGGACGGCATATGGCTCAATTTTTCAGAAAATGGGATTCGTGCCGGAGAGGCTATCTACTTGAACGGAGTAAAATCAGGTAATTGGAAGGTTTACGACCAAGTTGGAAACTTGAAATATGAAATTACCTATGCAAATAACCGCAAAGTGAACACGGTTTCATTTGATTCTAATGGTCAGAATCTTGCTGAAACAACACCTAGGTAAGCTGTTTAACCTCATTGAAGCCCTGGTCAAACCGACCGGGGTTTTTTATTTAATTTTATCTCATTCCACTTTACTGAATTCCTAAATTTGAAGGCAAAATACGCCTCTTCATTATGATTCATAATTTCAGTGCAGGCCCTGCCATTCTTCCCAAAGAAGTTCTTCAAAAAGCCTCAGAAGCTTGTATCGATTTTAACAATTCAGGGCTTTCTTTGCTCGAAGTATCGCACCGTGGAAAAAATGTGATCGCCGTTTTCGATAAAGCTTCGACATTGGTGAAGAAACTTCTAAAACTTAACGATGACTATGCAGTAATTTTTGTTCAAGGTGGTGCATCCACGCAGTTTGCCATGGTGCCGCACAATTTCTTGGGTAAAAAAGCAGCATATTTAAACACTGGTGTTTGGGCATCACGTGCAGTGAAGGAAGCAAAACATTATGGTGAAACATCTGTAGTGGCATCCTCCGAAGACAAGAACTTTTCCTACATCCCGAAAGGATTTGTGATCCCAACGGATGCAGACTATTTCCATTATACTTCAAACAATACAATCTATGGAACCCAACTCCGCGAAGTTCCATCAACTGGGGTTCCGTTGATTTGTGACATGTCGTCGGATATTTTTTCCTACGAATTTGATGCTTCCAAGTTTGACCTCATTTACGCTGGTGTACAGAAGAATATGGGACCTGCTGGTGCAACAATGGTGATCATCAAAAAATCGATGCTAGAGCGCATTCAACGCCAAATGCCAACCATGTTGAATTATAAAATTCATGTGGATGGAGAATCGATGTACAATACACCTCCAGTTTTTGCAGTGTATGTATCTATGTTAACGCTCGAATGGTTGGATAACTTTGGGGGCGTTGAAGCCATCGAAAAGCGCAATGCAGCCAAAGCAAAATTGTTTTACGATGAGCTCGACCGAAACTCGCAATTCAAAGGAACTGTAGAAGTTGTAGATCGTTCTTGGATGAATGCCAATTTTATCATGGAAGATCCCGCAAAAGAAGCTCAGTTTAATGAGCTACTCAAGCAAGCGCAAATTAGCGGATTGGCTGGTCATAGATCAGTGGGAGGTTTCCGCGCTTCTATGTACAATGCACTTGGATTAGAAAGTGTACAAGCTTTGGTGGAAGTAATGCAGTCTTTCGAAAAATCACAAGGATAATCACAAAGGAATCCATGGTTAAAATTTTAGCAAACGACGGAATTGATGCTTTAGGAAAGGAGATGCTTGAAAAAGCAGGATTTTCTATTCAAACAAATAAAATAGCTCAAGATCAACTAGCTGAGGCCATTCTTGCTGAAGGTTATGAAGTTGTTTTGGTGCGCAGTGCCACCAAAATTACAGCTCAAATTATAGATGCTTGCCCAGGTATTAAGCTCATCGGTAGGGCAGGAGTGGGGCTCGATAATATCGATGTTCGCCACGCAGAATCGAAAGGTGTGAAAGTGTTTAATACTCCTGCGGCTTCATCTCAATCTGTTGCAGAGCTAGTATTTGCCCATCTCTTTTCAGGTGTTCGTTTCCTTCAGGATTCAAATTACCAAATGAGAATAGCTGGCGATACAAGCTTTAACGAACTCAAGAAAAACTACAGTGCAGGTATCGAACTCCAAGGTAAAACCATCGGTATCATTGGTTTTGGGCGCATTGGTCAAGCGGTTGCTCGCATGGCTGTTGGGATGGGAATGACGGTAATCGCAAGCGATCCTTTTATCTCCGAAGTAACCTTGAATCTACAATTAGCTCAAACTGGACAAGAAATTCCTGTATTGATCAAAACCATAACTGTAGATGATTTAATGGCTCAAAGTGATTTTATCAGTTTGCATGTGCCAGGAAAAATCGATGGAAAGTCTGTTATCGGATCTGACGAATTCAAGAAAATGAAGAATGGCGTTGGTTTGGTAAACGCTGCCCGCGGAGGTGTTATCGATGAAGATGCGCTGCTCCAAGCTCTCGACCAAGGGAAACTGGCCTTTTGTGGTTTGGACGTTTTCGAAAATGAACCTACGCCAAGAACCGATTTATTGAAACATCCTAAAATCAGTGTAACTCCGCATATTGGAGCTTCAACTGCTGAGGCACAGGAGAGAATTGCAGCCGAATTGGCTGGATTTATCATTAGATTTTACGGTAAATAACCTGCATGAGGCTTATTCATCCCTTTCGCGGAGTGCTTCCCTTGAGGGAAAAAGTATCGCGCATCATTTCAAAGCCTTACGATAAATACCATTTGTCGGAGGTGAAAGAGATAGTAAAAGAAAATCCAGATTCGTTTCTGCATGTGATTAAGCCTGAATTGGCTTCAGGGAATCCTACAAAGGCCGACAATTCAGATGCTCAGAAAAAGAGTAGGCTCAAGTTTTTGGAATTTCTACAAAATGGTATTCTGCAAAAAGTCGAAAGCGATAGCTATTTTATTTATCGCCAGGTGAAGCCGAATTTTGTGTACACTGGCTTGTTGGCTACCATTGATGCAGCTGCATATCGTGATGGTAGAATCAAGATTCATGAACAAACTTTAGCACCCAAAGAAGGCAAGCTGAAGGATTATTTGAAAGTGGTTGGGATCAATGCAGAGCCTGTGATGTTTACCTATCCGCACAAGCAGGAAATCGATGCATTAATGAATCACCTCACATCCAATTTACCCTATGCAGATTTTCATTTTGATGGGAAACAACATCTGCTGTGGCAAGTATCTTCACCCTTGGATGTCGCTGCTCTTCAATCAGCATTTGAGCCTATTGAGAAAGTTTATGTAGCCGATGGTCATCACCGGTCAGCGTCTTCGGTTTTGTTGGCTGAAGAAATAGCCGACCAGCATCCAGGAGCTTCACGGTTTATGGGAATTTTTATTCCAGATCACAACCTTCAACTGTTCGAGTTTAATCGCTTAGTTAAAGACACTGGTGGATTGTCGAAAGAGGAAATTATTTCTCGCTTAACCGAGGATTTTGAGGTTACGCTTCAATCAGTATCCAATTTTCAGCCTGCGCGATTGCATGAATTTTCTATGTACATCGACTCAAATTGGTACAGCTTGAAATTGAAGCATTCTCAAATCAATGATCAATTGGGCGATAAGTTGGATGCGAATATTCTCAGTCAAAGGATTCTTGGTCCCATCTTCGGAATTGCCGATTTAAGAAACGACAACCGTGTGGACTTTATGTCGGGTCTCAATGGCACTGAGGAATTAAAAAACATGGTCGATTCTGGCAAATTTGCAGTTGCATTTGGTTTATTCCCAGTGAGCTTCGAACAGTTTTTCGATTTCAGCGATCGAGGCAAAATGATGCCACCTAAAACAACTTGGTTCGAGCCTAAGTTGCTCAATGGTTTGGTAATTTACGATCTTGAGTTAGAAGGATAATGGCTACGATTAAAGAAAACCTTGCCCTAATTCAATCTAATTTACCAATTCATGTAACATTGGTGGCTGTTTCTAAAACCCATCCTGTTGAGGTTGTTGAGGAAACTTACAATGCTGGACAGCGCATATTTGGAGAAAATCGTGTTCAAGAACTTGTTCCAAAATTTGAGCAGATGCCGAAAGATATTCAGTGGCATTTGATTGGAACACTGCAACGTAACAAAGTAAAGTACATCGCACCTTTTGTATCACTGATTCATTCAGTTGATCAAATAGACTTGTTGAAGGAAATAAACAAAGAGGCTGCAAAGAACAATCGCGTCATTGAATGTCTTATTCAGGTTTACATTGCAACTGAAGAATCCAAGCATGGATTTAGTTTCGATGAGGCAGAATCGCTTTTCAAGTCAGATTTCCGGATGCTATTTCCCCATGTTAAAATCAAGGGTTTGATGGGAATGGCTTCTTTCACTAGCGATGTTCAACAAGTGAAAAAGGAGTTTTTATCCTTGAAGGATTTTAAAGCCAAAATTGAAAGTGAGAATTCCCTAGACCTTCCTATTCTTTCCATGGGAATGAGCGGCGATTATGCACTCGCAATTGAATGTGGAAGCAATATGGTACGAGTAGGGTCGTCGATTTTTGGCTCTAGAAGCTACAATCAATAAGAAATTACGATTTGAGCGCGCTTCACTTCACGCTTGGTGCGAAGTTCTATCCAGTAAAGTCCAGATTCAAGATTTCCTAGATTTACAAAAGAATCAACCACTCCGAATTGGCGAACCAATCTTCCATCGATTGAATACACTAGCATATTCGACACTTCGTTCGGATTGATATTTCCTATGTTAATCAATCCCTGACTTGGATTTGGATACACATTTAACGAAGAAATATTTAAAGCATCGATCCCAGTTCCATTGTTAGGAATGTTAATATTCCCTGGTGTGATTCCAGCGCCTTCGGGCATGTTACTGCTCACTTCCAAAGGATCGAACGTAGTGGCAGTAGTCAAATCGCCATTGTACCAAGCCTGAAGAGAAAAAGGTGTAGTGTTATCTGCGAAGCGTACTGCCGCATCTGGCGTTCCAGCCGATTGAGTTAAAATAACACCACCATAAACCAAGGCAGTAAGGTCTCCATTGGTCCAACCTACAGCATCTTGTAATAAAGCACCATTTGGAAGGTCAAGAACACCATCGTTATTTGTGTCGTAATCAACATCTTTCAATATTGGAATTGGGCTGAACAAAACTGCAAAACTGATGCTGCCGTTTTCTAAAATAGGAAGTCCAAGTAATAAAGTGTCTTTAAAGGTAGTTTCATCAGGAATGTTTGGATATCCAATTGAAGTCCCGATGAATATCAAACCATTCGAACCAACTGTGATTCCATTCAAGGGAATTACTACATCCGCATTTCCTGCAGATCCAGAATCGCTTTCAAATGCAACAACATAAATACTATTGAGAGTGCTTCCTGGAGTTCCTTTGAGTTCGATAAATTCAAAGGGCTCATCTGATCCCGGTGCATTTACATACAATTCGTTCAAAAGCAATTGAGACTTGCTCTCAGGAACGATAACTAAAAAAAACAGGGCTGTTAAGCAAAGCAATAATCTTGACATACAGAACATTAACGTGAAATGGATATTCTACCTTGAACGGTCTCAAAGTAATCAGAATCGAGGAAATAATTGAGTACAAAATAGTACACGTCATCTGGCATCAACCGTCCGTTTTTCGTGCCATCCCATTCAAAATCGAGCTTGTCAGAAACAAAAACTTCTTCTCCCCAACGGTTGAAGATTCTCACATTCCCATTAACTACTGTTTCGGTATGGTATGGCTTGAATACATCATTTATTCCATCGCCATTTGGTGAAAACCCAGAAGGCACATACATCGTTTGCGGAATAACCTCTTTCAAAAGGAAGTGCGCGGTCAATGTATCAGTTGTATCTAACGAGAATCCATTTACGGTAAGACTTGAATCAAAGTCTAAAGTGCCGTAATTCAAGGTGTAGTGCGAGAATAGGTATTTCTCAAATGGAAAAGCGTCGGTTGTGAATGCTTCTCCTGCAAAATGTTCGGTTGTCGTTGGATACAATTCCACCCAAGTGCCATTGATCATCACTTTACCAGCCAATTGAGGTTCAGTTTTGACCGTTAAGAACCAAGTTTGAAATGGCTTAAAGTGAGCGATGACCGTATCTGGAACATCCACCAAAAAGGAGTTGCTTGGTTGATTAGGATCCGGTGTTAGTGTGTGACCAATTGTGGTGAAATTGATGAAATTGTAGTTTATTGCCGGCGTAGCAGTCATGAAGACATTGAAATCTGCATTGTAGATCTGAGCAAACGGATAACTTGAAGGTGTAATCCCATTGATGGAGATGTTTCCAGAGTTTGGTGGATCTACCAAGAATACAATTTCATGGGTTTCGATTAATCTGAAATGCGCAACAATGCTGTCGGCAGATTCAATCATGAAGCTGTTCAATGCAACCGTACTATCTGCGTTGAGGTCAGAATGGAACACTTCCCAGTACCAGAATTCATAAGTCGAATTTGCAGGTGTAGCATTCAGATCTCCTTCGATACCACCGAAATACGAACCCGACCAAGGGTAACTCGGAATGGTTAACTCATTGAAACGTATTGTTCCAGCACCAGCAGGCACAACGTTAAATGCTAAGTCCCACGGGCCATTTACTTCGTAGCAATCTTCAATTCCAGATTCTTCAAGAAATTGACAACGCCCAGTGATTTGTCCTCTGATGTAGTCGAGATTTCCTTCCCAATCTGCTAAAGAGCCGCCCCAACGAGCAATTTGTGCTGGCATTTCTGGCGAGATATGATTCACAATACTATCCAAATGCGTCAAAGCGTAATCACACGATAAATAGGTGTTGGTCAATTCTGAATAGCGATTTACGAAACGTTGTTTGAAGTCAGGATTGTCCATTAATCTTCCAAACATATCTAGATGTCCTTCGTTTGGACCAGCATTTACGAAATTGGGATTGTCTTCTAAATCGCAAGGATCTGCATTGAAATCTGTGGTTTCCCAACCTGAGAAATTCTGCCCCAGGTTGAAAGTATTGTCCATATCCCAAAGCACATATTTCCATTTTACTGCAGGAGTTCCACGGCCTCTCCACCACATGGTGTTCCAGTTGATCCAATCTGAGTTCACCGACCAAGTGTTGAGTATCATGTAGTCGATTACTGAAGCCATGTCGAGTCGAGCGTCTACTGCACTAAAATTGGCAGGTATCGAAAGATCGTTTGCCATGATGTATGCGTACAAATCGTTCCAATCGTCGGGCGAGCCGTAGCGTACATTTAATCCTCCCCAATAGGAAAGGAAATCAAGGTCTTCTTCTTCTTGGTTGTAGTAGTAATCGGTGAAATCTGGGTCGTTCACTTTTTCACGTACTTCGTAAAGGCCCCAATATTCTCCATTGATGTAAACTACACAATGGTCGTTCGTTCTAAAATCTACATTCAAGTTTGCACGTTCCGCAAGCGATTGAACAAAGGCATCGCGTAAATGGCAACTTCCACCGGGACCTCCGTTGTTGAATGGGTAGTTATCAGAAGCTCCAGCTTTGAACATGATTCGCTGAAATTCCTGACGAGGTTTAGTTGGAAAGATTTGGTAATCGATATCGTTGTCGTAGCCGTATTGATCTCTCACAACAAAGTCGATTCCTTTCTGATCGTAGGCCCAGCTGTCGTTTCCGTGAGGATCGGATTCTCCGTAGGCTTCAAAGCGGAGCACTCCATCGGCAGTAAAATATTCTAATGCTGAAGTAATTTCGCCCCAACCTCCACCTGAAAACAATTCATCATATTGATCGGAAATTAGCGACACCACAGGCATGATATGGCTGATATTGATCATGTAGGAATTTGATTCAGTAAAACTTTCCGTGAGCGGTGAGCCAGCAGGCGGGAATGCCTTAGCACGAATCACCGTTGAAGTATTTACAGCGATAGGGCCAGAATAAGCCGGTGATGCAGCTGTAGGTTCAGCACCGTTTAAGGTGTAACGTATTGTTGCGCCATTGTCGGTTGCAGAGATGGTTACAGATTGAGGTCCTCCATAGAAGCCTGCGGCAAGATTCATCTGAGGAGTTTCTGCATAATCGGTATAGGCAGTTGCACCATTGGTTGTTCCTGCTGTTGGTGTAGTATAGATTCTCCATGCACCGCCATCTGGAAAGCGACCAGCACTGTGGTTTACGAGGGTTGGTTGAAGTACTATTTGGTCCAATAGAGCGCCTCCGTTGTCAGAAAACAATACGGTTTCTCCAGTTGTTTGAGTGAGCTTGAAATTGGTATGCATTGCGAGCCCCGTATTTAGGTCGCGCCCTGAACAGAAGAACAATCGATGTTGGCCAGGAGTAAGCGAAGTTCCTGCTGGAATTTGCCATTTGGTGGGATTAGCGGGATTGTCGCTCAGAAAAAAGTTACTGATATCTACCGTTGCTGCTCCGGCATTGTACAGTTCGATCCAATCTTCAAATTCGCCAAAATCATCTGCCATGTTGGTTCGGTTTGCGGCCGAAAGCTCATTTATCAGCACTTGTGCCGACAACCGACTTACCTGCAGAAGCAGCGAAGCAAATAAGACAGTGAGTAATTTATATTTCATAGTAGATGACTTTAGTTCAAGATGAACCGAATGTCAAATTTAAGCTAACAAATCCGGTAAACAAAGGTTTCGTTTGGAATTCTTACGCGCTCAAGCTGAAACGAATCAAAATATGATTAAATCGATTTAAAGATTCGGAGTGTGCATCTTTGATAGTTTTCACAAACAAAAATGCCAAAAGAGAAAAATAGGTGTTTTGTGGTCTATTTCTCCCTTTTGACATGCTTTCTAGGCGTACTGCAAGGCTAGCTGAAACAGTTATTCTTCAATCAAAACACCCATTTTCCCCATCTGATAATCGCGCATCGCCTCCAGCAATTGGGTTTCATTGTTCATCACAAACGGACCATGAGAAGCCATTGGTTCTTTTAGTGGAAGCCCACTCAATAGAAGCATTCGGGTGTTTTTCTTGACACTGAATGAAATACTGTCGCCATCATTTTTAAACAGAACGGCATGGTGCATTTCTGCAGAACCATATCCCGGAATTTCGATTTCACCATCCAGTATATAGAGAATCGCGGTGTGCTCTATTGGAAGATTGACTTTTACTTCCGCACCAGCTTGCGCATCGATTGTGGCTGAGTTTACAGGCGATAGGGTAGGGATCTTCCCTTTCTTGTCGCCAAGCATTCCCGTAACAACTCGAATAATATATTTCCCATTTGGATCTTCAATCACAGCCATTTCATTAGCACTCAGTGGATAATATGCAGGAGTGTCCATTTTGTTTTCTGCAGGCATATTCACCCAAAGTTGGATGATTTCTTGGCGCCCGCCCAAATCGTGAATGTTTTCTGGCGGGCGCTCGCTGTGAATAATTCCTCTTCCAGCATTCATCCACTGCACTCCTCCTTCGAGTACAACAGAAGAATTGCCAAAACTATCGCGGTGATGAACGCCTCCTTTAAAGATAAATGTAACTGGCGAGAAACCACGGTGGGGGTGCGGTCCTACACCATCATTCTTAGGATCGAAAAACTCCGAAATCTTCATATCTGCATGATGCAAAAGGATAAATGGATCCGGATAATCAACATAATGTGAAGGAAATGGCTGACGAACACGCAGTTTGCCCATCGGGTATTCCTTGGCGAACAGCAAAGCTTGAACGCTGCGGGGGGTATTTGTTTCCATAATGGTACAAATGTAAATTAAATACATGTACCTACATACATTTTCTTAGATTCTTAATTGTATGCCAATAAGCTTGTTGTGTGAAGTTTTGATTTGGGCTACTTGTGAATTCATAATATCTATATAATAAAGAATTTTCTGGCTCGAAATGCAGTGCCAATTCCTTTGCCAAATGCGGCAAAAGCATGGTCGCTAATCATGAAGATTCCATCACCGAGCGTGTTGAAGAAAAGATGAATTCAAGTTCTGAAGCTGATCAAAACTTGACTGTTGTCGCCAGTCGAAACTCTAATTTTTCGAATCAGATCTGGGTCTTCCACTATACTTTCAAATGTACAGGAAGCAACATGACCTAAGAATATGATTTTACTTGAGATGGTCAGATAAAGGCTTTGTCTATATTTGGCAACCGTTAATCGCTATGAAAAATATCAATTTGATCTTCAATGTACTGCTCACCATGGCAGTTGTCGTTTTGTTCGCACTTTACTTTTCAGGTAAATCGGGAGGTGAAAAATCTGCCGCCGAAAATGTTGCTGCCGCCAGTGGGAACCTGCGAATTGCCTATTTCAATTCGGATACTGTTCGTGAGAACTACGAATTGTTTAAGGTGGAAAAAGATGCAATTGAAGGCGAAATGAAAAGCGCTGAAGAGCGTCTGGTGAATGAGCAAAAGAAATTTCAGCAAGATGTGCAGGAATTTCAGCAACGTGCTGAGTTTTTAACGATCACCGAACGCGAATCGCGCGAGCAGAAATTGGGCAAAAAGCAGCAAGAACTCATACAACTTGAGCAACAACTTACAGAGCAACTGCAATCAAAAGAAGCCGATGTAAACAAAAAAATCTTCGACAATGTTGAAGCCTTTTTGAAGGATTACGCCAAGAAAAACAATTTCAGCTATGTGATTTCATACATTCCTGGTGGTCAGATTTGGTACACAAATCCAGCTTTGGATATTTCAAATGATATGTTGGATGCTTTGAATGCAGACTACGCTAAAAACAAAACAGCCGGAAAGTAATTTTCCAGCTGTTAATTAAGTGCCCAGAACAAGATTCGAACTTGCACAAGCTTAGCTCACTACCCCCTCAAAGTAGCGTGTCTACCAATTTCACCACCTGGGCATTTAGGGATGGCAAAAATAGAAAAAAATTGAATCGACAAGTGCCGCAAATTCTTTTCATCTGTGGTTTACCGGGGAGTGGCAAAAGTACACTTGGAAAGAAACTTGCCAATAAGCTGAAGTTCAGATTTATAGATCTCGATATCCAGGTTTCGGAGGACACTGGAATTTCTCCAGCACAATGGATTTCGGAATATTCCGAAGATATTTTTCGAAAAAAGGAAGCTCAAGTACTCAGGAATATCAAATCAGATGCTGATCTCATCGTGTCATGTGGTGGAGGAACACCTTGTTTTGAACACAATCTTGATTGGATGCTTGAGCAAGGAACCTGCGTTTATCTAGATGTTCCCGAAGGCATGGTGCTAAATCGATTGCAACAAGGAGAAGTGGGAGATCGACCACTTATCAATCAAGTTGATCCATTGGTATCCTTAAGAGAATTGATTGAAAAACGCAAAGCATGTTACGCTCGAATCCCTCTTCGAATAGAGCCTCACCGATTGAGTTTTGCAGAATTGGTTGATTGGATTCGCGAAAAAATCAGCGAAGCTTACCCTAGATAAACTTCCGCCTCATTTTCAGAGAATTCTACCGTTACATGTTCTTGAAGGGTTGTAGACAAGGATAGTCCAACAAAATCAGAGTGCACCGGGAAAAGGTTGTGGCCACGGTCAACTAACACACAGGTTTGAATGGATTGAACATCGAATTGCAGAAAGTACTTAATGGCATACATCATCGTTCTTCCTGAGTTTTGGACATCATCCACCAACACAACAACCGCATTTTTTAGCATTTCGGCTGTTAAGTCTGTTTGTGGTTCTGTGTGCAAAGGATTCGGTTTATTGATGGCAATTGCATGAAAAGCATTGGGTTGCCCACTGAAATCTTCGAGAAAGGAAGCCAGCATTCCTGCCATTTGAAAGCCTCCACGCTGAATCCCAACCAAGATAATACGCTGATCATGATTGCGTTCATGAATCTGTAGTGCCATCCGCTGAAGCTTCTGCTTAACTTTGCGGGAATCTAAAATAAGTCTGCCTTTCATCAGGTCCCGAATTTACAAAGTCCTATGCCTCTTTCAACGTAATTTTACAAAACCTGATGAAGTCTATTTTAAGAGGTCTGCTTTTTTTAGTTGTATCAGTCCTTTTTGAAGGAAATCTCATGGCTCAAGACCATATTTTTCTTCGAGAAGATGATCAAGTGATAGACTGTATTATCATTTCAGCCTCCGACAGTGTAATTGTTTTTAGGGTTTTGGATTTGAACGACACCCACGAATACGAGATTTCAACGGCCGATATCTATGGTTTCTTATTGGATGATCCACAAAGAGAGCAATTGAAATCGGTTGATTACCAGATGGAGTTTTTTCATCCAACCATCAAGAGGAAGCCCATCTTCAGGATACGAAACACACTTTTATTTAGGCTTCAAGGCGACACTGCCGCAATGCCTTCCAAAGGAAAAATTACCGACATCAGTTGTGATTCGGTGCAGTTGGAACGAAAAATCAACCGAAAAACCGAAAGAATCTATTACGGCTGGAATGAGTTTCAGAGCTTTGGCTACACAACTTTGTATACCGAGATTTTTACATTGATACTGGCGCCAATTGATGCCCTTCAAAGTGGTTCGTTTTTCTTTTACCGAAAGTTAGAACCCGTAAATGGTTGGAAAAGAAAGTGCTCTGAAGCGCCTGATGAAGTTTCGAAACTCATTCTCAAAAAATATCCAAAAAGAGGTAAGAAAATCAGATTGCCGCAATATGTGAAAAGGAAATCGAAACGGAATCAGCCCGAATAACTGAGAATGCTAAGTAAATTCTTCAAATCGTCGACTTTGTTTGGATATCCAAGCTTTTCGTAAGAAACGATCAGGTTTCTGAGTTGTCTGCATACGATGTCGACATTAGAGCAACTTTCATAGAAAATCCTGTTTTGGTCTAATTTTAATTGTTTCAGGAAGGTGTCTATTTCTCTTCGGCTGAAAACTGCGCCCCTACTGAACGGGTTGATGTAGAATAAAATAGGCTCTTCTTCATCTTCCTGTCGGATCGTGAATTCATCCCGATAAGCTAAAATGAAGTGTTCGGGCAGATTTACACCGTAAATTGGAATGTTCAGCCCTTGAGCAATGATCGAATACAAGATGCTCAACAACAACGGATTTCCTCTTTTGCTTTCAATTACGTTATTGATGTAGGAATTCTGCGGAGCGTGATAATTGGTGGTGTTGCCAGTGAAATTGTAAACATCGAAAAGGATGTGGTTGATCACTCTCACCTTTTCATATGCAGTTAGATTTGAATTGAGTTCGAGCCAAACATCTCTTCTAATAAGTTCGATTTGTTTGCGAACATGCTCATCATCCAAATCGGGATATTGGTATTTTGAAACCAACATTGTTCCTGTTAGTAGATCAACTCCGCCGGTGTCTGCCCAAAGTTTTAATTCCTCCAGTACATTAGTAAATTGAATGGTTTGGATGATGTCTTCAATTCGGGTTTGCAAAATATTGTTGAAGGTGCTTTCCCAAACGTTTTCTAAGGCAGGAATCACTTCTTCGCCCATCGAAAGGATGCGTTCCCGAATCGTACTAAAGATTTCCTCATCTGGATCTTCCAGTAGATGAATCAGGGCGTTTAGTTCGTTGTCTTTGATGTTTTCCATTTATGCACTTAACCTATCGAGCACAGATTTAACAAGGTTCTCAATTACAGGCTTATAGTTTTTACTGTACTCTAAAGTAGCACGGTTTGCAATAATTGCACAAACGGTGCAGGCTCGATGTCCAAGCATGCGCGACAAGCCATACAAAGCCGAAGTTTCCATTTCGAAATTGGTGATTTGGTTTCCCTGAAAGGTGAATTCCATCATGCGTTCGTTCAAGTCGGCCACTGCCGGAGTGAGTCGCAAAGTTCGGCCTTGTGGACCATAAAAACCAGAGGCTGTGGCAGTAATTCCTTCAAAGTAATCAGGCTTCAGAATGTTGAAAAGTGTCTCATCGGCTTCCACCAAATAAGGCTTATTTAATATTTCTGGCAAAGCAAGTTGCTGGTTGATAGCCTGAAGAATAACTTTTTCCTGCTCGTTTTCTTGAAAACCATAAAAATGCATCAAGCCATCGAAGCCCAAACCATGTTTTGAAATTACCACAGAATCTACTGGAATATCTTTCATTAAAGTTCCAGAAGTTCCAATTCGAATAATATTTAGCGTATGGTGATTTTCCTTGAGCATGCGATTTTTAAGGTCGATATTCACAAGAGCATCCAACTCATTCAAAACAATATCGATGTTATCGGTGCCAATTCCTGTCGACAAAGCAGTGAATCTCTTCCCTTTGTAAGTGCCTGTATGGGTTACGAATTCGCGGTTTTGCACCTTGTGCTCTATGTGATCAAAGTGTGCAGAAATGGTTTCAACTCTACCTTGATCTCCCACAACGATCACTGTATCAGCAATTTGTTCAGGGTGTAATTTCAGGTGATAAATACTTCCATCGGGGTTGAGAACTAGCTCAGAACTTGGAATAGCCTTCATATGGATTGTGTACTTTTGCACCAACTCAAAGTAAACAAAGGGAATGAATACCACAAAAAAAATCATACTCGTTCCGATCGACTTTTCAGAACAAAGTTTGGTCGCACTTAATCACGCTGAAGAAATCGCAAAAACCCTCAAGGGAACGCTTTTGCTTTTGCATGTTCATGTTGAACAAGGAATTATCACCAGCTTTTTCTCTGCCGAAGAGGATGATAAGGTGACGCAAGAAATTTGGAGCCGCATGAACGCGCTCTGCGATGATTTAGAGAAACGTTCAGGAATCCGCACCAGTCCGTTGGTAGCTACTGGAAAAGTGTATGAAGAAATTGTGCGCCTTGCAGAAATTACTGGGGCAACTTTTATCGTTATGGGAACGAATGGTTCTGAAACCATCAAGAAGCGTTTCATTGGGTCGAATGCCCTTCGTGTAGTAAAAGAAAGCCGTGTGCCCGTAATCTCTATCAAAGGAAAGCCAGAGCACGTGGGCTTTAATACCATTATTCTCCCATTGGATCTAACAAAAGAAACCCGCGAAAAAGTTAACAAAGCGATCGAACTTTCGCGCAATTTTAACGCTGAAGTTAAAGTGGTTTCTATTTTAATGACCGACGACGAAGATGTAGTAACGAAGCTAAAACTTCAAATGAATCAAGTGCATAATTTCCTAGAAAGAGCAGACGTTAAGTTCTCAACCGAAATGATTCATGCACCTGTAGGAAGAGATAATCTTGGAGAAGAAGTGTTGCGTTATGCCAATGAAAATGGAGGAGACCTTATCATGATCATGACCCAACAAGAAACCAACTTCACGGAGTTATTCATTGGCTCTGCTGCTCAGGAAGTCATTAACAATGCTGCAATTCCTGTTTGTAGTATCGTGCCAAATGTGAAAAAGGACACAACAGTTTTTGTGCCTTATTAATAGATCTAATAATTTCAATAGCCTGTTATTCAATCGAGTGACAGGCTATTGTTGTTTCTAAGCAAGGAGTTTCTTAGCTTACCATGCCTAATTAAACTCCCTCTAATTATGAACAAGCTTGATGTAAATAGGATTCTTATCCCTACTGATTTTTCAGATACTGCTAATCTAGCCCTAGAACATGCCATTCGGATGGCACAATTGCTTGATTCTGAAATTGTTTTACTCCATGTTGTTTCTACGTTCGCCTTCCGGGTAAACTTGCCCGAGGTGGATATTGATGAGTCTCAAAACGCCAAACTTTCAGGTGCTATTGGAGCAAGGTTGGCACAAATTGCCGAAGAAATTAAAAGCAAACATGGGGTGAAAGTAAACACCATGATTACATACGGCAGAATTAGAGAGGAAGTCGTGAGAATTGCCGATGAAACTGATGCCGATATGATTATTCTCGGCACCCACGGAGTGAGCGGAATTCGTGAATTTTTTATGGGAAGCAATGCCTTCAGAATCGTTTCGGAAGCTTCATGCCCTGTACTTTCGGTTCAACAATCTGCCCAGCAGTTTGGGTTTAAGAATATTGTTGTACCGATTGATAACTCATTTCATTCGCGCGAAAAACTCAATTTGGCCGTTAAAATGGCTGCAACTTACAATGCTAACATTCACATTTGTGGCCTTCGTTCACACGACCACGACGATGAAGAAATCAATGCAAAGTTTCGCATGAAAATGAAGCAGGTTGAAGACTTTCTCAAGGAACGTCAGGTTGAATTTACTGTGTCAACAGTTTTCTGCTCAAACATTGCCCGTTCAACGATGGATTATGCAGCAGAGAAAAATGCCGACCTCATCATTATCATGAATGAGCAGGAAATAAACACCACTGGATTTTTCATGGGGCCATATGCCCAACAGATCGTAAACCATTCGACTATCCCCATTTTGAGCATTCGTCCAACTTCTGGATTTGTCAATTCTGTAACGCCCTATTAAACCATGCAACAAATAGGCAGCCTTTCGTTGCGGTCGATGTTTCTGCAGCATGTTGCCCAAACTTCACCTTTCCCGCCAATGCTTGAAATTGAGCAGGCTGAAGGTGTTTTTATTACGGATACAGCTGGGAAACAATACATAGACTTTATTTCTGGTATATCTGTTTGCAATATTGGTCATCGCCATCCTAAAGTAGTTCAAGCGATTCAAAATCAGCTTGATAAGTACTTGCATGTGATGGTTTATGGGGAATTTGTTCAAGGCCCACAAGTAAAACTTGCTTCAAGGTTGGCTGAAATTCTTCCTCAACCCATCGACTCTATTTACTTCGTGAATTCTGGAGCAGAAGCTACTGAAGGCGCATTGAAACTAGCGAAGCGCGCAACGGGCAGATCGGAAATTCTCGCCTTTCACAACGCATACCACGGAAGTACACACGGAGCATTGAGCGTGATGGGTTCCGATTTTTTCAAGAAAGGTTATGGTCCACTTTTACCCAATGTTGGTTTTTTAACCTATAATCACCTGCCCGATTTATCCAAGATAACTGAAAATACTGCCTGTGTAATTGCCGAATCAATACAAGGTGAGGCAGGGGCGAAAATACCAGATTACCTTTGGTTGAAAGCATTGAGAGATCGATGCACCGCTACAGGCACTTTACTCATACTCGACGAAATTCAAACGGGTTTTGGAAGAACAGGTGCGTGCTTTGCGTTTCGCCATTTTGGGATCGTTCCAGATATTCTATTGATGGCCAAAGGGATGGGAGGAGGAATTCCAATCGGTGCATTTGCCGCTTCAAACCACTTGATGAAGCAATTGAGCTACAATCCTTTGCTCGGACACATCACTACTTTCGGGGGAAACGCGTTGGCTTGTGCTGCTGCAGCTGCAAGTTTGGAAGTAATTCTTGAACCCGGGTTTATGCAGGCAATACCTGCGAAGGAGCAACTCATCAGGAAGTTATTGGTTCACCCAGAAATTATTGCAATTCATGGAATGGGTTTACTTCTCGCTGCCGAAATGCGCGATAATGCCCTAGTGTTAAAAACAATGGAGAATTGCTATGCTGGAGGATTAATCACAGATTGGTTTTTGTTTGCCGACAACTGTTTAAGAATTGCTCCGCCACTCACAATTTTGGACCAAGAAATCACAAAAGCGTGCGAAATCATTTTGAAGGCAATCGACCAAGCCGTTGAGGCTTTGGAAGTTTAGCTTTATTCTACCAATCCGCGTCCAGCTTTCTGGATTTTATTGTCGCGTTTGTATTCAACTACGATTTTATCCAAAATTCCGTTGATGAAATTCTTGCTTTGCGGACTAGAATAATCCTTCGACAATTCGATGTATTCATCCAAAGTTACTTTCACAGGAATAGATGGAAACCTAGTAAGCTCACAAAGCGCCATCTTCATTAGAATTACATCCATTTTTGCAACCCGTTCAATTTCCCAGTTTTGGGTTTTGGCTGCAATTTCCTTTTCGAACAATTCGTTGTGAGCAACAGTTTGACGGAATAAATCGGTTGCAAATTTCCGATCTTCTTCCTCCTCTTTGTGGAGTGGCAGAAGCCTAAATTCAATCGGATTGTCGGCTTTAAGCGATTTGATGGTTTTTAACACACCAGCTTGCATCAATCCAATTTCATCGAGCCAGTAAATGCTACGTTCTTCTAGTAATTGCTCGAGAATTTCGGACGCGAAAATGTGTTCTTCATAAATCCAATACAAGATTTTTTGATCATCTTCAAAGCTTGGTGCGGGGTTTCTCAGATAAGCCGTAAAGGTCTCATCATTTCGAAATTGCATGTAGATTTTCCGAATCATTTCTTGATGACCCACCCAATTGATCTTTGACTTGCTCAATTTACCCGACAAATCGGCATGGCGCTCAAATGCATCGATTAAACGATTGCTCACGAAATTCATACTTGGATCCAAGTCGTCTTCTGTTGGTAATCGTTTTAATTTCCGCTCATTGATTTGATTCTGAGCAGCATCCTTTAGCTCTGCAGCCAAAGAAAGGTACATCAGGTAAATTTCGTAGACCTTGTCGATGCTATGAAACAACTCCTTTTCACCTACTTTAATTTCGGTGTGATCCGATTGAAAGTAAGCGTAAAGTGTCTTTAGAACTTTTTCTCTGATGTGCCTTCTGGTGAGCATGTTTAGTATGATAAACGGATTCGTCCTACGCCATCAATTCTTTGTTCAGCGAGGTGCTTTGCCGCTTGGATCGTTGGAATATTCTGTGCTTTGGCGATGCTAAATACATTCATTGCAGCATCGTAAATATTTTCGGTTTTCAACAATGCACGTTGACGGTTGTAACCATCTAATTCTACCGAAACATTGATTAAACCTCCTGCATTAATCAAGAAATCTGGTGCATACAAGATACCCTTTTCTTTCACCATTTGACCATGAATGTCTTCATCAGCCAATTGATTGTTTGCAGCACCTGCAATAATTGAACAACGCAAACGGGATAAAGAATCTGAATTTACAGTTGCACCAAGTGCGCAAGGAGCATATATGTCAATGTCAAGGTCGAACATAGTCGCAGAATCAGCAACTTGAACACCTGAAACTTTTGTGGTAATAGCCTTTAAGTTATCTTGGTTGATATCGTTCACCCAAACTTGGGCACCTTCATTTGAAAGTTGCTCAACTAGACTCTGACCTACTTTCCCAACACCTTGAACAAGCACTTTCTTCCCTTTCAAGCTATCGCTTCCATAGGCTTCTTTTGCAGATGCTTTCATTCCTAAGAACACACCGTATGCTGTAACTGGAGAAGGATCTCCACCGCCACCTAAAATTTCAGGAAGGCCTGTTACATGCTTTGTTTCCATGGCAATATATTCGATGTCACGCGTGCTGATGTTTACATCTTCAGCGGTGATATATCTTCCAGCAAGTCCGTTTACGAATTTGCCAAAACGACGAAGCATGGCCTCTGACTTCTGGTTTTTTGCGTCTCCAATAATCACTGCTTTACCACCTCCAAGATTCAATCCAGTAATAGCGGCTTTGTATGTCATCCCTCTTGAAAGACGCAAAACATCTGTAAGGGCTTCTGCTTCACTTTTATATGCCCACATTCGGGTTCCACCTAAAGCAGGACCTAAATGCGTATTGTGAATTGCCACAATGGCTTTCAGGCCTGTAGCCTGGTCGTAGAAATGAACCACTTGTTCATGTCCGCCAGTTTGCATTCCGCTGAGTGCAGAAGCCACTTCACTAGCGGTAGCTATTGCGAGTTCAGTTGTGTTTGACATAATTCTTGAGATTGATTTTGGAAGAATACTTTTTGGGAAAAGTGCAGAAGAAAATCGGTAATTTTGCGATGCCGTTTAAATACCGCGTTTCTTTAGCGGGGCACAAAAGTAGATGTTTTTCGAAACCCCGCAAAATTTGGCATTTCAGGCCGTTCATGAAATCGTTAAAATTTCTTAATCCTTATCTCTTCCGCTACCGTACCAGGCTCATTCTGGGTACTTTATTCATAACCATTTCCAATATCTTCGCTATTTACCCTGCCGAAGTTCTGCGAAAAGGAATCGATATGGTGCAGGACGGTGTGAATGTTTACGCACTTTTTAAAGACCTTCCCTTAGAAACAGAACTTAAATCAGATTTCTTTAACATCCTTTTGTTGTTTGGTGTAATCGTCATCATTACTGCCTTTCTAAAAGGGTTGTTCATGTTTTTTATGCGACAAACCATCATCGTTATGTCGCGACTCATTGAATACGACCTGAAAAACGACATTTACCAACAATACCAAAAACTCGATCTGGCATTTTACAAGAAAAATAAAACAGGCGATCTCATGGCGCGCATCAGCGAAGATGTGAGTCAGGTTAGGATGTATGTTGGGCCAGCGATCATGTACGCAATCAGCACAGTCACACTTTTCCTTCTCGTGATGGTTAGAATGCTCACGATTAATGCAGAACTCACATTGTATGTTTTGGCTCCACTGCCCATTCTTGCCCTAACGATTTACTATGTAAACAGCAGAGTGATTAAAAAAAGCGAAGCTGTACAAAAACAATTGTCGGTAATTTCTTCTTGGGTGCAAGAGAGTTTTTCAGGCATTCGGGTTGTGAAAGCATACAACCGTGAAAAATTCAACCAAGATAAATTTGCTGTTGAAGCGGATCTATATAAAGACAAGAACATCGATCTAGTAAAGGTGAATGCACTTTTCTTTCCGATGATTATTCTGCTTATTGGTCTGAGTACACTCATCACCATTTATGCTGGAGGGATGAAAGTGTTTTCTGGTGAGATTACCACAGGAACAATTGCAGAGTTTATCATGTACGTCAATATGCTCACTTGGCCAGTTGCTTCCATAGGATGGGTAACCTCAATTGTGCAAAGAGCAGCTGCATCACAAACGCGAATCAATGAGTTCCTGAGCTACCAGCCAACGGTAGCAAATCAAACCGAAGAAGTAACTCCAATCGGAGGCAGTATTCGCTTCGAAAAAGTTAGTTTCGTGTATCCTGATTCTGGAATTGTAGCCATCAACAACATCAGTTTCTCGGTCGAAAAAGGGAAATCGTTAGCCATAATCGGCCGCACGGGCTCTGGGAAATCTACTCTCGCCGCGCTCATCACAAGGCAATACGACGTTACCTCAGGCCAGATCTATATTGATGGTAAAACACTTCAGCAACTCAATCTCAATAGTCTCAGAAGTGCAATCGGTTACGTTCCTCAAGAAGTTTTTCTTTTCTCTGAAACGATTTCAAACAACATTGCTTTTGGATTCAATCCGAATCATTTAGCGAGCACTGAAGACCAAACCAACATCGAGCAAGCTGCTAAGGATGCTGCTATTTACCAAAGTATAGTGCAATTTCCAGATGGTTTCGAAACCAAAGTAGGGGAGCGCGGTGTAACTTTATCGGGTGGTCAGAAGCAAAGAATTTCGATTGCTCGTGCAATTATCCGTAAGCCTGAAATTCTCATTTTCGACGATTGTCTTAGTGCTGTAGATACAGCCACAGAAGAAGAAGTGCTTAATAATTTACGCAGAATAATGATTGGCAGAACCTCGGTTATCATTGCTCACCGAATCTCTACAGTCAAACAATGTGATCAAATTATCGTGCTCGACCATGGTGCCATTATTGAACAAGGAACTCACCAAGATTTGATTGCCAAAGATGGAGTATATGCCGAGTTGAATAGGAAACAACTACTCGAAGCAGCAGCTGCCCAAGTGTAATTTTCACTTTCCGATTGATTCAAAATTTACTTTTCTGGTCGGAGACCTTTTTCCGGCTTTTTCCGATTGATCGGTTGTCCTTCATCTTCATTTCTGGCCTCATAATTCTTGATATATACCCATTTTCCTTTCTCGAACTTAAAGGCATCAGTAGTAAAATCGGGAGCATAGAATTCATATTGGCCTTCTAAGCTGGGTTGAGAAGGTGCTAAATGGTCGAAAATGATCAATCCAGTTTTCTCTTGGTAACGCAACGACATCACAGCCCTCTCGGCATGTTCAAAAAACATCCTGAATCGTACTCTCTTCGTATCATCGAAAATGGGTGCCCCAAATTTTACTGCACCGTTGGGCTGAAATACCAAAACATCCAAAAGCTTTTTGTTGCTAAATGCTGTGTTCCCATCCCAACCAAGCAAAGTGTAGTAAACCGATTTCTTGTGCTTCGTTCTTACAATTTGATAATAAAGGGCTCCAAACCATTCTTCTGGTCCGATTTGTTTAGTGCCAGCCTTAGTAATCTTGGCTGATTCATCCTTTAGCAAGATGGTTTTTCCCGCATTCTTTCCATCGTTTTTCATGCGAATTCTCCCATAAAAAATGTAGGATCCATCCTCTTGTGGCACATTCCAAGTGATGATTCGAAAAGCTTCATCTGGAGCTCGAAGTGCAGAAATATATCGGATCGTATCGAATGGATATTCCCAACCCAAAGGCAACGACAGCAAAGAATCGATGATCGATCCAACTCGAATTTGGGCATCATTACGCACCAGTTCGGATGAGTCGTAAAGCATCTGTTTCGATTTCACCATCAACTCCGATTGCCCCAAAGCGCTCGTTGCAGATAAAACCAAGAATAAAACTAAATATCTGAAATGGTACATCCTGAATTGGTAGAAACGCCGTAAATCTTCCCTTTCAAGGTCTTCCCAATAAACGGGCTGTTTTTCGATTTAGATCGGAGTTGCTCCTTGCTGAACGTAAATTCTTCGTCGGGATTGTAAAAAAACAAATCTGCCGTTTGTTGATGTTCAACAACAGGAACTTGAACACCCAATAATTCTCGAGGTGAAATGGCCATGCACTGAATCAATGTTTCCAATTCAGTATTATCGAACATAGCAGTTCTTGCTGCACTAAACAGGGTTTCTATACCTGAAATACCGTCGCTTGCAAAACCAAATTCTACCGCCTTGTTCTCTATGGTTTCAGGACGATGATCTGATGAAATTACATCAATTGTTCCGTCTTGAACTCCTTCAATGAGCGCTTGTCTATCTAATTCGCTGCGCAGCGGAGGCCATACTTTTAAGTTGGAATCAAAACCAGCCAAGGCTTCATCGCTGAAATACAATTGGTGTGCATATACGCTACAGGTAACCTTTATTCCTTTCGCTTTCGCTTCGCGGATAAGGGATACCGATTTTTTTGAACTAATTCCAAGGATGTGAATTTCTGCTTGGTGGTATTCTGCAAGTGCCAAATTGCGCATCAAGCCGATCTCCTCGCTAATCGATGGAGCTCCAATCATTCCGATTTGTACGCTCATCAACCCTTCATTTATTTTTCCACCCAAACGCATTGCACTTTCTTCAGCATGGGTAAGGATCAATCCACCTGAAATTTTTGCGTATTGTAAGGCAAGGTGCAAAAGCACAGGGTTTTTTATGGATTTTTTATCGTCGGTGAATCCTCTTGCTCCACCTGAAAACATATCGGCCAATTCGGCCATATCTTTTCCTTCTAAATTTACCGACAGCGCTCCTGCTGGAATCATGGTCACAGGGGTTCGAGAAGCAAGGCTTTTCAGATATTCAACAGATCCACGATTGTCGGTTGCTGGAACAAGATTAGGCATCAATTGAAGTCCTGTAACTCCACCATTTAATGCTGCAGCAGCCAAAGTTGAAACGGTTTCTTTTTCTTCGTGTCCAGGTTCTCCTCCCGAAACTTGAAAATCGAAAAGGCCCGGTGAAACAGCTAAGTTGCTTCCATCAATTTCAGTTTCAGCATCTAAAGGAATGTTAATTGAAATTTTTCCTTCAACAATTCCAAGATCAATCCTTTGTCGATTAAAACTGCTTCGAGGATCAATTACCAAAATATTTTTAATCAGAACAGTTTTGTTTGTCATGACTTGAGAAATCGTATCAGCAATACTTCAGCCAAGAGGAAGAGTAATGCGAGAATAATGAATATTTTCCAAAGTGGTTGACCTTCGTCGAGTTGCACTACTGCCTGTCGAAGTTCCTTTACACTGCCATCAAGAACTGTAGAATTGTTCCAGCCTGAAGTTTCGAGTATTTCTTTCAGTTGATCGGCAGTTTCAAAATTATTGGGCGACTCGGTTCGGTTGTAATTAAATGCCAATACAGCAAGTGTGCTATCTGCTTGTTTTACCTTATAGATACCTGATTTAACAATCTGGTCGTGGACAAACAATCTGATTTTACCTTCTTCTGATTGTTTTTCTGGAATGATTTCAAATGATCCATCCCATGCACTGATTTTAAGCGGTTGATCACCTTTTAGTCGAAGCCCTTGAATCTCTATGGCTTCATCCTGGCCAATGGTGTAGAAAAGTCGAGTTTGAGGCACTGAATAAAGTGCAATTTTGTAAACTGTTGGAATGAAAAGTGCGTGCAGCTGGAAGTTTCCTGCCGATTCATCTAAAGGAACTGCGCACAGATAGGTATGCCCTTTCCAAGAATCGTAATCAGCCAAAAACAAATCGCCATTTTGTAAGCGCATGATTTCTTCCTGTCTAGAATCCCTCCCAGGCTTGAATGTTAGATAATTTTTAACCGATGGCAAATCGATTCCTTCAGGTTTTTTCTCAAAAACATCATCATAAATTCTATGCGCATCATTTAGTTTAGAGACTTTCTGAGGAATCTGCTGAGCTGCTTGATATTCGCCAGCTTTTAATTCTGTGCTCAACATCTTAAAACTGGCAACATCACTTTGAAGTGATGGGAAAATCAAAACACTTCCACCTTGTTGTGTGAATTTTTTAAGCTCTTGAATCAATCCTGAAGAAACTGTTTTCAGGCTGTTGAGAATAATCAAATGCTTGCCTGCGAAGCCAGCATAATCAACCTGAAGGTCGGATGTATTCTGGAAATTGTAGGCAATTTTGGTTTGAAACAGGCGATTCAAATATTCACTCTCGCCACTTCCATGAATTGCCAATATGTTGATCTTTTCAGGAATTCGATAGCTAAAGAAAAATTCATCATCAAAAATGATGGGATAATCGGTGATCTTTAATGAACCGCTATGATATCCTGCTCCGTTGGTTGTGAATGATATTGAACTGTTAAGCACAGAGTCAGGCCCAACCGATATGGAGCCAAGGCCTCGTTGAGCATCATCAACCGTTAATTTTACTGGTAGATTATCGACTTTCTTAGGTGAAAAATTCTTCAACCTAAGTTGAACTAGATCTGATTTGCCATTTTCACGATAAGGAGATTCAAACCATGCCGAGTCGATTGATAAATTATCGGCCAATTGTGGCTTGATATGCACGCAATTCAACGAAACACTTGTATCTGGTTTTAGTGTATTAAGATCGAAAGTGTTTTTTTGAAAGTCACTAATGAGATAAATGATTGGTTGACTAGTTTGGCTCTGTAGAAGGATATCTTTTTGTCGGTTGATGACCTCCGATAATTTCCGGGTTGTCGGACTAGCATTGATTTCTTCAAGCAATTCGATGAATTGGTCTTTGGTAACTAAGCGTTGGTGCTTTCCCTCGAATTCATTTGTAATGAGGTTGAATCGGTCGGTTGCTTTGTAGGATGAAACAATTTCTTCAGCGTGTTTTTTCGCCAATTCGATGAGGCTAGAACTTTCACCACGAGAATCCATCGAAAATGAATTATCGATGTAAACGCTTATCACACGATTAGAACCAGTTGATTTTCTATCCGCAGGAATAAATGGTTGAGCAAATGCAAGCACAAGCGCCGAAAGTGCAAGGCAGCGAGCAATTAAAACAAGAAGGTGTTTGAGTTTAGATCTGCTTTGGGTTTCTTCCTGTAAAGCCTTTAGGAACCGTACATTGGTGAAGTAAACCGTTTTGAATCTACGGAAATGAAATAAGTGAATGATAATGGGAATGGCCAGCGTGAACAGGGCCCAAAAAAATACCGGATTCGCAAACTTCATCGGAGGTCAAATATACGTTCAATTTTCATCATACCGTTCGGTGTTTATTTACTTATGAATCATTTTGTGGTAATGTTTCAAACCATTGAAAGGTGAGATGAAGTTGTAAATTTATCCCAGTCGAAACGGAAAGAAAGAGACATTATGCAAACATGGGAAGAAATTGTTGAACGATTGAAAAATACGCTTCCCGGAGCTAGTGCACAATGGAAAATGGCCCCAGTTGGAAGAGTGAAGGTTCCTTTGGAGGATTCAATTTTGGAAGGTTATAGGGAGTCGGCTGTGTTAGTTCCATTCATCAAACGAGAAAATGGATGGCATCTTGTGTTAACCTTAAGAAGCACTTACGAGGGTGTTCACAGTGCTCAGGTAAGTTTCCCCGGAGGGAAATTTGAAAAAGGAGAAGTCCACCCAGAGCAAGTGGCTATCAGGGAAGCAGGGGAGGAATTGGGAATTCATCCGCAGGAAATAGAAATTGTAGGAAGACTTTCTCCACTTACAATTCCAGTAAGCAGAATGCGCGTTCAACCTGTGGTTGCTAAGCTTTCAAGATCAATCCCATTTGTGCCTGATCCTCGCGAGATAAGCGAAGTGCTTGAAGTGCCATTTCATTTTCTGGCCGATAGGTCGAACGTGAAAACAGTTGAAGTGAAAGCTGGGAAGGATCAAAAAATGGTTGTTCCGGCTTTCGATTTAGGAGGATCGGTCATTTGGGGAGCAACTGCAATGATGATCAGCGAACTATTAGCCTTGTTGCATCCAGAATTAATGATTGATGTTTCTTAAAGCGAATTTGATGATAATCAACATGATGATCGAACCGCCAATGATGAGTGCAATCAGCCCAACATTTCCAAATTGAGGTTTGTTTACCTTTTTATCTTTCATGAACGACCATGAAAGAATTGCGATAAAGCTGATAAGAAATAGGAACGCAAAAATCCAGTGTCCAGGCGTTATGTCCATTGTACTTACAAAATAAAAAAGGCCGGAAAACCCGGCCTGAAAGAAAGACGATATTAAGAATTAATGCTTAACAACAATTTTACCAGTGAAAGTCGACTTTCCGTCTTGACGAATAGTATACAGATACAAACCTGATTTGAAATTGTTTGAAGGAATTTCAACTTGACCGCTGGTTGCGTTCAGACTTGTATTGTATACTTTGCTGCCTAGCATATTGTATACTTCTAGCACTGCATTGTTTGAGTCGGACAAATTCGCATAAGTGATTTTGAATTGCTCATTCGCCGGATTTGGTGATGCGCTGAAAAGAGCAGGAGCCTTAGCGTTATTGATTCCAACAGTAGAAGGATTGAAAACTGCATTGAGCACAATCGAGTCGTTCGGATTGTTTTCTAAGAAGAATATGTATTGAATTGTAGCTTCTTCTAAAACGCCATAGTTTCGGTAATATCCGTGAAACTGATCAATTACGCCATTCGGATCGGCAGTAAGTGGGGCAGGAGCGAGGGTAACCGCCGGACCATAACATTGCGCCCAACAAAGGAAATTAATCGTACCACTAGGTACATATTGTACGGAACTTTTAACTAGAATATCTTCGGTGGTGTTGCCAATGTTTCTAATATCGCAGCTAACTGCTAAAGCATCCTGAAGCGGATCATAATAATTGACTTGGGTATTTTCTATCTGAAGACTCTGGCCGTATGTTGAGACAAAAGCAGCAAAAATAAAAACAAGTGTGAGTAAACGATTTTTCATGGGTTGAACTTTGATACAAATATAAACAAAGGTTCAATTGGTTGAGAAGAACGTTTTATTGGGTTTGTCGCTTAGAATTACTTTGGGTTAGATGAACGATAAGCATTGGGATAGCAAAGTAATTATTTTCATATTATATATGTAATGTGAGCCAATTAGAAAACCCGATTTTCGGGAATGAAGATCACGCCAAAAATGTTCTTTTTGAAAATTTTCCGTTTTACGGTCGAAACATAAAAATGTTATATTTGTGAGCTAACATCACACAATCAGAATTCTTCAAAAAAAAGTTTACATGAAAAGAATCATTACATCTTTACTTTCGCTTTGTATCGGATTCTCAGCATTTTCGCAGTCACAGCGAATGGTGCTGATCGAAGAAGGTTCAAATGCTTCTTGCGGTCCTTGCGCTGCTCAAAATCCTGCATTCAAAACGCTTTTGGATGCGAATACTGCTAAAGTTGTTCCATTGAAATATCAGTGGTACTTCCCAGGTTACGATCCAATGCACGATCACAATCCAACTGAGGCAAATGGACGTTTCGATAGCTACTATGGTCAGAATGGCGTTCCAACCGCAATGATCGACGGTACTGTTCCAACTTTTGCTGGTGGAAATCCTTATGCTGGAGCTCCTGCTGGCTTTACTCAAGCTTTGATTGATACTCGTTATGCAGTTCCTGCATCTTTCGATATTGATCTTACTTATTCACTTACTCCGGAAACTATCACAGTTACAGCTACTACAACTTGTACACAAGCTGCTTCTGGTACTTTCAAACTTAGAATTGCAGTTGTTGAAAAGCAAATTTCATTTGCTACAGCTCCAGGTTCGAACGGTGAGACAGATTTCTACAGTGTTATGAAGAAATTCCTTCCTAATGCTGATGGTGTAGCTATGGCAGGTTCATATGCTGCTGGTGAAACTTTCACTACAACCCAAACTTGGGATCTTGCTAACGTATACGACATCAATGAGATAGCTGTTGTTGCTTTCATCCAGAATGATGCGAACAAGGAAGTTATGCAAGCTAAATTTGCAGAAGGCTCTCCAGTAACTCCTGCTTTCAATACGGATGCTGTTGCTTCTTCAATCACTGGTGTAGATGGATTTAGCTGCGTGGGTGCAATCACACCATCAGTTACAATTCAGAACTACGGATCTGCAGCACTTACATCTTTGAATGTAGGTTACGAGATCAACGGTACAACCGGTTCAATTCCATGGACAGGTAACCTTGCTTTCTACGAAACTGCTGTTGTTAGTCTTGGTTCAATCAACTTTACTCCAGATGCGAGCAATATTTTGAATATCACGACTTCAAATCCAAACGGAAGTACTGATCAAAATACATCTAATGATGCAAAAGAAGTTGAAGTTGGTTTAGCTGGTTTTGCTTCATTGAACATCACAGTTGAAATCAGAACAGATTACTATCCTGGTGAAACTAGCTGGGAAATCCGTGAAGACAACGGAACACTTGTAACTTCTCAAGCTTACGTTGCTGGAACTGCTGATCAATTTGGTGGTGGTGGCGCTGATGCGACTACAACTAAAACACACCAAGTTACGCTCGCTACAAACAAGTGCTACTCATTCAAATTGTTCGATAGCTTTGGCGACGGTATGGGCTACACAGGTGGTGTAACAACAGCTGCTCCTTTTGGATATACAATTCTAAATTCAGGTGGTGGAATTATCGTTCAAGAACAAGATGCTTCTTTCAACTTTGGTGATGAAACAGAAAATGCTTTGAGAACAGATGAGACATCTTCTATCAACGATTTGAATGAATTCACTTCTTTGAATGTATTCCCTAATCCAACTTCTAACCTTATCAATGTAGAAATCAGCCTTGAAAAACCAGAAGTGGTTAATGTTGAGGTGATCGATATCCTTGGTCAGCGTGTTAAATTCGAACAATTTAACAATGTTGGAACAGGTGTAACAACAATGTCAGTAGGTGTTTCTAATTTAGCTTCAGGTGTTTACACAATTCGTGTAAGTTCTGATTCTGCTGAATCATTCAGAAAATTCACTATTGCTAAGTAATAGACTTTAGTCCTTTTTCATTCTTTGAATATTAAAGGCTTGAATTTTGATAAAAAACCGGGATGTTTATCTCGGTTTTTTTAGTTTTACAAGATCCTATTCAACACAACATGAAATACATCATCACATTACTTTTGTTAATTCCGACATTGAGTTATAGCCAAGCAAAAGAGAAGGGAAGAGATTTTCCGATTACTCAGCTAAAAACACTCGATGGGCAAACGATATCTACTAGTGATTTTCAAAATGATGGCAAGCCAATCATTGTTTCTTTTTGGGCTACCTGGTGCAAGCCTTGTGTGAATGAACTCACCAATATGGCTGAGGTTTATGATGAATGGAAGGAAAAAACTGGGGTGAAAATTATTGCCATTTCTATCGACGATGCTAGAAATATGACGAAAGTTGCTCCATTCGTGAATGGCAAAGGTTGGGATTACGAAGTTTACCTCGATCCAAACTCAGATCTTAAAAGAGCCTTGAATATCAACCTCATCCCACATACATTTTTACTTAATGCCGATAAACAAATTGTTTGGCAACACAACAGCTATACTGAAGGCGACGAACTAAAGCTTTTTGAATTGGTTAAACAACTTTCAGAAGGAAAGACTATTGCCGAATAACACATGAAATCGTTGTTTAAACTACTCCTTCCGCTGTTTTTTTTAATAATTTCTGTATCTCATTTTTCAGCTCAAAATATCCTAACGGACCAAGCAGAATTACATGGGAATTTTCAATTGGATGCTCAATATTACAATGTTGATACACTAATTGGCGCTCCAATTGTCCCTGAAAAAATCCTTTCCAATGGATTCATGAATCTTTGGTACACTAAAGGGAAATTCTCAGCAGGTATTAGATATGAGAACTATCTAAATGTAATGCAAGGTTTCGATTCGCGTTACAAAGGTTCAGGGATTCCTTTCAGATTCGCAACATACACCAACGACAAATTGGAAGCTACAGTTGGGAATTTCTACGAACAATTCGGTGGAGGTTTGATTTTAAGAGCATATGAAGAACGTGGATTAGGATTCGATAATGTTTTGGATGGTGCACGTGTTAAGTATGAACCAATTCCAGGTTTAATAGTAAAAGCATTGGTTGCTCGTCAAAGGGCATTCTTTTCATTAAGTCCGGGTATTCTTCGTGGTGGAGATATAGAGTTAAACATAAACGATGCTTTTTTTGCGGGAAAAGATTATAAAACACGAGTGGTTCTTGGTGCTAGCGCATTAAGTAGATTTCAAGATGACCAAGATCCTATCTACAATTTACCAGAAAATGTTGCTGCTTTTGGAGGCCGCCTGAATGTAATTCGAGGTAAGTTTAACATCGCTGCCGAATACGGTTATAAAATCAATGATCCATCAGCAAGCAACAAACTAATCTATCGACCTGGACAAGCCCTCAATCTATCTGCAACCTATTCAACCAAAGGCTTCGGATTGCTCGTCTCAGCTAAAAGACTTGATAATTTCGATTTTCGTTCTGATAGGTCTGCTGCAGGAAATGCTTACAATATCAATTTTCTACCTGCAGCTACACGTCAGCATACCTATAATCTTCCCGCCACAATTTATCCATACGCCACCCAGCCCAATGGAGAAATGGGCTACCAAGTTGAGCTCTCTTGGAGAATTAAAAAGGGTAGTTTATTGGGAGGTAAATATGGAACCGAAGTAACGATCAACGCTTCAGGAACGAATGGTCTAAATAAAACCGAAGCATCCAACGATACGCTCGGCTACGAATCAGAATTTTTTAAGATCGGAAAGGAAGTCTATTTCCGCGATTATCACGTAGAGATCCATAAGAAGTTTAATAAATCATGGAAGTCAACCTTGATGCTCCTTTATTGGGTATACAATAAAGATGTAGTTCAAGGGTTAAAGGGATTTGGAACCATCTACGCGCCAATGGCTGTTTTGGACGTTGCCTATAAAATCAATGATAAAAACACCATTCGTATTGAAGCCCAATCGCTTCTAACAGAACAAGATGCAGGTTCTTGGGCAATGGGCTTAATTGAATATACCTATTCTCCAAACTGGTTTGTTGCAGTTGTTGACCAATATAATTTTGGAAACAAATCTGAAGATCTGCGCCTTCATTATTTAACTGGCAATGTTGGATATATGAAAAAAGGAAATAGAATTATGATCGGTTATGGTCGACAACGCGCAGGTATCTTTTGTGTTGGAGGCGTTTGCAGAAATGTTCCAGCATCAAATGGATTAACAATCTCCATCCTGAGTAGCTTTTAAAAGTTTAACTTAGTGTTTCGAAAAGATGAAAACAAAAGCAATTCTAGGAATACTTTTAATCGCATCAATTTTTACTGGTTGCGATAAAATTGATGGGCCTTATGCCAAAGGCGTCGGAGCTAACGATACTACGAACACTGGTTATTTCAGAAAAGTGCTCGTTGAAGATTATACAGGGCATAGGTGTGGAAATTGCCCAGAAGCGGCATATGCATTAAAACAATTAGAAAGTCAATACGGAGAGAAAATCGTAGCCATGGGCGTTCATGCTGGTTTTTTCGCAGAGCCTAATTCAGGTGGTTTGTTTGTTTACGATTTTAGAACACCCTCTGGAACAGAACTCGATCAATTTTACGGTAATTCAAATGCTGGTTTACCCAATGGTTTGATCAATAGAAAATACTACGACTCAAATCCAATCGTGAATTTTACAGCTTGGAGTTCAAAGGTGAACGAATTTATCAATACGCCTGCAGATGCTTGGATTACTCTTGAACCCTCATACAACAGTGCATCTAGAGCAATTAGTATTGATGTAAATACTAAAATTTTATTGAATATCCCCGATTCTTTGCAACTGGTAGTCTATCTTACAGAAGACAGTATTGTTAAACCACAAGCAGATTATTCATTGCCAGAGCCAGCTCAATACATAACAGATTACGTGCATCGTCATGTATTCAGAGGAAGTGCAAATGGAACTTGGGGAAGCCCACTTTCAGTTGGAAGCACCTTTTACCCCGGACAAGAATTCGACAGCCAGTTCAACTATACATTGCCTTCCGAATGGGTTGCAGAGAATATGCATTTAGTCGCTGTTCTTTTCAAAGCTTCCAATAAAGAAGTCATACAGGCAGAAGAAATTCATTTAATTGAATGATCCTTTTTATGAGACATTTATCAGCCCGGTTCCTTTTGGTTTCCGGGTTTTTCTTTGTAGTTCAGATTGTTACGTATGCTCAAAAGTTTGATGCCGGCACAATTTTAGGCCTTAATACAAGTCAAATAACAGGCGACAATTTTGCCGGCTACAACCAACCAGGTGTGATTGCTGGTTTTTGGGTTTCTCGGTCAATTGGAGATCGCGCTAAATTGGTTATGGAAATGGAGTATTTGCCGAAAGGCAGCAGAAAAAATCCTAAACCTCTTGATCTTAATTTTCAATTTTATCGGCTTAGACTTCATTACGTTGAAGTTCCTCTAATTTTCCAATACCGAATCAACAAGTATTTTAGCCTTGAATCTGGATTGTCCTATGGAGCCTTAGTTGGTGTTTATGAAGCCGACGAAAATGGTGAATTGATTGGAAATTATGCTCCACAAGAACAATTTAAGCGTTCCGACATTTCTTTTAATGCAGGAATTAACTGGTTGATAGATGAAAAGTGGGCATTTAATGTACGATCCATCAACAGTATTTTTCCTGTAAGGGATTTTCCCAATAAGGTTACAACCTTTCTTAATCGTGGTCAATATTCAAACTGTGTGATGGGAAGGTTGCTCTATAAGTTTTGATATGAGAAAGAAGAAGGTCGTAGTTGCAATAACAGGTGCTTCTGGTTCTGTTTATGCGCAAGTGTTGCTGGAGAAGTTACTGTTGATTCAAGATCAAATTGATCAAGTAGGTTTGGTGCTTTCTTCAAACGCGCGTGATGTTTGGGAATACGAACTTCAAAACAAGGATTACGAAAATCTCCCATGGAAGATTTGGGGGAAGGACGACTTTTTCGCCCCTTTTGCCTCAGGATCTGCAGGTTTCGATACCATGATCATTTGCCCTTGCTCCATGGGAACGCTTGGCCGAATTGCTACGGGGCTTTCTGATGATCTCATTACACGTTCGGCAGATGTTATCCTTAAGGAAAGAAGAAGGCTTATCTGTGTGCTTCGTGATACGCCTTATAGCCTCATTCACATACGAAACATGGCAACGTTAACTGAAGCAGGTGGAATCATTTGTCCCGCGAGTCCATCTTTTTATAGTCGACCATCCGACTTTAAGGAACTTGCTGCAACAGTGGTTGATCGCGTGCTAGATTTGGCTGGGTTTGAGATTAAAACGAGCCGCTGGCAAGACGGACTCTAATCTTTAAGGAAATCAATATTTCTCTTTAATCCGTGAAGTCCAGTTCGGTTCACAGCTGATTTCGGAAATATCTTCTTAAAAACATCATCGGTTAATTCAAGCCAATCTGATTTCGTCATATTTAGCAGCTCATCCGTGGGTTTGAACGTAGGCTCATTGTGCATTTTTGCGAATCTGTTCCAAGGGCAAACCTGCTGACAAATATCGCATCCAAACATCCATTGATCGAATTTCCCTTTCATTGATTCTGGCAATGCCTCTTTCAGTTCAATTGTATAATAAGAAATGCATTTGCTGCCATCCACTTGATAAGGTGTAATAGCATCTGTCGGACATGCATCAATGCATCGAGTGCAGCTCCCGCAATAATCTTTAATAGGACCATCATCAACCAACTGCAGATCAATTATTAATTCAGCAATAAAGAACCATGAACCGGCTTCTCGGGTAATTAGATTGGTATTTTTTCCCATCCAACCTAATCCCGATTTAACGGCCCATGCTTTGTCCATGACTGGTGCGGAATCTACAAAAACACGTCCATCGATCTCTCCAATCTCAGCCTCCAATCTTGATTTCAATTCGAAAAGTTTGTCTTTAATCACAAAGTGATAATCTTTTCCATAAGCATAGCTTGATATTTTTGGAGCCTCTGGATCTTTTTGCTTTTCTGGATTGTGGTAATTGAACAAAAGAGAAATTACTGATTTAGCCCCAGGGACCAATTGCCTAGGATCAATTCTTTTGTCAAAATGATTTTCCATGTACTGCATCTTTCCGTGCAATCCACGATTTAGCCAAGATTCCAATCTTCTTGCCTCTTCTTGAAGCTGATCAGCTTTAGAAATGCCACAATACATAAAACCTAATTCACCGGCGATCCGCTTTACAGTTGCAGTATTTTCCCTAGCGATCAAATCTTTGGATGTCATTTCACAAGATCATTACAAGGCTATAGATCGCCGAATAAGCCTCCTTGACGTCCCTGCCGAATCAAACCTAAATGTTTGTAGGCAAGTTCAGTTACTTCTCTCCCTCTAGGTGTTCTTACAATAAATCCCTCTTGAATTAAAAAAGGCTCATAAACCTCTTCAATTGTTTCAGGATCTTCACCACAAGCTGTAGCTATCGTATTCACACCAACGGGCCCACCTTTAAACTTTTGGATGATAGTCGTCAATATTCTATTGTCCATTTCATCTAGGCCATATCGATCTACATTGAGAGCATCGAGTGCTAGATGTGTAATTTCTTTGGTAATCGATCCATCTCCTTTAACCATGGCAAAGTCGCGAACACGTCTTAACAAGGCGTTCGCAATTCTAGGTGTGCCGCGACTTCTTCCAGCGATTTCTCGAGCAGCGTCGTCTTTAATCACCATGTTTAAGATCTTAGAGGATCTTCGAATGATTCGGGTGAGCAGATTCGCATCATAATAAGCCAATCGGGCATTGATGCCAAATCTAGCACGCAATGGAGAAGTGAGCAAGCCTGATCTAGTAGTTGCACCAATGAGGGTGAACGGATTCAAATTGATTTGAATTGCTCTAGCATTGGGTCCACTTTCAATTAAAATATCGATTCTATAGTCTTCCATTGCAGAATATAAATACTCTTCAACAACAGGACTTAAACGATGTATTTCATCGATAAACAGAACATCATTGGGTTCCAAATTCGTAAGCAATCCTGCGAGATCACCTGGTTTATCTAAAACTGGACCTGAGGTAACCTTGAAACCAACTCCAAGTTCGTTGGCAATGATATTGGCTAATGTTGTCTTACCTAAACCGGGAGGCCCATGAAGCAATACGTGATCCAATGCCTCTTCACGCATTCTGGCAGCTTCTACAAAGACTTTCAGATTGTCTAAAACCTGAACTTGTCCGGTAAAATCCTCAAATGATGCTGGGCGAAGTACTTTTTCAAGTTCACGCTCCTTTGGGCTTAAGTTAGATTCTTCTGGATCCAGATTTGGGTTCATGGTTTACAAATGTATTCACAAGAATCGGCTTGATAAAAATAAAAACGTCCCGAGGTCATCGGGACGTTTTTAAATGAATGAAGGAAAAGATTAATGAGCACCTTCAACTATTTCTTTTTCTGTGAGTGGAGTTATTTGAGAAACAAAATCTTCCTCTCTATCAGGTTTGCTGTAATCATAAGCCCAACGGTGAACTTCAGGAATTTCTCCAGGCCAGTTACCGTGAATGTGTTCAACAGGTGTAGTCCATTCAAGCGTATTTGATTTCCAAGGGTTTTGAGATGATCGTTGACCTCTGAAAATACTAAAGAAGAAGTTGAACAAGAAAATTATTTGTGAAACAGCAGAGATGATGGCAAACCAAGTTATAAGAACGTTAATGTCTACCAAATCATTAAAGATTGGGAATTCTGTAAAGGTGTAATAGCGTCTCGGTACACCAGCTAAACCTAGGAAGTGCATTGGGAAAAACACACCATAAGCTCCAGCAAAAGTGAGCCAGAAGTGAGCAAATCCTAATTTCTTATTCATTAGACGCCCAAACATTTTAGGGAACCAATGATACACACCTGCAAACATTCCGAAGATAGCAGCCGAACCCATTACAAGATGGAAGTGGGCTACAACAAAATATGTATCGTGTAAATTGATGTCAAGTGCAGAATCTCCCAAGATCAAACCAGTTACACCACCTGTGATGAAGAAAGATACAAGACCGATAGCGAAAAGCATAGCCGGAGTAAATTGTAAATTACCTTTCCAAAGTGTTGTTATGTAGTTGAAAGCCTTTACTGCTGATGGAATCGCAATAAGTAGTGTTGTGAACACGAATACGGATCCTAAGAATGGATTCATGCCCGTGATAAACATGTGATGTCCCCAAACGATGAAGGAAAGGAAAGCAATTCCTAAAATTGAAGCAATCATCGCGCGGTATCCGAAGATAGGCTTACGAGCATTGGTTGCAATAACTTCAGAAGTGATACCAAGCGCAGGAAGTAATACAATGTATACCTCTGGGTGACCTAAGAACCAGAATAAGTGTTCATACAAAATCGGACTTCCGCCGTTGTGCTCAAGCGCTTGACCACCGATGTATATGTCAGAGAGGTAGAAGCTGGTTCCAAAACTACGATCGAAAATTAATAACAATACTGCAGCGAAAAGAACTGGAAACGATAGAACCCCCAACATTGCAGTCACAAGAAATGCCCAAATCGTTAGTGGCAAACGAGTCATCGACATTCCTTTTGTTCTTAAATTGATGATTGTTACGATGTAGTTTAACGATCCAAGTAAAGAAGAAACGATAAACAATGACATAGAAACCAACCAAAGAGTCATACCTAATCCAGATCCTGGCATTGCTTGCTCAAGGGCACTCAAAGGCGGATATATCGTCCATCCACCTGAAGCAGGACCAGATTCAATGGTTACTGAAAAAAGCATTACGATTGAAGATGCTGCGAAGAACCAAAACGAAAGCATGTTCAAGAATCCAGAAGCCATGTCGCGTGCTCCGATCTGCAATGGAATGAGTAAATTCGAGAACGTACCAGAAAGACCACCAGTAAGTACGAAGAATACCATGATGGTTCCGTGGATAGTTACCAAGGCTAAATAAAAGTTAGGATCTAAAACTCCACCTGGAGCCCATTTGCCTAAAATTGGTTCTAGGATTGGAAAACTTTTACCTGGCCATGCCAATTGTAGTCGGAATACAACCGACATCAACATCGCTATAACTCCCATTAATACAGCAGTTAGAAGAAACTGCTTAGCGATCATCTTGTGATCTTGTGTGAAGATGTACTTGGTTATAAAGGTGTCATGATGCTCATGTTCTTCATCGTGATCATGTGCATGATCATGTCCATGTGAATGATCATGCGCTGAATGCAAAATCTGAACTTCGTGCTCAGAATGTGTGTTGTTAGAATCCATTGCTGACATATCGGCCTCCGTTTTTCTGGTTTGGTTCTTTTAATATTGACAATTATTTGTCGGATGTAGCAGTAGTGTTTGTTTGTTCAATAACTGATGCTGTTTGTGTTGCAACAGCTTTGGTTTGTGCCCAAGTCTTTTGCTCGGCTAACCACTTATTGTGTTCTTCCTTCGATTCTACAATAATGTCCATTTGCATGTTGTAATGAGCAGCTCCGCAAATTTTATTACACATTAAAACGTAATTGAATTTAGGATTGTTCAATTTTTCACGCATTTCTTTGGTAGTGATTGTTGGAGTAAATTCAAAGTTCGTTTCCATGCCAGGCACACAGTTCATTTGAGCTCTGAAGTGTGGCATAAATGCACTGTGAATAACATCTCTTGATCTGAATTTAAATTGCACCGGTTCACCTTTAACTAAGTGAAATTCACCTTTAACAATTACATCATCATCTGATTTAGAGTCTTCAATCAAACCTAAATCATTCCCCTCGCCAATGGTACGGAAATCAGAACGGCCGAGTGTGTTGTCTTTTCCTGCGTAACGAGCAGTCCAATCAAATTGTTTAGAATACAATTCAATAACACTAGCCTTTTTATCTCCAGGGTAAATCACATCATTCCAAACAGTTAATCCGTATGCAATTAATCCTGTAAGCACAACTGCAGGAATAACTGTCCAAATCAACTCAAGTTTGTTGCTGTGAGCAAAGTATGTTGCTCTTTTTCCATTTTTACCTGCATGCTTGTAAGTTTGATAAACAAGTACAATATGTGTTAAAATGAATACAACTGTAATTAGGGCAAGCGTTGTGTAGAACAAATTGTCAATTGCAGGACCATGAGCCGATGCTGCTTCTGGAAGAATTTTATCCCCGTATGCGTACAACTGCCATGCGCAGAAAGCAAAGAAAGCAATCATGAAAATAACCCACATGTTACCTTGACTTCTATTTTCTGCATCAGTAATTACGTCATCTTTTCTATTGTTTCTAAGCTCAGCAGAAAGAGCTGCAATAGACATCACGCGAATTCCCGCGAGGACAAACAAGACAATAGTGGCAAGAATCAGAAAGGTCATAATCAGGCTGTTCTTTTATGTGACGATGAAATATTAAATGTGGTGGTGAACACTTTCTTCGTAGAAAATGTGTGTTGGATTGTTAACTGGGCGGCTAGCAAGTTTACTAAGGATAACAAATCCAAATAAGCCTAAAAACCCAAGCATTGTTCCAATTTCAACCCATCCAAGGTGCCAATGATCCTTCAGAACACCAGGAGTGATCATTACAAAATTATCACTCCAATGACCAATTAAAATAACTACACCAACCACCTTCAATAATGCGTAATTTCTTTTAGAGGCACGCTTCATTAAAACAAGGAAAGGGAAGAAAAAGTTCAGAAACAAATTGAATATAAATAGAAACTTATAATTCTCAAAACGGTCCATGTAATAGGTTACTTCTTCAGGAATGTTAGAATACCAGATTAGCATGAATTGTGAGAACCATAGGTAGGTCCAAAACACAGAGAAGGCAAACATAAATTTCCCAAGGTCGTGAATATGGTTTTCGTTTACTTCAGGCAATAAACCTTTACTCTTTAAGTGAAGCACAAGTAAAGTGATTACTGTTAGTGCACTAACAAAGAATCCAGCAAAGGTGTACCATCCGTACAAAGTTGAAAACCAGTGTGTATCGATGGACATAATCCAATCCCAAGCAGAGGTAGAGGAAGTAACAGCAAAAAATACCAAGAAATAAGCTGATAAACTCTGGCTCTTTTTCCAAGCTTTTACATCAAGTGAAAGACGTTCAATTTCTGAACGTTTCATGAATGAACGGTAAAACAATACCCAACCAGCCAAGTAAACTACTGTACGAATGATGTAGAATACAGGATTCAAAAATGCTGACTTCCCTGCAATAATTTCATCATATACAGGACTTCCTTCTGTTGTAACTGCAGGATCAGCCCAGTGATAAATATGATTCATATGCAATGCCGACATAATAACAACGATTCCGAAAATCGCTGCCCCGTATGGAAGGTAGCTAGCTATCGCTTCCATTGGACGCTTTACTGTTGCCGACCAGCCTGCCTCAGCAGCATATTGAATGGCCATGAAAAATAGGGCTCCTAATCCGATTGCCATGAAGAAAAAGGCATTATGAAGCAAAGTGGGCCAAGCGCGATGAGAATCTGCTATAAATCCTCCGGCAAGGCTTAACAGCCCAATACCCATTAGGATAAAGCAGATGTTTTTGGTTTTGGAGGTGAATGTGTAATTCATTGTGACTCAGTTGAAGCGTCCTTAGGTCAATTATTTTTTAACTGAAGCAACAGCTGCTGCAGCAGTAGTATCTATTTTTGTTTTCGACGTGCTGTCGGCCGGAGCAGAAGTTCCTAAACCATCAGCGCGCAATTTTTGAACGTATTGGATAACTGCCCAACGTTCTGCGTAGTTAATTTGTGAAGCATGTGACCCCATCATATTCTTACCAAAATAAATGGTGTGGTACATTTTACCTTCAGGAAGCGTCTTTAGTGCTTCGCTGTAGTATGAAGGAACTCCTGCATATTTATCGCGTTGAACCAATATTCCGTTTCCATCACCTTTTTCACCATGGCAATGAATGCAAAAGTTAGTGTAAATAGCTTTACCTTTTTCTAAAATTGCTTCACTAGCTGGATAAGGGTTCGTTAATCCTAAGCCAGCGGCTTCATATCCTTCATTGGTATTAGGATATTGATATGGTTCGTAATAAGGTAAAGTCTCATCGTTAAATCTAGGAACAGTTCCTGCAACAGGTTTTAATGATGATCCATTTTCGCTAAAAGGACTTTCTCCGTATACTTCGTATGCAGGTCCTCTATACATGTCTGGCATGTATTCAACACCTGGGCTTAATGGATCCGAAGTGCAGGACTGGAGAAACAATCCGCCTGCGAAAAGAACAGATACCGGAAGGATCAGTTTACTCAGTTTTTTCATCAGTCAGATTATTACAGTTCTTTTTGATTGATTTCAATTGCACCAGTATTGCGGAGTACAGAGATAATCTCACTTCCAGCAACTTTTTTATTATCCACAGTTTGAATCTCCATGATAAACATGTCATCAGTAGATCGTGGATCGGGATTGTGCGCTTTTCTACCCGGGTAAATTTTGTTCACTAACAAGTAGCTTAACACCATACCATGTGCAGCGCAGAATACGGTTAATTCGAAGGTAACTGGTATAAATGCTGGCATATTTTCAAACCAAGTGAAACTTGGTTTTCCACCCACATTCATTGGCCAGTCATGAATCATCATGTACCAAGTCATCAAAACAGCCATGGATGTTCCAAACATACCGTAGAAAAAGGCAGCATTGGATAATCTGGTTGGTTTGATACCGATAACTGGATCTAATCCGTGGATAGGGAACGGTGAAAATACGTCACGGATCTTTACTCCTTGCCCGCGCAATGCCTTAGCACTGCTAATCAGGACTTCTTCATCGTCGAAAACGCCGTAGATAATTTGTTTACTCATGACCTATTAGTGGTGCGGAGGTTTAGGATTTTCACTTGTAGATTTTAGAATTGTCTTCAATTCGTTCAAGGCAATTACCGGGAACGTTCTTGAGAACAGTAAGAACAATGTGAAAAATATACCGATTGTTCCTAAAAAGATTCCAATGTCAATGAAAGTTGGGTGAAACATCGTCCAACTAGATGGAAGATAATCGCGGTGTAATGATGTTACGATGATTACAAATCGTTCGAACCACATACCAATATTAACAAAGATTGAAATAATGAAAGTGGCCATCAAGCTCTTTCTGATTTTCTTGAACCAGAAAAGCTGAGGAGTAATAACATTACAAGTCATCATCGACCAATAAGACCACCAATATGGACCTGTTGCTCTGTTCAAGAAGGCGTACTGCTCATATTCAACACCTGAATACCAAGATACAAAAAGCTCTGTTAAGTAAGCTACACCCACAATTGAACCAGTAATGATGATGATTTTGTTCATCGACTCAACGTGAGTAATCGTGATGTAATCCTCTAAATGAAGCACTTTTCGCATAATGATCAAAAGCGTAAGCACCATTGCAAAACCAGAGAACACAGCACCAGCAACGAAATAAGGAGGGAAAATAGTAGTATGCCAACCTGGAATAACTGATGTTGCAAAGTCCATTGATACGATTGTATGCACCGACAATACTAGTGGAGTTGAAAGTCCAGCTAGTACCAATGATACTTCTTCGAATCTTGACCATTGCTTTGCAGAACCAGACCAACCGAATGAAAGAATACTGTAAATTCTCTTCATTTTAGGTTTCACCTGACGATCGCGGATGGTAGCAAAATCTGGAATAAGCCCAGTGTACCAAAATACTAGAGAAACTGTAAAATAGGTAGAGATCGCAAATACGTCCCACAATAGTGGCGAATTAAAGTTCACCCAAAGCGAGCCAAATTGATTGGGAAGTGGAAGAACCCAATAAGCCAACCACACACGTCCCATGTGCATTACTGGGAACAATGCAGCACAGATTACTGCGAAAATAGTCATCGCTTCTGCAGATCTGTTGATCGACATTCTCCAACGTTGACGGAAAAGAAGAAGGATCGCAGAAATCAATGTACCAGCGTGACCAATACCTACCCACCAAACGAAGTTGGTGATATCCCATGCCCAGCCTACTGTTTTATTCAAACCCCAGACCCCAATACCAGTTCCAATGGTGTATGCGAAACAAGCAACACCCCATAGTGCTAATAAGGCTGAAATCGTAAATAGAATTTTAAACAGATTATTTGCTTTGCCTTCAATAGGTTTAGCAATATCCTCCGTAATCTGATGATAGGTTTTTTCTCCTAAAATCAGCGGTTCCCTAACCGATGCAGATTGATGTGACATATCTTATCGCGAATGCTGTTAAGTTAAGCTTTTGTTGTTGCTGGTTTGTTTCTGACTTTCGTGAGGTAGTAAACAGATGGTTGTGTACCAACTTCTTCGAGCAACTGATACTTTCTCTCATCATTCCAAGCTTTTCTCACTGCTGAGTTTTGGTCATTGAAATCTCCGAAAGTAATTGCGTTAGTTGGACAAGCTTGTTGACAAGCTGTTTTGATGCTACCGTCTGCTGGGCGTTCACTTTTCTTCTTCGCTGAAAGTTTACCAGCTTGAATTCTTTGAACGCACATTGAACATTTCTCCATTACACCACGACTACGAACGGTAACATCTGGGTTGAGTACCATTTTGCCCATATCGTCGTACATATTGAAATCGAATGCCTCGTTTTCATTGTAACGGAACCAGTTGAAGCGGCGAACCTTGTATGGACAGTTGTTTGCACAATAACGTGTTCCGATACAACGGTTGTAAGTCATTTGGTTTAAGCCCTCCAAAGAGTGTGTTGTAGCAAGTACTGGACAAACAGTCTCACAAGGAGCTTGGTTGCAATGCTGACACATAACAGGTTGGAATACCACTTCTAATGAATCGTCTGTAGAGGGCACTTCCATTTTGAGGAATTTATCAATAGCTCCTACACCCTCTTTTTCAGCAACTTCTTCATTCATGCTACTCGTGAAATATCTGTCGATACGCATCCAGTGCATCTCACGGCTTCTGCGAACTTCATCTTTTCCAACAACAGGAACGTTATTTTCTGCCGTACAGCTTACAACACAAGAACCGCATCCGATGCAAGAGTTCAAGTCAATAGCCATGTTCCAGAAATGGTTCTTGTATTCAAAGTTCTGCCACAAATCCAATTCTTGTGGTTTCGCCTTTCCGTCTTTACCAATATTTTTCAAATTGGTTGCAAGCAGAAGGTCTTCATTACCCGCTTTAGAATCTTTTTTGTACTCTTCAAGCGTTGTTTCTTTAACAATCTGGCGGCCCATCATCGTATGATGGGTTTGCGTAGCTGCAATATTGTATTTACCTGTGCTACCTGAAATAGATGCACCTGAAACATTGAATTGGTAATATCCACCAGATGTTCCAACCAATGAGAATGCATTAGCACCAATACCATTGGCAGTTTTACCTGCAGCTGTGCGACCGTATCCTACAGCAATAGCAACAACTCCTTTAGGAAGCCCTGGTTGAGCAACGGCTGGTAAGCTTAATTTTTTGGTTCCAATTGTTACGTCTACTGTATCAGACAATTGCTCTTGTCCCATTAGAACATTGAAACCTTTTTCTCTCATTTCATCTGGGTTCATCAACACGTAGTTGTCCCAGGTTACTTTGGTAACAGGATCAGGTAATTCTTGAAGCCAAGGATTGTTTGCTTGTGCACCCCAACCTAGACCTGTTTTTTCATAAATAACTACTTCAATGCCCTTAGCTGATTTCGCAGAAGAAACGATTGATGAACCAGCTGCAGATAAATCAGCAACAGGTTTAATATCTGAAACAACTGGAGTAGATGAAGGCGCAGGTGTTACTGTAGGAACTGAGTTAGTAACTATTTCAGTTGACTTTACAAGTAAGCCAGCATTGAGTGTTTTATTCCAGAATGTTGAAAAACCTGCAATTTCTGCTGAAGTAGCATAAAGCATTACTTCCCAATATTTTGCAATATAATCGTGAGCATTGGTAGTATTACCAGCCCAATTCAATAAGCTTGCTAGAGCTTCTCTTGTAGAACCTAGTGGGTTTATAACAGGTTGCCCTAGAGTGTAATGACCTGTTCTTGGATTTGCATCTGACCAACTTTCAAGGAAGTGGCTATTAGGTGCGATGATTTTACATGCAGAAGCAGTTTCATCAGCTACATCAGAAAGTGAAATACTTAGATCTACTTTGCTTAAAGCTGTTTTAAATGCATCTCCATTGGCAAGGCTGTAAACAGGATTTGTTCCATGGATGATTAAAGCGTCAACAGATCCTGCATTCATTTCAGAAACGAGATTTGCAACAGCGGCATCATTTCCTTGACGCGTGTAATCGATCACATCAGTATTGATGGTATTACCGTATGCGCCAAGATATGTATTGATAGCATTTACTACTTGTTGAATTGCTGGATCATTGATACCGCAAACCACAAGTGCTTTTCCTTTATATGAAGCAAGTTCTTTAGCAACTTCAGCAATAGCGTTATCCTTATCGGTAGCTGCAGTAGAAATAGAACTTCCAGTTAATTTGTTGTAAATAGAGATTGCAGCAAGACCAAGTTGAGACGGTTTCAATGCAACACGCTTGTCAGCATTGGAACCAGTAAGAGATAGCAATGACTCAATCTGAACGTGACGAGACATTTCTTTTTTGTCTTTGCTCAATTTTCTTTTCGATGCATATTGGCGAGCATACTCAACTGGCGACAACCAATTGGTTAGGAAATCGCAACCAATTCCTAATACAAAATCAGCTTTATCGAACTGATAAGTAGGAATCATTGCTTTACCATGAGAAGCTAGATGTGCATCAGCGATCGCTTTTAAAGAAACTGCATCATAAGTAACAACTTGTGTTGTTGGATAAGCTATAGTAAATTCTGCAACCGCAGCTTTAATTGAAGGGCTGATGATTGTAGAAGTAAAAATACGGATGTTTCCACCCCTTTGAGCTATAGCTTCTAGTTTCGACTTAACCTCTTTGTCAACAGCTGACCATTCTGCCTCTTTACCATTCATTTGCGGTTTACGCAAACGATTAGAGTCGTATAACGATAGAACAGATGCTTGAACACGTGCCGTTGATCCACCATTAGTGATGCTGCAAAGTTCGTTACCATCAATTTTGATTGGACGTGCTTCGCGAGTTTTTACCACTACGCTTGCAAAATCTTGTCCATCCCAATAAGATGAGGCATAGTAATTAGCAACTCCTGGAGTAATTTCCTCGGGCTTATTGAGGTAAGGAATAGCTTTTCTAACAGGTGTTTCACATGCTGCCAAAGATGCAGCAGTTACGCTGAAGCCTAAAACTTTTAGGAAATCACGACGATTGGTGTTCGTGTTAACCAGTTTGTCATCTCCTAAAAATTTGTCTACAGGAAGTTCCTCAGCAAATTCATTTTGCTTTTGGTTCAAAAACTCAGGTGTTTCCTGAAGTTCTTCAATCCCTTTCCAGTATTTTTTAGTATTGCTCATACTTGATGTAAGTCCGGTTTGAAAAAATATGGATCAGTAATGGCACTTAGAGCATTCCAGTCCGCCGATAGAACCAATAGTGAATTTGTCTCCTTTTTTGTATGAAGGATCATTAACAAATTTCTTGTGCAGTTCTTCGTAATACTTGTTGTCTTTGTAATCAACTTCAGTCTTTCTATGACAGTCTATACACCATCCCATTGTTAGTGGAGAGTATTGTTGAACAACTTCCATAGAGTCGATCGGCCCATGACATTCTGTACACTCAATTTTACCAACAGCAACGTGTTGACTGTGATTGAAATAAGCGTGGTCAGGAAGAGAGTGAACTCTAATCCATTGAATTGGCTTTTGATTTTTACCGTAAGTACGGGTCTCCGGATTGTAGTCAAGAGCCGCGTAAATTTTGCCAATTTCCTCTTTTCCGTATGTAGGTCCTTCCTGGATGTACATGTGGCAGTTCATACAAACATTTGCCGATGGAATATTTGCGTGTTTAGATTTTTCAACGCCACTGTGACAATAAACACAAGCCACTTGGTTTTCGCCAGCGTGTATTTTATGCGAGAATTTAATTGGTTGCTCAGGAGCATATCCTTGGTAAACACCAATACCCATCAAACCATCCCAGCCTTGTTTTCCAACCCAGATTATCAAAATCAAACCAATGATTGCCACTAGTTTCTTGTTTCCAGAAGCCCAAAGTTTAAAGTTTTCAACTGGAGTTCTAACTGGCTTAGGTTCTACAACAATTCCTTTCCTCTCGTTCACTAGAGATTCAAGTGATGTTTTTACTGAACCGAGAACGGAAACCAATACAAGTAAAATTATGCCTACTCCCAACAATATGATAGCATAAGTATCAGATGAAGTTTCTGCTCCTGTTGCATTGGTTTCTGTTGAAGCAGCATCCGCTGTAGTGGCAACTGGAGCGTCTCCGCCTTTGTCTGCCCAATCAATAATGGCGACAATGTCTGCATCGGCTAGATTCTGCGCAGGCATTACTGATTTGCCGTATTCTTCAAATAGCTTGTTTGCGTAAGCATCACCTGTAGCCAAAAACGCAGTTGAGTTTTTGATCCAAGAGATCAATTTTGCCTCTTCTGGCCAGCGACTTCTAATCCCTTTTAACCCGGGACCAATAAGTTTCTGATCGGTTGGTTTGTGACATGACGCACAGTTGGCTTTAAAAAGCTTGGCTGCGTCTTGGGCCTGTAAGGCGGAAGACTGCAGGAACAACGCCAATAGTATGGCGACTGTAGAAATTATTCTGATTTTGAATCGATGCATAGAAAGGAAGGTTTGAGAACCTATTTCGCTTTTTTACGGGTGCAAATTTAACCGTTAACCTTTTCCGTAATGACTTTTTTTTAGTTGAAATGCAATTTGGAATAATTCTAAATAAGTTCGTGTGTTCTGTTATTCCTATGGTTTTCGAAACAGCTATTTGACTCAATGCTTATTAAACTTGGAGTGCTTCATTATCAGAACAATAAATAATTGATGTGACTTTTCTTTCACTTATAACGTAAGTCATAAATTATACAGATGTACTTTTGTATTTCTAATTCTCCATCATGAAATCACTGTTTTTGGTTCCTTTTATGCTTTTTGCAGCTCAATCATTTTCTCAGGAACTTGTTTCAATTGGTACTGATTCAATCTCAAAACCAGGGAAACTATCAATACACTATGATTCTGGAGTGGAGGAATTGATAGATCGCTATAAAAAGAGTAATTATGGAAATCCAGGGTTAGATGGGTTCCGTGTTCAAATATTCACTGGAGCAGGAAACGATTCAAAAGAAAAAGCTGAAAAGGCCTTACAAGAGTTCTCATCAAGTTTTCCTGACGCAGTTGGATATTTAACCTATCAACAACCTAATTTTAAAGTTCGGTGCGGAGATTTTCGCTCTAAATCAGAAGCCCGGAAACTAATGAAGAAGATCTCCTATCAGTATCCGGGCGCCTATATTGTCAAGGACAATATTAAAGTCGATTAAGCTTAAAGCTTTCTCTTGATTTCTACATTTTCATAACCTTCAATGATATCTCCAACTTTGATGTCATTGAAATTGTGAATATTCAAGCCGCATTCGTAGCCTGTTGCAACTTCTTTTACATCGTCTTTGAATCGTTTCAAAGAACCTAGATCGCCTGAATAAACTACAATACCATCACGAATCAATCTGATCTTAGTATTTCGGTTTATCTTACCATCTAGCACATAACAACCTGCAACTGTACCAATACGAGTGATTTTAAACACATCACGTACTTCAACATTACACACAATTTTCTCCTCGAACTCTGGAGCTAAAAGGCCTTCCATTGCAGACTTGATTTCTTCAATCGCGTTGTAAATGATTGAGTAGAATCTCATGTCGATTTCTTCAGTTTCTGCTAATTTTCTAGCACTTGAAGATGGACGAACTTGGAATCCAACGATAATTGCGTTTGAAGCAGATGCCAAAAGCACATCACTTTCTGTTACTTGACCAACAGATTTGTGGATAATATTGACTTGGATCTTCTCCGTCGAAAGTTTCAAAAGTGAGTCTGAAAGTGCTTCAACAGATCCGTCCACATCGCCTTTAACAATGATGTTCAATTCTTTAAAGTCTCCAATCGCAATACGACGACCAATTTCATCTAAGGTGATATGCTTGTGCATACGAATACCTTGTTCACGCTGAAGTTGTTGGCGTTTATTGGCGATTTCACGAGCTTCGCGCTCATCGGCCATAACGTTGAATTTATCGCCTGAAGATGGTGCGCCACTTAAGCCTAGCATTTGAGCAGCTTGCGCTGGACCTGCTTCTTTAATTGGAGCACCACGTTCGTTGAATAGTGCCTTTACACGACCACTGTGCGGTCCAGCTAAAACAACATCTCCAATTTTTAGTGTACCTGATGTAACCAATAGAGTACTTACATATCCACGTCCTTTATCAAGCTCCGACTCGATGATAGTACCTATTGCCCGTTTGTTAGGATTGGCCTTCAAATCGAGAATTTCTGCCTCAAGTAATACTTTTTCAAGGAGCAAATCGACATTCTTTCCTTGCTTCGCTGAAATTTCTTGAACTTGATATTTACCACCCCAATCCTCAACCAAGATATTCATTTGAGCAAGTTGCTCGCGAATTTTCTCCGGGTTAGCACCAGGTTTATCAATCTTATTGATGGCAAATACAATTGGAACTTGTGCTGCTTGTGCGTGGTTAATTGCTTCAATGGTTTGAGGCATCACACTGTCGTCGGCCGCAACCACGATAATAGCAACATCTGTTACTTGAGCTCCACGAGCACGCATTGCCGTAAAGGCCTCGTGACCAGGAGTATCAAGGAAGGTGATCTTCTTCCCATTCTCCATCATCACATTGTATGCTCCGATGTGTTGGGTAATTCCACCCGCTTCACCAGCGATAACGTTGGCTTTACGCACGTAATCGAGTAAAGATGTTTTACCGTGGTCAACGTGTCCCATCACCGTAACAATTGGTGGTCTTGGGAACATTTCCTCGTCAGTATCATCATCTTCTCTGATGGCTTCCTGAACTTCAACGCTCACAAATTCAACTTTGTAGCCAAATTCATCAGCTACGATGGTAAGTGTTTCAGCATCTAAACGCTGATTGATAGAAACAAATAAACCGAGCGACATACAGGTAGAAATAATTTCATTTACCTGAACATTCATCATCTTGGCCAACTCATTCGCTGTAACGAACTCAGTTACCTTAATGATTTTTTCCATGTTGTCCATCTCAGCTTCTTCCTGAGCGGCACGGAAATCTTCGCGTTTTTGTTTTCTGTATTTAGCAGATTTCGATTTTTGCTTGCCCTGGCTTAAACGTGCAAGTGTTTCCTTAATCTGTTTTTGAACTTCTTCTTCTGTAAGTTGTGGTTTTGGTGCAGGAGCAGGTCTACCACCTTGTCCACCAGAGGGTCTAGGTCGATTACCTTGGTAATTTCCACCACCTTGACCACCACCACCAGGTCTTTGCTGTTGTTGCTGTTGAGGCTGCTGACCTGCATTCGGGTTAGTTCCAGGCGTTGGCCCGTTCTCAATCCGTTTGCGTTTTTTCTTGCCAGCTTGATTTCCTCCAACACCAGGATTTGATGAGGAAGCAACAGGTTTTTTCGTTGGAGGTGGAGCCAGTTCAATTTTACCTAAAATGGTCGGGCCTTCAAGTTTTTTACGTTCAATTCTGAATGGCTCGTCGGAAACTTTTGCTTCTGCTACAGGATCTACTTCAGTTGGAACAACAGAGATTTCTGGGATTTCGATAGCAGTTGGAGCTTCTACCGTTTTTTCCTTGACAGGTTCAGCTTTCGGTTCGACAGCTTTTTCTTTAACAGGCTCTTGAGCTTTAACAGGCTCTACTTTTGGTTGTGCCGATTTTGGCTTTTCAGCAGCTTTCGGCTGAGGCTCTTCCTTCTTTTTACTTTTGCCTTTGTTGAGTGCACTCAAATCAATGGTACCTAGCACTTTAGGTCCTGTTGGAGTCTGTACTTCAGTTCTGAATGGTTCTTCTTCAACTTGAGATTCAACCTCAGGTGCTTTTTCAGCAACAGGCTCAGGCGCTTTTTCAACAACAGGCTCAGGTGCAACAACCTCAATCACAGGTTCAGGAGCAACTTCGATTACCGGAGTAACAGCAATTGGAGTAGGTTCTGGAATTGGTTCAGGAGAAACTTCTTTCTTAGGAACTGGAGCTGACTCAGGCTTAAATCTTTCGGCAACAGAATTTAGATTTTTGACTAGAACTTCTTCAGGTTCATTGTCGTTTTCATCATTTCTGTGAATTACCGGTTGAGTATCATCCAACGCAACAGTTTCTCTTTTGAGGCGGGTTTGGATGATTTTCTTTGATTCTTCCTTGGCATCTTTTTCCGCACCATAAGCCTTGATTAAAAGGCCATACTGGTCGTCGGTAACTTTCGAGTTGCGGCTAACATCATCGAAACCTTTGCCGACAAGAAAATCAATAACCGTTTGCACCCCGACGTTTAGTTCGGTGGCAACTTTACTTAATCTTTTTACTGTTGATGCTTCTGACATCCGGTATTTATTGGTTTATCAGGCCTAAGCCCATTCCTTATTCAAATTCTGCTCTGAGGATTCGCATCACTTCTTTGATTGTTTCTTCCTCTAGATCAGTTCGCTTAACGAGGTCATCCACTGGTAATTCGAGAACACTTTTCGCTGTATCGCAACCAACATTCTTAAGCTCGTCAAGAATCCAGCTATCGATTTCATCTGCAAATTCATCCAAATCAACATCTTCACTGTCAATTTCTGAATCGCGGTAAACGTCAATTTCATACCCTGATAAACGACTTGCTAGTTTGATGTTCAATCCACCTTTACCAATTGCAAGTGATACCTGATCAGGTTTCAGATATACTTCAGCACGTTTATTTTCTTCATCCAACTTGATCGAAGTGATTTTTGCAGGACTTAATGCACGTGTTATATATAGTGTATTGTTATTCGTGTAATTAATTACATCGATGTTTTCATTCCTCAATTCGCGAACGATTCCGTGAATTCTGGAACCCTTCATACCTACGCAAGCGCCTACTGGATCGATGCGGTCATCGTATGACTCAACAGCAACTTTAGCTCTAACGCCCGGCTCACGAACAATCTTTTTGATTGTAATCAATCCGTCGAATACTTCAGGAACTTCTTGTTCAAAAAGCTTTTCAAGAAATGCAGGAGAAGTTCTCGAAAGGATGATTTGAGGATTGTTGTTCTTCATTTCAACACGGAGCACTACAGCTCGAGCGTTTTCTCCTTTTTTGTAGAAATCGCTTGGGATTTGTTCCGTTTTTGGAATGATAAGTTCGTTGCCTTCCTCATCTAATATGAGTACCTCTTTTTTCCAAACTTGATAAATCTCACCTGAAACAACTTCTCCGATGCGATTTTTGTATTTTTGATAAACAGAGTCTTTTTCAAGTTCAGAAATTCTGGCTACAAGATTTTGGCGGAAAGCTAGTACGGCCCTTCTTCCAAAATCGTTCAGATGAACTTCTTCGGATACCTCTTCACCCACTTCAAAGTCGGGTTCAATTTTGATGGCATCTGTGTATCCAATCTGTTTGTTCGGATCCTCAATTGCACCATCATCAACAATCTCTCGGTTTCTCCAGACTTCTAGATCCCCTTTGTCGATGTTGATGATAATATCGAAGTTCTCATCCGAACCATACTTTTTGATAATCATGTTGCGAAAAACATCCTCCAGGATCCCCATCATGGTGGCTCTGTCAATGTTTTTGAATTCCTTGAATTCTGCAAATGATTCTATCAGTGCGGCGTGTTCCATTTTAAGCTGCAGTTGATTATGATAGTTTAATCACCAGTCGTGTTTCCAAAATATCTTTCATTTGAAAAGTCATTTCAGGATTTACATCCGATGGTTGATTTTTATTGTTTTTACTCTTTTTCTCTTTTGCGGCAATAATTGAAATCTGTGTTTCGTTGGCGGCAGTTAGCTTTCCTTTGTGTTTCATGCCGTCCCTGAGCTTAACTTCAACATCTTGGCTCATATATTTAATGAACTGTCGAATGGATCTGAAAGGTTGATCTATCCCTGGAGAGGAAACTTCCAATTCAAAATCTTCTTGTTCCCGATCTAAGGAATGTTCTATTTGCCTGCTCAAAGCAATACAATCACTAATCGAAACATGGTTATCGTTTTCGATCAGTACCATTATTTTGCTCGTTGAGCTAACCTTTACGTCAATCAGGTAGTTCTCAGAACCAGCAAGAAATTGCTCAGCAAGCTTTATAATTTGATCCTTTTTTATCATTCGACTGATTAAGAATAAAAAAAGGGACACTGTCCCCTTCTCCTTTTTTAAGCCGCTGCAAAAGTATAACAAGAAATTCAATTGAACAAAAAATCATTTCACTCAATTTTCTTCTGTTAAGTAGGTGTTAATTTTGAGATAGAATTCTAATGTTGTTAGTAAAAATGCGATAAATGCGAATTTTTGTTAGTCGGAGTTTAAAACCAACTTTCTGTATATTTGCCCGAAATCAAGTTTTAAACAAACCTTTTAACACAACCCCCAACTCACTTTTTAATTCATCTAAACAATGAGCACCAATCAGAAATCAGTTGAAAGTGGTATCGGAGCCTTCTTCGCGGCGTCGGTTATTCTGTCTTCAATTATCGTATCAGTTCTTGTATACATGTTTGTCATGGGCGATCCTTCACACTTTGAAGGTGGAGATGCAGAACTAGGACATCCACATCCAGGAGATATTTTAGGAATTGTCTATAAAGGAGGTTTCATTGTACCGATTTTAATGTCGATCGTAGTTATCATCATCGCATTTTCTATCGAACGTTTTCTAACTATCAGTAAAGCTAAAGGTCGCGGTCGTCTTAATGTATTTGTCCGCAATCTTCAAAATATGGTTAACAATAACCAAATCGAAACTGCAGTTGCAGAGTGCGATAAGCAAAAAGGTTCTTTGGCAAACGTTATGAAAGCTGGTCTTCAGCGTTTCAGATTGCTTCAAAATGATACTTCTATGGACAAAGACCAAAAGGTAGTTGCTATGCAGAAGGAACTTGAAGAAGCAACAGCTTTGGAATTGCCAATGTTGTCAAAAAATCTGGTAATTATTTCAACTTGTGCTTCTATCGCAACGCTTGTTGGTTTGATCGGTACTGTACTTGGTATGATCAAAGCATTCTCGGCACTTGCACAAGCTGGAGCTCCTGATGCGGTTGCACTTGCAAACGGAATTTCTGAAGCCTTGATCAACACTGCACTCGGAATTTCTGGTTCAACTATCGCTATCATCATGTACAACTACTTTACTACACAGATTGATAGTTTGACTTACAAAATCGACGAATCAGGATTCTCTTTGGTACAGTCGTTTGCTACCCAGTCTAAATAATTAATCTAGCAAGAGAAGACGATGCCAAAGATAAAAATGCCCAAGAATAGTCCGTCTATCGACATGACGCCGATGGTGGATCTGGCTTTTCTACTGGTTACGTTCTTCATGCTCATCTCACAGTTTCGCGCTGAAGAAGCCGCTGTGATTGATATTCCTTCATCTGTTTCTGACCTTAAGATTCCTGAAAAAGACCTCTTAATGATTCTTGTCGACAAACAAGATCGAGTGTTCTTTAACCTTACAGGAAAAGAAGAACGAGTGAAGGTGCTGGAGAAAATCGGAGAGAAGTATAAGGTTGTTTTTAACGCAGAACAGAAAAAAGAATTCTCCAATATGGCTTCTTTTGGAGTTCCTGTTAAACAACTCCCAGCTTACCTTGATGCGGGTTCAACCGACAGAAAAAAACTTGCAGAACAATCGAAAGGTATCCCTATCGATTCTTTGAACTGCGAAATTTGCGACTGGATTTACTTTTCACGTAAAACGGCTCCGAAATTTCGCGTTGCGATCAAAGGAGATCAAGTTACAAGCTATCCTGTAGTAAGAAAGGTGATGAATTACCTTCAAGATGACAACATCGGAAAGGTCAATAAATTCAACCTTATTACCAACATGGAAACTGGTCCGTCGAATTAATTTCGGACACTATTGAACTTTAATTTTCGTTTTAACATAACCGTTAAAAAACAAAGAAATGGCTGAAATGAATACCGACGATGGTGGCGGTGGGAAAAAGAAGCATGGTAAGAAAAGAGCAAAAAAATCCTCTACCAGGATCGACATGACGCCGATGGTGGATTTAGGATTTCTTCTTCTTACATTCTTCATCCTTACCACTACCTTCAATAAGCCGCAGGCCATGCAGCTTACAATGCCAAAGAAAGACGAGAATATTCCTCTCGAAGATCAAAGTAAAGTTCCTGCCGATCATACAATGAATGTCTTACTTACTAAAGACAATACTGTTTATTGGTATTTCGGAATGGCTGATCCTACGAAAGGAGCTCTTCCAGCGCTTAATAAAGCAACATACGGCCCTAACGGTCTCAGAAAGGTACTTATCGCTGAAAACAATAAGCGACATGGTGCTTACGATGCGATTGAAAAGCTGAAAAATGAAGTTGCAACAGGTAAAATGCCCAAGGATTCATTGGGAAAGAAAAAAGGAGATTTTTTCTCTGATAAAACCCGTAAAACGAGCATTTTAGTTGTTTTATTAAAACCTGATAAAGACGCCAAATACAAGAATATTGTCGACGCGCTCGACGAAATGGCGATCTGCAACATTGGAACCTACGCGCTTCTCGAATCGAACGAAGTAGAAAATCAGATGATTGCGAATGCTCAAACTTATAAATAATTCAACCCCTACGAAACATGGCTGAATTACTCAAAATCAAAGACTTCGACGAGATCGTCTTTGAAAAACGAAACAAGGAATACGGCGCCTACGAATTGCGTAAGCGTTACAACCGAAATATGAATATTGCCTTCGGTATTGCTATCGCAGTATTCTTGTTCTCAGTTAGTATTCCTACAATTATCGACAAGCTAAGTGACCTTGCTGCCGAAGATTTGAAAGTTCAGGAAGTTGACTTAAAACTTACTGATCCACCA
>CAMCXT010000018.1 GCA_945883545.1 Chitinophaga pinensis | reverse complement strand
TTGCGCAATCAAGCAGGTGAAGATTTCATGCCTTCATACGATGAACGTGGCTCACTCGCTCCGCGGGATATTGTGGCCCGAGCAATCGACAATGAATTGAAGCAACGGGGCGATGATTTCGTTTATCTCGACTGTCGCCATCTAGATTCTGAAGCGCTGAAGAGCCATTTCCCAAACATCTACAACAAGTGTCTAGCGCTAGGAATTGACATTTGCACCGACATGATTCCTGTTGTGCCTTCATGTCATTACATGTGCGGAGGAATTAAGGTGGACATGGATGGAAAATCAACCATTAAAAATCTTTTGGCTGCTGGCGAATGCGCTTCAACAGGCTTGCACGGAGGCAACCGCTTGGCTTCTAATTCTCTGTTGGAAGCCTTGGTGTATGCAAACCGTGCTGCTCAAGAAGCAATCTCTACATTTCGCGATATTTCCTTCGAAGAACAGGTTCCCGATTGGGATGTGAAGGGCACTGCCGATCCTGAAGAAATGGTTTTGATCACACAAAATCTCAAAGAATTGCAATCGATCATGAGCAGTTATGTCGGCATAGTTCGAAGCAACATCCGACTAGAACGCGCCCTAGATCGACTGCAGATCCTGAATCGTGAAACCGAAAACATGTATCGCCGCACCACACTTTCACAGCCCTTGTGTGAGCTGCGAAACTTGATTTTGGTGGGTTATCTGATTATCAAATCGGCACGACTACGAAAAGAAAGCAGAGGCCTTCATTTTTCGATTGATTATCCAAGGCTAAATTAATTCTACAGTCCGTTGAGGATGTATTTTTTCGGGTATTTCACCGAATAAGAGAATCGCAGTTTGGTTGCTTCTCCCGGTTGCAGCTTGAGTTTCCATTCAAGTTTGCCAGTTTCTTTGTTGTATTCGGCTTTGCCTGAATCGAGCAGCTCAACCACCAATAGTTCGTTATTCGACAATGGGATTTGATCTTCCAAATCGAGTTCGATAGCCGATTTACGGGTATTTTTCACTTCAATTTCGAAAGTACGGGTTACCTTTTTCTGTGAGCCATTTACTGCTGTTTTCTCGTTCAACTCCTTCACCTGTTTGCGGTTGATGATCACGTTGTTGTCACGTCCTAACGCTACGCTGAGTGTGTCGTCGATGATTCGGGAATCGAAATAGGTTTTTCCAACGTAGTTGTTCTCAAAATAAACGTTTGCATCGCCTGGAAGAAGTTCTGATTTATCCCAACCGATCAATTCGGCCAAAAGAAACGCGTCTTTGTCAGATTTCGGAATCGCGAAATATTTGTAATTCGCTGCGATGTCGTATTTCTGAATCTCAACGAAATTGTCGCCTCCATCGCTTTTTATGGTGTATGGAATTTTGATTTCGAAAGTGGCGTTGGTCGTCGTGTTCGATGCAACATTGGTATAGCTCGCGGCTGTATTTGAGCGCACTCCGGGCACAGAAGAAATCTGAACTTCTGAAAGGCTTCTATCCATTCCTGCTGGAGCAGGGGCATCCTCTGCATATCTCCCTTTCGATTTCTCATCGGCCAATGACTTTCTGTAATAGTCTTTTCTGGGTAAGTTCTCAGTGAGCGACAACCACCAAGGGTTTAAGTTAGGTTTGGTGTTTCCTCGTGAAGGATTTCCAGTGCTGAGCGACAGTTTTACGTTCTTCCAATCTTGCCCAGAATTTTGGTACACATTGGCTTTTGCAGCTATCACCGAAGGGCTGTTCACGTCTTTCACGCGGATATCGTAAGATGGCACCCATCCACAATTTGTAACATAATAAGCCAATTCGAAATTTGCACTGCCCGCATTGGTTGCGTTGAGTTGCACAACAATTTCTCCTGTAGGCTTCATGTCGTTGTTTCGCATGTTGCTCAATTGCGAATTGATGGCCTGCATGCGTTCGGTGTTCTTTTTCTCCTTTAGTTCGATCTCGTATTTTTTTGTGGAAGCATCTTGCACGCGAATACGGATGAAGTCGGCCATTTTGGTGAGCTCCGAAACCGAAACTCCTATGTTCGATCCACCAATGCTTTTGTTGGAATAAAGCATTGACAGCTCCTCTTCGTAACCTCGTCTGGTGATCGCCAAACGTGCATTGAGATCGCTATAAATCTTGAGCGAATCGTCGAGCACTTGATACTCTCTAAAATCCTGTGGCTTCAGGTAATTGAGCTGATAGTTTACAGATAAAATGGTGACATCTGCATCGGCCTTCACTTGCACTGAATTGGCATCTATATAGTTCGAAAGTTTTTCGAAAACGATGGTTTGACGGCCAGCTTTTATATTGGCACCCCCTTTTGAAAATACTTGTGCACCATTGAGGTACACCATTACTTCTTCTGGTTTGGATGATATTTTAAGTGCGTCAGTATTTTCGATTTGCGCCGAAAGGTTTAGCGTTGCTAGGAAAGCTCCAATTGCAAGAGTTGTTTTCATAAGATAAAGGTTGAAAGTAATCACCGAGGGCAGTTTATGCTGCTTCAAAGTGGAGGTTCAATACTTCCTTACATTTAGTTTCTTTGTGCAAAGTAATGAAATAGTTTATGGCACTTATTAAGTCGGTTCGTGGCTTTACTCCACAATTTGGGAACAATTGTTATTTCGCTGAAACTGCCACACTGATCGGCGATTTGATCATGGGCGACGATTGCAGCGTATGGTTTAATGCCGTTGTTCGTGGAGATGTGAACGCCATCCGTATTGGGAACCGTGTGAATATTCAAGATGGTGCGGTAATTCATTGCACCTACCTAACGGCTCCAACAACCATTGGGAACCGCGTATCGATCGGTCACAATGCCTTGGTGCATGGATGTACTTTAGAAGACAATGTGTTGATCGGAATGGGTTCGATTGTGATGGACCACGTGGTGGTAAAATCGGGAAGCATTGTGGCAGCAGGTGCTGTAGTGCTAGAAAATACTGTGATTGAATCTGGTTGGATTTGGGCAGGGGTTCCTGCAAAGCCCGTAAAAAAGGTAAGTGAAGAATTGGTGAAGGGGCAAATCGACCGCATTGCCGACAATTACTTGATGTACAGCAGTTGGTTTAAGGAAGATTAATCCTCCATTCCTCGGTAAATCTTATAGTCGGCCCATCGCTGCTTCACATAAGAAACCAATTCGTACTCCGTTTCGAAGGTGTTGTAGTTGTTTTTCAAGCCCGAAAATTTGATGAAATCGTCCATTTCATTTTCATCGGTATCGATGATGTGCGCTACCATGTATTTGGTGAATAGTTCCTTCAACAGTTCGGTTTTTGCATCATCGGCACGGAGCTCTGCAATCTTTCGCATGGCTTTTCCTTCCTTCGAAAACTGCATATAAAGGAATGTGATTGGACTTTCGATGGCATTTACCAATGGTGTTTCTTTCACTTTTAGCTTTTCTGCTTCGGCGAGTTCCTTCAAGATTTCATCGTACGTTTTTGGAGGTCGCACGGTGAAAGATTTTAGCGCCACAGGCTTGAACTTTAGCCTTACGTTAACTTTGTATTCCGACTTTGGAATGGAATCGGAAAGCAACACTTTCACCATTTGGTAGCCTGTAAGCGAAACCAGCAAGCTGTCTGATGGATTTACGGTGATGCTGAATTTCCCGTTGTAATCGCAAAACACGCCATTTTGCGTTCGGTGGTTGATCACAAAAGCGTGAGGAAGTTGGCGACCCGATTCAATGTCGACTACTGAGCCAGTCACTTTCACTTGGGAGAAAGCATGAAAGGTTGAAGTCAAAAGCAAAAAGCCCAGTAAAATCCGGGCCTTTTGAATGTTTTGAAATATTTGTAATCGACTTTTCATTTGGTAGTCCTTACAACGGGATATTTCCGTGTTTCTTGCGTGGAAGTTTCGCCACTTTGTTCTCAAGCATCTTGAAGGCTTTGATCAATTTTTCGCGGGTAACTTCAGGGTGAATTACTTCATCCACATAGCCTCGCTCGGCTGCTGAATAAGGATTAGCAAAAAGCTCTGCATATTCGCGTTCTTTCTCAAGGAGCATGGCAGCTGGATCGGCTGCTTCTTCAATGTCCTTTTTAAAGATAATTTCAGCTGCACCTTTAGCTCCCATCACTGCGATTTCGGCCGATGGCCAAGCAAAGTTCATGTCGGCTCCGATGTGCTTCGAATTCATTACATCGTAAGCGCCGCCGTATGCCTTTCTAGTGATCACAGTGATTCTTGGCACTGTGGCTTCACAGAATGCATACAACAATTTCGCACCGTTGGTGATGATACCATTCCATTCTTGATCGGTTCCTGGGAGGAAACCTGGAACATCTTCGAACACGAGCAATGGAATATTGAAGCAATCGCAGAAACGTACAAATCGTGCTGCTTTCTGAGATGATTTAATATCGAGAACTCCAGCCAAATAAGCTGGTTGATTGGCAACTATACCAATGCTTCTTCCCGCCAAACGGGCAAATCCCACCACGATATTTTCTGCGAAGTTTTTGTGCACTTCGAAGAACGATCCACCATCAATTACTTCATCAATTACCTCACGGATATCGTAAGGCTGATTTGGATTTTCAGGTATGATGTTGTTGAGTTGTGGTCTTTTTTCATTGCCCGAAGTGTATGGCAATCGAGGCGCTTCCTCTTCGCAATTTTGCGGAACATAGCTCAGCAACTGCTTGATTTCTTGAATACATGCCACACCATTTGCACTTGAAAAATGGGTAACGCCCGATTTCACGCTGTGGGCAGATGCTCCGCCAAGATCTTCAGAACTAACTTCTTCGTGGGTAACTGTTTTTACCACATTCGGACCTGTAACAAACATGTAGGAGTTGTTCTCCACCATGAAGATAAAGTCGGTGATGGCAGGTGAGTAAACCGCTCCACCAGCGCAGGGCCCCATGATTGCAGAAATTTGTGGAATAACGCCGGAAGCCATTGTATTACGATAAAAAATATCAGCATATCCACCCAAAGAAACCACACCTTCTTGAATTCTAGCGCCTCCTGAATCGTTTAAGCCAATCACTGGCGCACCATTTTGCATGGCAAGATCCATGATGCGGCAAATTTTGGTTGCATGTGCTTCTGCGAGCGATCCACCGAAAACGGTAAAGTCTTGCGCGAAAACATATACCAATCTGCCGTTCACTGTTCCATAGCCAGTCACCACGCCATCACCATAAAAAACTTGATTTTCAAGTCCTAAATTGGTGCTTCGGTGGGTTACCAATTGTCCGATTTCTTCGAAAGAGCCTTCATCAATGAGTAAGGCAATTCTTTCACGTGCGGTGAGTTTCCCTTTTTTATGTTGAGAATCGATACGTTTTTGTCCTCCACCAAGCAATGCTTCTGCTTTCATGCCTTCGAGGCGTACGATTTTTTCTTTCATGGCAATCTGTTAATTAACTTGTTCTACCGCATTTTTGCTATACACGAAAAAGCGACGCAAGATTATGGAATTATTGTTAAAGGTGTAGAGCTACAATCAGGAAACTGCCTATAGATCAATATCGTCGTATTTGTAAATAGGGTCAATTTCGAGGGTGTGATCCACACGGATAACTTCATGCAAAATACCATCGCCAATATCGTACACCCAGCCATGAATGGTCGGTAAATCGCTGTTTTTCCAAGATTTTTGAACGATAGATGTTTTTGAAAGATTGAGCACTTGTTCGCGAACATTAAGCTCTACTAGTCGGTCTACACGAAGATCTTCATTTTCGATAGCATCAATTTCGTCTCGGTGAATTCGATAAATGTCCTTTATGTTTCGTAGCCACTTATTGAGCAAGCCAAAAGATCTATTGTACATAGCTGCTTTCACACCGCCGCAACCATAATGACCGCAAACGATGATGTCTTTCACCTTTAGAACTTCAATAGCATATTGCAAAACGCTGAGCATGTTCAGGTCGGTGTTTACAACCAAATTGGCTACATTTCTGTGTACAAAAATTTCGCCCGGCTGCGTGTTGGTAACCTCATTGGCAGGAACGCGGCTGTCGGAGCAACCAATCCAGAAAAATGCGGGGTTTTGCTCACGAACTTGACGCTCAAAATAGTTTGGATCGGCCTGTAGTTTATCTGCAGCCCAGGCTTTGTTTTCCAGAAGTAATTTTTCAAAAGATTCCATAGTGGTTTGTGCAAGGTTATTTCCTAAAGAAAGGATGAATACTTGAATCTGTTTTTTTGATTTCTATTTCGATGTATCTGTTTGGTGCAGATTTGCAAAAATTTTCAATGGTTTCGATGATGTCAGTATCGATAAATATGGCTGATGTTCCATCGATAATGAGATAACTTCCATCAGGAATTTTGCTGAAACTTTCACGCAAGATACTTTTGTTGATAAAGGTCACATTGTGTTTTAGTTGAATGAGATAGTTCGATCCATCATTCACCAAGACAACTGCCTTTTTCAGGTTCGATTTTAGGATAAAGAACAAGCCTGTCGCCGATCCGATAGCGATACCAATCAAAAGATCACTAAAAAGGATTGCAACAATAGTAACAGCAAACGGGATAAATTGATCTACACCTTTGGCAAATAATTCTTTAAACACAGAAGGCTTTGTGAGTTTATACCCAACCGTAAGCAATACGGCAGCCAATGCTGAAAGCGGAATTTGGTTCAGAAATCGAGGGATGAGCACCACAGAAATCAGCAATAGAATTCCATGAAAAATTGCCGAATACCTTGACTTTGCTCCAGCCAGAATATTGGCAGAACTTCTTACAATTACGGCAGTTACTGGAATTCCACCCAAAATCCCTGAAACCATATTTCCTGCACCCTGGGCGATGAGCTCTTTGTTGGGCGGACTAATATGATGATCCGGATCGAGCTTATCGGAAGCTTCAACACTGAGTAAACTTTCAATACTCGCAATCACAGCAATTGTGACAGCCACTTGAAGCACCTTTGGGTTTAAGATTTGTGAAAAATCTGGAAACTTCATCATCTCGCTAAATCCGCCTTTGAGCAAATCGGTGGGTAACGCCACGAGGTGTTCTTGCATTAAGGCGAGATCTGGGAAATTAGACACCGCAATTGTGTTTATTACAGTGCCCGAAACCACAGCGAGCAAGGCTCCTGGGATGAGCTTCGCGAATGGCCCAATGCGGCCTGCATATTTATCCCAAAACACCATCAATACTAGCGATGAAATGCTAATGATGATAGCTAAGTAGGCTGGATCGAGAAAGGCGTAATAGATATCGGTGAATGTGTTGTGCCCTTCGTTTTCGAGAAACGATTCATCGCCCGCATAATCAAAGTCGTAACCCAATGCGTGGGGAAGTTGCTTGAAAATGAGGATCAAGCCAATAGAAGCTAACATACCTTTGATAACCGATGCTGGAAAAAAATTTGCCAGTCGACCAGCCTTGAGCCATCCAAGTAATACTTGAAAAATGCCGCTTAAAAAAACTGCAAGCAGAAAAGCTTCAAATGATCCAAGTGTTTTGATGGAATCTAAAACCACTACTGTTAAACCAGCAGCGGGACCGCTTACGCTCACTTTGGAACCACTAAGTAATCCTACTACAATTCCTCCAACAATTCCAGCAATAATACCAGAAAACGCAGGGGCTCCTGAAGCCAATGCAATGCCTAAGCAAAGCGGTAAAGCCACAAGAAATACTACAAGAGAAGCTCTAAGATCAGCACTTAGGTTTCTCTTTGAGAGAGGTTCGGGTATCATAAAATCTACAAAATGGATTGGATTGGTGCGGCAATTTAGTCAATTACCCAAATAGCTCTTCAAGTTCCTCTTGAGAAATGCGCGACAATGGATTGGTTTGACTAATAATATCTCCAGCTAATCGCGACTTCTTGTCTTGGAGCTTCATAATTTTTTCTTCGATAGTATCTTTTGTAATAAATCTCCACACAAATACGGGCTGATGCTGGCCAATTCGGTGAGAGCGCGCTATAGCTTGTTCTTCTGCTGCAGGATTCCACCATGGATCTAGCAAAAAAACACAGTCGGCTTTTGTGAGATTTAATCCAGAACCACCCGTTCTAAGTTGTATTAAAAAAACTTTGTGTCCTGGATGATTTTCGAATGCACTAATTACAGAGCCCCTTTGAAGCTGTGGCACTTCGCCAGTAAGCCAAGAATAAGGCGTTCCATTGTCTTCGAATGCTTTTCGATACAATTGCAAATGCTTCACAAACTGAGAAAAAATTAGCACTTTCCGATTTTGATGCCTTAGTTCCTCAAGTCGAATCAATACATCGTTGAATTTGGCAGAATCGCCAATGTAATCAGGATTGTCGAGTATTGGATGTATGGCTAATTTCCGCAATTGCGTTAAGCCTCTTAATATTAAAATCTGACTTTTTTGAATGCCCTCGCGGGATACGTTTTCTAGAATTCGATTCCTATACCAGGATTTTTGCTCCTCATAACTCTTTTTTTGCTCCTCATCCATGTTCGAATAATGGATAATGCGGGTTTGGTTAGGAAGTTCTGGAGCAACCTCTTCTTTGGTTCTGCGGAGGATAAACGGGCGAATGATTTTCTGCAACCGCTCTAGTTTTTGATCATCCTTATTTTGCTCGATAGGAATAACAAATTCTTGGCGGAAATAATTGAAACTTCCTAATAAACCTGGCTGCAAGAACGTGAGCTGTGACCACAAATCGGTGAGTGAATTTTCAACCGGCGTTCCAGTAAGTACGATCCTATTTAATCCATTCAGTTTTCGAACCGACTGAAAGCTCATCGAGCGCATGTTTTTAATCAATTGACTTTCATCTAAAACGATGTTGCCAAACTCGATTTTCTGCAGCATGTCGAGGTCGTTTCTTACCACACCATAAGTGGTTAAGATAACGTGGGCATCAATTAAGTGCTCGGCATGTTCGGTTCTGCGATAGCCCGAATGACGCTTTACTTTTAGCGTTGGAGCAAATTTCTGAAGCTCCTTCTCCCAATTATGAATCAAGGAAGGAGCCATCACAATTAAACTTGGCAACAGCTGAGGTTCTTCTACTGCTGTGAAAAGATCCATCTGAGGCGCTTTTGCCAAAGCTTGGTTTGATGTAGAAACGAACTTGTTTTCGTGCGCATATTGCAACAATGCGATTACTTGGATGGTCTTGCCAAGTCCCATATCGTCGGCCAAACATGCGCCTAATTTGTTTTCGGCCATCATGCATAACCAATCGAAACCCTTTTTCTGATAGTCGCGCAGAGTGGCTTTCAGGCTTTCGGGCACAGCGAAAGACTTTTGGTTTTCGCCAGTGTATATTTTCTTTTGATTTTCGGCCAATCGGCTATTGATATCTCCCGAAAGCAGCGGATGCCCATTGAGTAATCCTTGATGCTGGCGGTGCAGACGAATCGAGTTTTCAGATTCTTCGCTGAACTCGAACAGATCGGCGTACCGGATAAACCAAGACTCCGGAAGTACGAGCATTTTTCCATCAGGAAGCTTGAACAGCGGATTTCGTTCGAGGATGTTTCGCTTGAAGCGGATAAATGGAATTTCGTATTTGCCCACTTTTACCACCGCAAATAAGTCGAACCAATCGGCCTCTTCTTTCATTTCTCGGGTAACCACTTCTGGAATCATTGCCAAAAATTCCTGACCATTCCAATGGGTTTCGATTTCAATGCCCAATTCATCGAAACTCGATTTGTGGGTAGAAATCCAGGTGATCATCTCTTCTATTTTTCTCGCTCCATCCTCAGGCGATCCTGCGGGGATGAACCAAGAAGGCTTGATTTTGATCATTCCAGAATCGATCACCAATTGGGTTTGTTGATGTTCCCATTTTGATTTCCGTTGAAAACGCTTGATGAGGATCTTGTCGCCCTTGCGAACAACCTGAGCGAGTAATTCTTGCTCCTGTGTTTCGTTCACCACAAATTGATCGTAATGAAAATTCAGCTGAAACAATGGCTGATGTTCCAAATCGAGCGATAAACTCAGAATCGCTTTCATGGAATCGGGCTTGTCTTGCACATCAAAACCTGAAAAAATTACTTCAGATCTTCTGGATGCCTTGATGAGGAAAGCGGAGATAAATTTATCCGCCAATCTATCGGGAATTTCGAGTACATCCTTCTTCAAGAAAGGCTGCACTTTTTGTCCGTCGGTGCCATCCGAAAGTGAGTAAATCCCCGTAGAGTGCATCAACCAACCCGATTCGCTGCAAAGCACCTGTGTGCCTACATCGGAGGGTTTAACTAGATTTTCACCATCGTATAGCTTCAGCGCATACTCGATTCCGTCGCTTACCTTGGTGAAATGATAAACCATTTTTAAGGAATGTGCGTGCACTGGATAAGGCAACATGCCAGGATGATCGGAAGCTTTTACCCTCCAGTAAACTTGCTGCCCGCGCAAAAGCAATAAACAAGCAGCAATTTTCTTATCGAAATACAGATTGAGCACTTTCATCTGCTCCTCATCTTTCGAAAGCTTATCAAGGAAAAGCTCTTTTTTAACCTTTTTCTTGTTGAAAACCCTTTCTACAGTTTGCGGAGTGAGGTCGGCAAGCTTCTTAATTACTTGCAATTCAACATCGGTAAACGGATAATTATAATCCTCACGACGTTCGTAAATTACTCTTTGGTATTCGTACGAAAACGTTTGATTATCAAGTAGTTTTACGAGAAACGCCTCCATTGTCAAGCCGATAATTGGCTGACGTATGAAACAGAATATCAGTTGACTTTCTTTCATGAAGGCTGAAAAGATGCTCAAAACCGGACATCCGGAAGCATGAACTTGCAAACCTACAACTCAGATGAGTCTGGAATAGCTTTCGAATGTTAATTTTTTCTGTGTGTTATCCACAGCCTGAATGTGGACAATTCCGGGTTTGCTTCCCTGTGAAAAATGCCCTTTCTCTTTTTCGATCCCCAATAATTTTGCCCCGTTATAGCTCGACCAACGGAAAAGCTCCTCCAGCGAAATCGAGGGAAAATGTTGATGAATTACCTTGATTTCGCTCAGCATATCCAATTGATGGTTTGATGCCAAAGAGTCCGTTCCAACGGTGATTAAAAAACCCGTTTCCCTTAGTTGTTCGATGTCGGGCAAAGCGTTCTCTATGTAAAGATTAGCATTGGGGCACAAACAGAGAAACAACCTGTCTCGATAAGGTTTTAGTTTTTCGAGATCGGCAGCGGTGATGAAGGTATTGTGCACCAGCAGGATGTTCTTGGATTCAGGGAAAAAATCGATTAGATAATCGATCGGTCTAATACCAGTAAATGGAAATTCTCTTTCGATCAATCCAATATTTCGCATACGGTCTGCCATAGAACCTTGGCCAGTTTTGAACAATTCGACTTCAGCTTCCGACTCAGCATGGTGGATGCTATAAAACCCATTCGGAATATTGTCAAGGTGTTCTTTCACCAACTTTTGCAATTCGATGGATGCAGAATACGGTGCGTGTAAACACATGTTGCCCGCCTCATCGTCTAGATCAGCCATCAAAGCTTGCCCATCGTTTGCGATCGTTTGAGCCATTTGGCCATTAAAACCAAATCTTTCAATCAAGCTATGGTAGTAAACTGAAGAATTTTTCTTTTGATTGAATGTACTGTTGCCATTGCAGATGTCGGCAACTGCTACAATGCCAGAATGATACATTTCTCGATCGGCCTCCTCAATGGCAATTTGCCGATCGTCGTTGAAGTTGTTTCTCACTTGCATCAGCGCAGAAACAAATCCATTGAGCCCGGTTCTTTCTTCAATTTTCCCTTTGAGGTGCGACAGTTCGAGGTGACAATGGGCATTAACGAAACCAGGAACAATCCAACCAGGAAGATATACAGCATCTTCGGCGCGGTAATCTGGGTCAAACGGTTGTAAAACCCTCGCGATGCTGCCATCATCATTTATCCAAAGCATCCCATTTAAAACAGGGCTTTCAAGATTTGTAAACAGCCAATCGGTCCAGATTTTTTTCACTAGGCAAAGGTGCAGAAATTCGGCAGATGCTCGCTTTTCTATGTTTGGAAAACATCGTCGGAATAAGCATTATCTTTGCCCCGCGCATGGCTGAAACACAACCTGATATCCGAAAAATGAGCTTTCCTGAATTGCAGGAATGGTTCGAATTGCATAAACATCCCAAGTTTAGAGCGAAACAAGTTTTTGAATGGCTTTGGAAAAAATCGGCAACCGATTTCGATCAGATGACCAATATCAGCCTCGATTTACGCAATCAGCTCAAAGAGCATTTTGCATTTCGTCCGCTGCTTCCAGCCGAATCTCAAAAAAGCTCCGATAGAACCATCAAAACTGCTTTCAAGTTGTACGATGGACAAGTTGTTGAAGGCGTGTTGATTCCTACATCATCACGCATGACTGCATGTATTTCTTCACAAGCGGGATGCTCTTTGACTTGCAAGTTTTGCGCAACTGGGAAAATGAAGTTGATTCGAAATCTCGATGCAGGTGAGATTTACGATCAAGTAGCATACATCAGAAAGCAAAGTGAGCAGAATTATGCGATCCCACTTTCAAATATCGTTTACATGGGCATGGGTGAACCCTTGCTGAATTATAAGAATGTGATTGAAAGCATTGAGAAGATTACCTCTCCCGAAGGATTGGGGATGTCGCCTCAGCGAATTACCGTTTCAACTGCTGGCATTTCGAAAATGATTAGAAAGCTCGGCGATGATGAGGTGAAATTTAATTTAGCCCTTTCGCTGCATGCTGCCAACGATGAGAAGCGCAGTAAAATTATGCCCATCAACGAGAGCAATAGCCTCGACGAATTAGCCGATGCCTTGCTTTATTTTTATGATAAAACAGGCACTCGACCAACATTGGAATACATCATTTTCAAAGATTTTAACGACTCTTTGGAAGATGCTGCGCAACTCGAAAGATTCACCCGTCGAGTGCCTACAAAGGTTAATATTATTGAATACAACCCGATTGGAGAAGGCGACTTCAAACGAGCAGATGAAGCGCAAGTAGATATTTTTGTTGGATTCTTGGAGAAAAAAGGAGTGATCGTAAATGTTCGAAGAAGCCGAGGCAAAGATATCGATGCTGCATGCGGGCAATTGGCAAACAAGAACAAGACGGTTACCAATGTAATTCGAAAAGCAGAAGTATGATAAGGTTAATCCTGCTGTTAATTTTTGCTGTTCCGCCAATTTTGTGCGCGCAGGAATTCAAGCGCGGGAAGGCCGAAAAGGATGATCAGAAATATCAACCTATCGAACTGGTTGGTTTCTATGAAGGCAAAATTGCTTTATTGAAAGGCAAAGCCAACGATACTGAATTTTTATCGGATATCATGATTGAGCTGTTCGACACAGTTTCGTTGGATCGGGTTTCACAATCTCGATTTGATAAATGCTATGTCGATCAACTTGATTTTTTTCCTGAAGGCGTAAAGTCGTTTGGGAAAAAGCTGATGGTTTTTGGTTCAGGATACGACAAAGAGCAGAAATGCAATGTGTTGAAATACAAACTTCCCGACTTCGAGAAATCAGAACTTAAACCTGCCAAAGGCGAAGAATTGATGCGTGTTCCTGCCTCATTTTTCAGCAATTCTCAAGCACGTTTTCAATTGGTTTGCAACGAAAAACGGGATCGATTGCTCGCCTTATCAGCAGGCTATCCTTTGAAGTCGGACTCGCTTCAAATTGATTTTACAATATTCGACGAGCAACTTCAACCAGTAAAAACAATCCATCAACTAATTCCATCGAGTGGATATCGGTTTAAAGTGCTCCAAACCAACATAGATAATCGTGGGAATGTTGAATTGCTAATCGATTGGTTTAGCGATGGAAAGAATCCAAAACACAGTTACTCCTTGTTTGCATTTCCGGTATTCAGCGACGAGATTGTAGAATATTCACTCGACATTCCGAACAAGTCGATGTCGGATATTCGTTTTTCAACGATCAACGAAGACTTAATTGCAGTATCAGGTTTGTACAAAAATCGGGTAGATGAAAAACTTCCAGAAGGTTTGTTTTTCCTAACCATCAATCGAGAAAAAACGCTCATTGAAGCTAGAGAAATGCTCGCTTTTTCAGAAATGATGAAGTTGGAAGGTTTGAAAAATTCGCCTCAAAGTTTTGATGAATTGTTTGAAAATATCCGATTATCTACAATGCAAAAAACCAATAACCAAGCGATTTCTATTTTGCTTGAACAACAGTGGTCGGAAGAAATTTGCCAAACAGATTTTCGATCTAACATGATGGTTTGCAGTCAGCACTATTACATTAACAATGCTGTATTGCTAACGATGTCGAGCAGAGGGTTAATTACAAAATCGCACCTAATAGAGAAAAAGCAACATCTGATTGAAAACGATCGGGTGTATTTATCCTGCCAATTGCAGGAATCGAATAGCGCATCAGGCGTTTTGTACAATTTGAATATGAAAGAAAAAGGAGATGCCAAATTCAACTTCCCCGAAAACAGTAAGCTAGTTTCGAATTTTGCAGGTGTTCCTGTTAAATCTTTCGAGAACGAAGTGCCTGTTCAAATAGAATGTGGAGCAATCTCCAACATCCGATTTTTGTATATGATCGGTGATGGTAGAGAGGGCACTGCCTTAGTTCGGATTTCCTATTAATAGGCGGTTTTTACGATTTTTTTCACGGCCTCCGATTTTCCCATTGTATAGTAATGGATACAAGGAACGCCGTAGGCGATGAGCTCTTTTGTTTGTTGAATTCCCCACTCGATACCAACTTCAGTAACCTGCTGATTGTTTTTGCATTTTTCTAATTCATCCGCAAGCGCTTCAGGCATGTCGATATGAAATGTTTTAGGCAAGAAGGCGATGTGTTTTAATGTGGTAATAGGCTTGATACCTGGAATAATAGGAACATTGATGCCAATGCTTCGGCACTCTTCAACGAAATTGAAGAATTTCTGGTTGTCGAAAAACAGTTGAGTAACAATATAATGCGCACCTGCATCCACTTTTTCTTTCAAGTAACGCAAGTCGGTTTTCATATTTTGGGCTTCGAAATGCTTTTCAGGATAACCAGCCACACCAATGCAAAAATCTGTTGGAATTCCTTCCACGATTTCATCATCAATGTAACGCCCTTGGTTCATCATAGAAACTTGTTGCACCAAAGTTGAAGCATAAGCATGACCATCTTTTTCTGGAACAAAAGTAGATTCGCCTTTCACTGGATCTCCGCGAAGTGCAAGAATATTGTTCATGCCCAAGTACTGCATATCGATCAATGCAAGTTCTGTTTCGTCGCGTGTAAAACCACCACAAATAAGATGTGGTACAGTATCTACTTTAAATTTATTCTTGATTGCTGCACAAATACTCACTGTTCCGGGGCGTTTGCGTGCAGCAATTTTTTCGTGTAAACCGTTGCTAAGCTTCTTGTAAATGAATTCTTCGCGGTGGTATGTTACATTGATAAAACTTGGATCAAACTCCATCAGTGGCTCGACGCCATTATACAAATCTTGAATATCTCTTCCTTTTATAGATGGAAGTACTTCAAAGGAGAAAAGTGTTTTGCCTTTCGCGTTGTCGAGATGTTCGGTAACTTTCACAGTAAAAATTTGAGTGTCAAAAATACACGTTAACCCCCATAATTGTTTAAAAAAAAAGGGACTCAATAAGATGAGTCCCTTTTTAGGGTGTTAAATGTTTGATATTATTCTTTGATGATGGTGACCGTACCTTTCAGCGGTTCCGATAATGTTGGTGCAGAAACCACATAGAAATATGTTCCACTTATCACATTGTCGCCATTCCAATTGCTTTTGTAATTCGTTGCTTCATGAACAACTTTACCCCAGCGGCTGTAAACAACAACTGTATTTTCTGGGTAGCCATCGATGAAAGGAATTACGAAAAAGTCGTTTTTGCCATCACCATTCGGGCTGAAAACGTTAGGCACATAAGGCTTGTCGATGATTTCAATTGGAATTGTTAGTGTGTCTTTACAACCCAATTCAGTTGTTACAATAATTGTAACATCCACTTGTCCTGTATCAGGGAAAGATTCTGTTGGAGATGGGATGTAAACTGTATCCTCATCAGCAGGTGGATTATTGAATACCCAGAACCAAGTGGCTAATGTATCGCCACCTCCCGGTGTGGATGTGTTGGTAAAGTTGATCGGAGTATTTAACAATACTGCAGCGGTATTTGGCACATAAGCGAGGCCTGCAGTTGGAAGCTCTGTATAAGGAGCATTGAGTGTATCAATACCAACACAACCAAATGCATCTGTTACGATAACAACAACATCGTCGTTGTCTGGCGTTCCGCCTGTCCAAGAAAGCGTATCGGTAGTGCTAGTGGTATCATTCAAGTACAACCAGCGGTATGTGGTGAAAGTGTCGTTCACGAAAAGTTCGATGGTATCGTACTTACAGAATCTCTCATAACCATCAATAAATGGTGTTGGTGTTGAATTGCCAACTAAAAATGGTTGAGATGTTCCGACACATCCATTTTCATCCTCAACAGTTACAGTGTAGGCACCTGCTGTTACAAGCGCTAAGCTTCCGAAGGTGTTGTTCGACCATTCGTAAGAAACAAACTCAGTTGTTGTAGAAAGCTGAGCAGTTTCATTAAAGCAAGTGTGGTTGTCGCCTACAATAACCGGTGTAATGGAACTGATAGAAGTTACAACGAATGGCGCAGATGTTCCTGAGCAACCATTTGTATCTGTAACTGTAACAGTGTAAGATCCACCACTTACCGAAACTGTATCAAGGTTAGATGGTGTAGACCAAAGGTAAGTTGAATACACGTCAGCAGTGTATAGTTGAGTTACTTGTGTATTACAAACGGTATCTTCACCGATTACAACAGGTTCAGGTGAAAATGCAGATGCAACATCATATGGATCAGAAGTACCCACACAGCCGTCTAAAATAACTGTAACCGAATAAGAACCTTCTTGAGTAACGTTAATTGTTGATGTGCTTTCGTTGTTAGGCGACCAAGCATATTCGTCATAAGTTCCGCCACCTACTGAAAGCAAAGCCGCATCGCCGCTACAAATGAACGGAACTCCAATAATTTCAGGAATAAATCCATTTTCAATCACATTGAAAACCAAGTTAATGGTGTATTCAGCAGCAGGTGTACCGTTATCTGTTGCGGTGAAAGTAACTGTGTTGTAGCCTAAGTTTCCTGGGCCGCCAGTGAATGTTCCTAATACGGAGCAGGTTGTTCCTGGAGTAATTGATCCCAATGCGAAACCTGGAACTGCGTCGGTGATAAGTTGTGCATCAACTGTTTGGCCTGGCTCTACTGGAATGAAATCGAAATCGACATCAAAAGTACCACCAGAACAAACCACGATTGTATCACACAATGGAGCGCCGATAGCAAGAGGTGCAATATTGTTCTGTGCACCTGGTTGCAAACAAGTGTTAAAAAAGAAAACTGTATTGTCGAGGAAGCTTACTTGATCGACGTTTCCAAATGGACCATCATAGTTTGTTCCTGGAGCATCAAATCGACCCAATTGGATGTAATCGATTCCATCACCGCGGTTCACACCAACTGTTGCTGGAGTGCCGCCGAATCCACCAGCTCCGCCTGATGCCGTACCGGTTGTCCATTGCATATCAGCATAAATAAATGCGATGTTTGTACCTGGAGGCAAAACATTGCTAGTACCATTAGAAATAAGCAATTGAAAGGTATTTCGTAATGCTCCGTTCTGGTTGAACACACCAACTGTATCCCATGAAACAACTGCATATTCAGGATAAACATCGTAACGAACTTGACCAAGTGGAGTAAAATCATCGCCTGTATCAACGTCTCCCCAGAAAGGTGCGATCATTGGAGGTATTCCGGCTGCTGGAAATGCTGCAGCTGTGAACGTTACAAAATCCTGATCAAATGTAATGTTCCCGTTATTATTAATGAAGAAACTGTTGTAGGTGGTTCCATAAAAACAAAAATCGAAAGGAATTTCAACTTCGAAAGGCCCTGCAGGTGGACTATCGTCAAAATAGACATCACCTCCCCAAGGGTCTAAGAAATCTGTAGTTGGAATGTACCCGCAAGGAGGTGCAGAAAGTTGCGCTCTGCTTGAATGGTTTACATGGTTTGCTGGCGTAATAGTTCCTGAAGAAATCGGGCCACTAATTAAATACTTGGCATTTGGATTAAGTAAACCTTGCGCTTTGAGGCCATTGTAAACATCGGCACTAATTGGAACAGTTTCCTGTGCTGGCGCTTGTGCTGTTAGCATTGCTGGTAAGGCAAATGCGAAAACAAGACTTAAAATTTTACTGAGTTTGAGCATCAGTTGATGGTTGATTGGATTATTACTTTGCAGTATTGCTGACAAATTAAGGGTAGCAAAAATAAGAATTTCCCTCAATTAACAGTGATTCTCTTGCTTAGATATTCGTTCTTAAAAAAACGCTGCATCAACATCATTTTTTTCTAATCAATTCAATCGTTTCCTTCAATAGGAACTTATATTCTTTGGAAATAGGATAGGCTTTCCACAATTGTTTCAAAGCAAAACCGTGCATTCCCGCATCCTTGTAGCGCTGGTAAAGCAGTTTCTTCAAATAATTGGTCACTTTTCTTTCGCTGTCGGAAACTTTCTTTTTAAAGTTACTTTCAGGCAAACGATCAATTAGATTTTTCACGTTGCTCCTGGCAAGCAGGGAGGCTTGGGTCATTTTGATCAAATTGGTGCTCATGCTTCCATCGTGCAATCGTACCAAAGCAAAGGATTTTGGTGATGGATCGAATTGAAAATACTTGCCCGCAATAGCGCACCTGCACCAGTATTCCCAATCTTCAACAGATTTCAAATTTGTGTCGAAAGAACCAATTTCATTAAATAAAGAAGCTCGAATTAATGGACAATTCACCGCCATCAAATTCATCTCCATCAATTTACAAGACAATTCTTCGTGCTTATCCGACGATAATTGGGTCATCCACGGAATGTCGGAATCGTCCATTGTATGGCGCCTTTCATTCGGAACTGAGGTTCTGAAATATCGAACCTCGCTGTAAACTATGTCTGCTTTTGGATGCGAATTGAAGATGCTGATTTGAATTTCAAATTTTCTCTTTTCCAACATATCATCCGCATCGAGCAACTGAATGAATTGGCCCTTCGCAATTGAAATTCCAGTGTTTCTGGCTGCCGATAAGCCGGCATTTTGCTGATAATGGTAAATGAACCGAGAATCTTTATCGCAGAAGCTTTTCACGATGGCTTCTGTGTTGTCTTTAGATCCATCATCCACTACAATACATTCCCAATGCTTCCATGTTTGTTGCAGCAAAGAATTGAGTGTTTCGGAAATAAGATGACCGTAATTGAAGGCAGGAACGATTACTGAAATCAAAATAGTTTCTGCCTTCTCAGCAGAATTTGAGATCATTCTTGTGGTGTCGCTTTTAATCTGAAGCCCATCTTGTAAGATAAGTAAACGGTGTCTGGCATTGGACTCACCAATGTGAATTCTGTCCTAAAACGGTATTTGTCTTTCTGGATGAAATTCAAAAAATCTTCGTTTGTTGGCATTAGTTCCATTGTAATAAAATTCTCCGTTGGATCTGGATTCTCAAGGCCGATCAATTCGGTGTCTTTAAATAGATTGCTTGGAGAAGAAATATACAACGCCATGTCTTTCATAAATGAAAAATTGGTCGCTCCAGAATCAATCTGAATGGTAAGGCTAAGCGCTTCAACATCTTCAACAGTAGTGGATGTAGCGTTGTTTTGCTCAAATTTCTCGTTGTCGTTGAATGAAAAATCTTCCGAGACAAAAAATACCAATTCGTTGTTTAAGATCGTATCTGTTAGCAATGAATCTGGCGCTTTTTCCCAAACAACTTGGTCTTTTGTGTCTAAATTAAAACTAACCAATTGATCTAGTCTTTTACAAGAAACAACGGCAATAGCAAGAAGCAGCAGGGAAAATGGAAATTTGAATTTCATAATTAGAAAATGATCTTTTCAAAAGTATAAAAAAATCCCGATTAACCTGCCAAACGAGCTTTTCGCGCAGTTAGAAATTCATAAATGCTCACGTTCATCAGCAGCATCAGTAGATTGTAAGCAAGATCCTCAACAGGAATATTGGCTATGCCTTCAATCGTAATTCTGATTCCAGTATTCTCAGCATTATCGTACATCACAACCGGAATTTCAGTGAGCTGCCCGTTTACCAGAATGAATGGTATAGTGGAAAATAAAAATCCCAGAAAAAACTTCCCCAAATAATCCACTTTCATCCGATAGCTCAAAAACAACAACAAAGCGCCAGAGCCCAATGTAGCAACCGAAGTATAGATTCTATCAAAGAAAACAATGCCCACAATCAACAACAAACAACCCAATATTCTTGCTATTTGATGTTGGTGCTTTTTGAGTGGATCAGAAGGAATGAAATAATTCACCACGAAATACACAAAAAAGCAACAATAAGGAATGATAAAGAAGAACGACCACTCCTCTAATGGCATATAAATGAACCGATAAGGAAGGGTATGTGTATCGCTAAACCACCAAACACGTTCTACGGTAAAGTAAACGTCCCAAATGGTAAAAAACAGCGCGGTAATCAAGATGGCAGGTGCAATTTCACGCATCCTCTTCCACATGAATATCCGCTTTTCGAAACTTTGGAGCAGTGGATAAGCTAAACTGCCTAACATTAAGGCCAGATAAGTGTATTTATCGGGCAGCATTGAGTTGCTCTCTAAAGTACTTCGCGGCCACTACCAACATGCCGAACGATTCGCCATCTTGTTTTCCTTGGTTCTTGTGATGCACTTTGTGTGCTTTTCGAATCGCTCGCAAATACCAACTATCGCTACGTTTAAAGTATGGCAACCGCTGGTGAATAAACACTTCATGCACCAAGAAATAAGCAAAACCATAAACGGCAATGCCAATTCCAATGTACAAACGAAAGTCATTTCCAGCCATCATTCCAAACATGATGAGCAACCAACTTGGGATCGCAAAAATCAAGAAAAAGGCATCGTTTCGTTCGAAAATATGGTCATGCGGCTCGTGGTGATCGCGGTGAAGCGCCCATAAAAATCCGTGCATTACATATTTATGGGTCGCCCAAGCCGTAAATTCCATTCCTACGAATGTAGCAACAACGATCATTGTATTGATGAACCAGTACATATCAATTCAAAAAATTCAAAGCAATAAAAAACAGCAATTGAAGAACAAATAACCAAGATCCAACAGGATTGTTTTCACGGTTCCAATAAACCGAAGCCCATTGCAGGGGCAAAGATACCACAAACCATCCGAGGTAATTCGTCCAAGGAATTTCAGGTGTTTCCCACACCCAATACTCTAAGTGTATGGCAACAGGCTCAATTAAAAAATCCAATCCTGTCATCAACAAAGCACCCAAAACAGCCGTTAACCAAGGTCGGAACTTCAATTTGGCCACAATTTGCCCCGCCGAATAACTTAACAAATACCAATTAATTCCGATCATAAATGGTATTTCATCCAAGCCAGGCCCCAGCACTTTCCCATAGTGGTAGTCGCCAAAAAGCCAGCCTTTGTGCACACCGATCCATTCTCCCGAAAAACCCACCAAATAAGAAAGCATTAAAAATGCAGCAAAGGATGCATCGTATTTTTTCTGACTTCCTACCAACAGCACAAAACAAAGCATCAAATGGAATGGAGTTAACCATTTGAAATTCTCTGCAAATGGAGAAAGCAATCCCAATATGCCCACCAAATGGAAAATTGCCAGAATGATCACCGGCATATTGCCTAGAAATATCCTTGATTTTTTCATGCGTTTGGAAGCATTTGGTCGATGATTTTTGCCGATTTCAAACACAATGGAATTCCGCCGCCAGGGTGTACACTGCCTCCACAAAACCACAAATGCTTAATCTTCTGACTAAAATTCGGATGTCTTAAAAATGCCGCATCCCGCGAATTGGAGCTGCTGCCATACAACGAACCTTGATAAGACCCTGTGCGGCTCTCGATCCTTCGTGGATCTAAAATCTGCTCACATTCAATAAGGTCTTCAATGGAGGTTTTCAGGTTTTTACTCAACTTTTTCAGGATATTTTCGCGACTTCGTCGGATAAGTGTATCCCAATCTTGACCCGTATTTCCGGGCACATTGATCATTACAAACCAATTCGAACAGCCTGCAGGTGCATCGTTGGGCTGATATTTTGTAGTTAAATTCACATACACAGTTGGGTCTTCCGACACAGTTTTTCCTTCAAACAACAACCTAAACTCTTCCTTGTAATCGTTGCTGAAGAAGATGTTGTGCATGTCTAATTCCGCAAATTGCTTTTTGATTCCCCAATAAAAAATCAATGCCGAACTCGAACGTTCTTGTTGCAGCGTTTTCTCTGGGGCTTTCTGGTCTTTTAACAGGTTCCTATACGCTGGAAATACATCTGCATTACAAACTATCTGATGGGCTCGAACGACTTTCCCATCTACCTCAACACCTACTGCTACTTTGTTTTCTACTACAATTCTGTCAACTGCTTGCGACAAATTAAATTTCACGCCAATCCGTTTCGCCAAAGCGGTTAACGATTGGGAGATTTCATGCATTCCTCCTATCGGATACCATGCACCAGTATTGAATTCTAGATGTGGAATACTCTGCAAAACACCAGGCGAACGATAAGGATCGGAACCGTTGTAGGTGGCATAACGATCAAACAATTGCGTTAATTTCGGATCTCCAGTTTGCTTCACATTGTCGCTGTGGAGCTTGCTAAAAATGCCTAGCCACGGCATAGAAACCACACCACGCAAGGTTTTCCAATTGATGAAATTCTGCCATTTATGCAGCGATTGATCTAAAAAAACGGGCGCTGTTGCGTTGTAAATAAATGCACCTTTTTTCAAATAACCCGATACCCTTGAGGCAGGAACGCCCAAAATATCTTCTACCTGTTGAGCAAATTTATCCGGATCGCCAGACGCTGGAAGAAAGGTGCCGTCGTCCCAAAAATAATGACAAGTATCACTCAACCTTTCGTAGTTAAAATGATCCCGCGGATTTTCACCGGCAAGCCTGAAAAGTTCGTCTACTTGGTCGGGCAAGGTGAACAACGACGGACCTGCATCAAAACGGTAATTTCCCTCACGAATTTCTGTGAGCTTCCCGCCTGTGTAGGCGTTCCTGTCATACACCGAAACTTCATAGCCCTTGCATGCCAATCGAATCGAAGTGGCAATTCCACCGATTCCTGCACCAATAACTATTGCCGAAGATTTCATAGGGTAAATAACCGATTTTCTGCGCATTTGTTCATACAAAATCTAGCAAGAATCATCGTTTGATGACTTATTAACCGCTGGGTTGAAAACTTCCGAAAACATGCTTTCTGGCTAGTAACAAAGCACCGTAATTTCGTATTTCGCCTAAACAAACGCTTATGCCAGTGCTCAGCAGCCAAGAAACAAAGTGGAAATTGATCGCAACGCCCAATTCGGAGCTTGTGAACCAACTGAGCAATGATCTCAATGTCGACCTGCGCATCGCCACCATGCTCGTGCAACGCGGTGTAAACACTTTCGACGAAGCGCGCAGTTTTTTTCGTCCCGATCTCAACGATTTACACGATCCTTTCTTGATGAAAGACATGGATCTTGCTGTTGATCGAATCCTGCAAGCCCTCGAAAGCAACGAGAATATCATGATTTATGGCGACTACGACGTGGATGGCACAACGGCCGTATCACTCCTATTCGCTTACTTAAAGCCTTTTTTCACCGAAGAACGCATCTGCTATTACATTCCAGATCGATACAGTGAAGGATACGGAATCTCCTTTCAAGGCATTGATGTGGCTGCCGAAGCCAAGTGTACTTTAATCATTGCACTCGATTGTGGAATTCGGTCAGTAGACAAAGTTGAATACGCGCTTCAAAAGGAAATCGATTTCATCATCTGCGATCACCACCTTCCTGGCACTCTCTTACCACATGCCTCAGCAGTGCTCGATCCTAAGCGATCCGATTGCCCTTATCCTTACAAAGAATTGTCGGGTTGTGGCATCGGTTTCAAGCTGGTTCAGGCACTAAATTCGAAACTTCAGCCCGATGTTGCTGTTTTCGACCTGCTCGATCTGGTAGTTACATCTATTGCTGCCGATATTGTCCCCGTAACGGGGGAAAATAGAATTCTCGCATACTACGGCATGGAGAAAATCAACCGGCAGCCTCGCCCGGGTTTGAAAGCCTTGTTGCGCCCATCGAAGGAAATTGCTGGCGATTCTGGTCAAAATTCCGAAACAAAGGAAGTTACTATCACCGATATTGTGTTCACCGCGGCTCCACGTATCAATGCCGCTGGAAGAATCGACCATGGCAAGAAAGCGGTGAATTTATTGCTCACCGAAAATCGACAAGATGCCGATGAAGCAGTTTTCATGATTCATCAACACAACACCACCCGGAAAAGTCTCGATCAACAGATGACTGCCGAAGCGCTTGCCATTCTAGAATCTAACGAAGAGTCTTCCACAGCCTGTTCCAACGTTTTGTTTCAACCACATTGGCACAAAGGCGTTGTTGGTATTGTGGCTTCTCGGGTTTTAGAAAAATACTACCGACCTACAATTGTGCTCACCGAGTCGAATGGTAAAATCACTGGAAGTGCTAGATCTGTAAGAGATTACGACATCCATGAAGCCATTGGCGAATGTGCCGATTTGCTCGAACAATACGGCGGACATAAATATGCAGCTGGATTAACCTTGAAGCCCGAAAACCTAGAGGAATTCAGGGTTAGGTTTGAAAAAGTTGTAGCCTCAACCATCACCGAAGAACAGAAAATACCAGTGGTGGAAGTTGACCTCGAATTGGAGCCGGAAGAAATCAATGGGAAATTTTACCGCGTTTTGAAGCAATTCGCACCCTTTGGTCCAGGTAACATGGCGCCTGTATTTGTTTCGCGTGGAATGCTCGATGATGGACGCTGCCGAATCGTAGGAACCAATCACCTAAAAATGCGGCTTGGTAAAAATGGTCAGCCAGCATTCGATGCAATTGGATTCAATCTTGGGCAATTCGAACACGCTGTTTCACAAGGCATTCCAGCTGATATCTGTTACGCCATCGAAGAAAACCATTGGAACGGAAAAGTTAGCCTTCAACTCAATGTGAAGGACATGAAAATCTGATTCCTTAAAACTTGAGCATAAAAAAGGCCCCGTTTCCGGAGCCTTTCATTATCAATATATTCAGGAATTAAGCGCCTAAACGGTTCTTCAATTCTTGGTTGATTGCCTCAAGGAAATCTTCAGTGTAAAGGTATTGTCCTTCTTGTACTTTGTCGCCGTAGATGCAAACAGCCAAATCTTTGGTCATTTTTCCACTTTCAACAACGTCAACACAAACTTTTTCAAGTGTTTGGCAGAAGCTGATCAAGTCTTGATTTCCATCCAAACGACCACGATGCTCCAAACCACGCGTCCAAGCGAAAATAGATGCAATTGGATTGGTTGAAGTTTTCTTGCCTTGTTGGTGTGCACGGTAGTGACGAGTAACCGTTCCGTGTGCTGCTTCAGCTTCCATTGTTTTTCCATCTGGAGTAACAAGAACAGATGTCATCAAACCTAAAGATCCGAAACCTTGTGCAACAGTGTCGCTTTGTACGTCACCATCGTAGTTTTTACAAGCCCACACGAAGTTTCCGTTCCATTTCAATGCAGACGCAACCATGTCGTCGATCAAACGGTGCTCGTAAGTGATACCGAGCTCATCCATGGTTGATTTGAATTCGTTTTGATAGATTTCTTCGAAGATATCCTTGAAACGGCCATCGTATTTTTTCAAGATGGTATTCTTGGTGCTCAAGTACAATGGCCATTTTTTGCTGATGGCTTGGTTCAAGCAGGCGCGTGCAAATCCTCTGATCGACTCATCGGTATTGTACATTGCCAATGCTACACCATCACCTTTGAAGTTGTAAACCTCATGTTCGTAAACTTGTCCTTCTTCACTTTCGAATTTGATCGTGAGTTTACCTCTTCCTTTGGTTAAGAAATCGGTAGCGCGGTATTGATCACCAAAAGCGTGACGACCTATGCAGATTGGAGCAGTCCAATTAGGCACCAAGCGCGGCACATTGCTGCAAACGATTGGTTCGCGAAAAACAGTTCCATCGAGGATGTTTCTGATGGTACCATTCGGACTTTTCCACATTTGCTTAAGGTTAAATTCCTTCACTCGAGCCTCATCGGGAGTGATGGTTGCGCACTTGATCCCAACATTGTACTTCCTGATTGCTTCAGCAGCATCGATGGTAACTTGATCGTTGGTTTGATCGCGGTATTCCATACCTAGATCATAATATTTGATGTCGAGATCCAGGTAAGGAAGGATCAATTTGTCTTTGATAAATTTCCAGATGATTCTGGTCATTTCATCTCCATCCAGTTCCACTACCGGATTAGCTACTTGAATTTTATTCATTGCGTATATTGTTGTTTTACAAGCTGGAAGAACCTTAGGTCATTCAGATTTTCCGAGCGCAAAGGACGCAAACTCGCAGCAAATGCGCAACCCAATCAGACATTAATTAATTTGATATATTAAATTTTTTCGTTGCAACTGTTAAGTGCATCGGAAACGTAAATTTGCGACATGGTTGGGACTAAGGAAATCGCATTCAAAAAAGGAATTATCAGTTACAAGTCTGAAGGACACGGCCCTGCGATTGTTTTTTTACACGGATTTATGGAAAGTTCGAGGATTTGGAGATCCTTTTCCGAAAAACTGAGTTCTAAATTCAAGGTATTTCGAATCAATCTTCCAGGCCATGGTAAATCGTCGGTTCAGGGCGATAACCATTCTATGGAAATGATGGCTGAAGCTGTGAAAACGGTGTTAGAGGCTGAAAGTATTCCAAAAGCCATGTTGGTTGGGCACTCTATGGGAGGATATGTTTCTCTTGCTTTTGCAGAGCGTTATCCAGAAGCAGTTTCAGCATTGGTCATGTTTAATTCTATTTGTTTTGCCGATACCAAGGAGAAGAAGATCGACCGCGACCGAGCCATCAAAGCTGCCGATGCGCATAAAATGAAGTATATCACATCGGTTATCCCCAATCTGTTTTTCGAACGTTCGGGTGTAAAAGCGAGCAAGAAGATTTTCAAGATGGTGAAAATTGCTTCTAAACAACCGAAAGAAGGCATTCATGCTGCATTGGCAGGAATGAGAGACAGAACAGATCGTTCCGAAATCTTAAAGAATGCCACCTTCCCAGTTATGATTCTTGCTGGGCACGACGACATGCTCATCACACTCGAAAAATCGAAAGAGATGGCCGCATTGAATCCTAAGGCCCAATTTGTTGTACTCGATGAATGTGCCCATTTGGCATTTATCGAACAAAAAAAGGAGAGCTTAAAAGCCGTTCAGACTTTCGCTCTCCAGAAGATTCTTTAAGTTGAAATAGAGTTAAAGCTCGATTGTTTCGCCGATTTTCATCAAGATCAATTCGATGCCTTTGTTGGCAAAGTGTTCTTTTGCAGCTGCGTGATCTATCGCAATAGGTGGAAAAGTATCGAAATGCATACCTATCACTTTTTTCATCCCCATTATTTCTGCCGCCATTGCTGCGCGGTCAATTCCCATGGTGAACAAATCGCCAACTGGAAGAAATGCAAATGCTGGTTTGTAAGAATCTGAGATCAACTTCATGTCGCTAAATACATCTGTATCACCAGCAAAATAAGCTGTTTGAGCATCTATGGTAATGATGATCCCATTAGGACTTCCACCATAACTTCCGTCGGGCATGCTGCTCGAATGTAGCGCTGTGGTTAAGCTAACCGACAAATTCCCAGCTGTAAATTTTCCACCTGTATTCATGCCCAAAGTGTTCTTCACGCCTTGATTTCCAAACCACGTAGCCACCTCATAGTTTGCAATGAGCATCGCTCCACTTTGGTTTGCAATTTCAGCAGCATCGGCTACGTGATCTCCGTGGCCATGTGAAAGCACAATGTGCGTAGGCTTCAATGACGAAACATCAATATGTGCAGCCGCTGGATTTGACCGAATGAAAGGGTCGAACAAAACGCGAGTATCTATTCCTGCAATTTCGAAGCACGAATGACCGAAGTATGTAATTTTCATTAACAAGCAGATTTGGTAGGGTGTTGCGAATGTAGCTTAAAACAAGATGAAACAATTATTCAGCTTCAAAAGCCGACCAACCTTGTGCTTTAATCTCGTGTTGACCACCACTTTTATCGATCATCACGGCGCCCTGCGAAGCATCGGTCATATGACCAATTACCGTGAGCAGCGCGCTGTTCTTCAGCTTTTCGTAATCGTCTTGCTTCATTGTGAAGAGCAATTCATAATCCTCGCCACCGCTTAACGCACAAACAGTTGGGTCGAGCCCAAATTCACGCGCCATGTTGTAGGTAGTAGGATCGATCGGGATTTTCTCCTCGTAAAGTGTGCAGCCCACTTGGCTATTGCCACATAGATGCAGAATTTCTGAGCTCAAACCATCAGAAACATCAATCATCGAGGTTGGTTGAATGCCCGATTCTGCAAGGTATTCGATAATGTCTTGACGGGCTTCTGGCTTCAATTGTCTTTCCAAGATGTAGTCGTTGCCTTCCAAATCAGGTTGAGCGCCCGGATGCTCCAAAAACACCGATTTTTCTCTTTCGAGCAGCTGAAGTCCAACGTAAGCTCCACCCAAATCGCCTGAAACCACGAGCAAATCGCCAACCTGTGCACCACTGCGTTTCACCGCTTTGTCTTTCTCAACAGTACCCAAAATGGTTAAGCTTAAAACCAGTCCCGTTCGGGAAGAAGCCGTATCGCCTCCCACCAAATCTACATCGTATGCCTTGCAGGCCATCGCAATGCCTTCATAAATTTGTTCGAGCGCTTCCACTGGGAAACGGTTCGAACAAGCCAAGCCAACCGTGAGCTGTTGTGGCTTTCCATTCATCGCATAGATGTCGGAGAAGTTTACAATAGCGGCTTTGTAACCCAAGTGTTTCAAGGGCACGTAAGCAAGATCGAAATGAACACCTTCAAGCAGCATATCGGTGCTCACCAAAATATCGTGGTTTTCGGCAGGCCGGATAACTGCAGCATCATCACCCACTCCAACAATTGTTGAAGGGTGAACAGGAGCAAATCCTTCGGTGAGATGTTTAATCAACCCGAATTCCCCGAGAGTTCCAAGTTCTGTTTTCTTTGAAGGTTGCTCAAGCATATCAGGAATTGATTAAAGGTAAATTGGAAAATTGCTCACGGATGTCGTCCAATACAGCCAGAATTTCATCGTAGCTGTTTAGCGTAACTAATTTCATCCGATAGTCTTTAAAGTGCGGAATGCCTTTGAAGTAATTGGTGTAATGGCGACGCATTTCGATGATGCCCAACACTGGGCCTTTCCATTGGATCGACGCATTGAGATGGGTTTTGCAAACACGCACACGGTCGTCGATGGTAGGCGCATCAAGGTGCTGCCCCGTTCTCATGAAATGCTTGATCTCATTAAAAATCCAAGGATAGCCAATGCTCGCCCTTCCGATCATCACTCCATCCACACCGTAAAGGGCTTTCATCTCGAGGGCTTTTTCTGGAGAATCCACATCACCGTTTCCGAAGATCGGAATTTGAATACGTGAGTTGTTTTTTACTTCCCCAATGAGGGTCCAATCGGCCGGACCTTTGTACAGTTGTGCACGGGTTCTTCCGTGTATTGTTAATGCCTGAATGCCAATATCTTGGAGCCTTTCAGCCACTTCTTTGATGTTTTTGGTATTGTCGTCCCAACCCAAACGGGTTTTAACGGTAACTGGCAGATTGGTGCACTTCACGATGGCTTCAGTCATTTTCACCATCTTAGGAATATCTTGCAACAAAGCAGCTCCAGCGCCTTTGCAGGCTACATTTTTCACCGGACAGCCGTAGTTAATGTCGATCAAATCCGGATTGGCTTGCGCCGCAATTTCTGCAGCTTCACGCATCGATTCAATATCGCTTCCAAACAATTGGATGCCAATTGGGCGTTCGTACTCGAAAATGTCGAGCTTCTGCTTGCTTTTAACTGCATCCCGAATCAATCCTTCGGAGGAAATGAATTCGGTGTACATCATATCTGCGCCGTACTCTTTGCACACCAAACGAAATGGAGGGTCACTCACATCTTCCATCGGAGCAAGCAAAAGCGGGAATTCACCAAGATCTATCGAGCCTATTTTCGCCATCGTTTTTAAAAGCCCGCAAAGATAGTCATTAATCAACCATGCATCGAATTTGTGCTTGCAAGAGATTTCCCATCTTTGCTAAATGCAATTCAACGAACGGCCTGCTCTTATTCCTTTTCTGCAAAATGCCTCTGCCAGTATGCAGCTCACTGCGATGCTTTTCATCTGCATCATCTGTGGCGCAGTGTTCATGTTTATCAGCGCAGCGCTTGGTTTAATGATTTGGAATTTGCCCATCAATGCCATCGAGCATTATAACAGCCACGGAGCTGCGGGTGTCGAATTTTTGAAGTTCACTCAGCTGTTTACTTCGGTTGGATTGTTTGTCGCCCCGCCAATTGTATTCTCTATACTAAGTGGAATTCGGCCATTTCGTTTTTTGAAGATGAACCGATTGCCTGTGCTGGTTTTGTGCCTTTCAGCCATTTTGCTGATGTGGGTGCAATTGCCCTGGATCAATGCAGTTGGCGCTTGGAACAACAGCATCGTTTTGGATGGCGATCTGGCGGGGCTTTACAAATCGTTGCGCGCCAAAGAAGATGCTGCAACTGCCATGATAGAAGTATTCTTGGAAATGAACGGCCCAACCCAATTGGTTTTTACTTTTTTCTTGATTGCGGTAGTCCCTGCAATTGGCGAGGAAATGTTGTTTCGCGGAGTGTTACAACCCGTTTTTATTAGGATAGTTAAAAACCAACATCTTGGCATTTGGCTCACTGCATTTGTATTTAGCTTTATTCATTTTCAGTTTTTTGGATTTGTTCCAAGGCTGTTAATTGGTGTGTTTTTGGGGTATTTGTTTGCATTTACGGGTAACCTTTGGTATTCCATCATTGCACACATGGCAAACAATGGCATCGCAGTAATTGGTTATTATTTACTGCAACATGAATTTATTAAAACCAGTCCCGATGCACTCGGCACCAGCGAAAACGCTGCAATTCTGTGTGGTGTTTCGGTTGTGCTTACATTGATCGGCCTGTATTTCTTCAAAAGGGCAGCCGATAAATTAATCACACAATAAAAACTGCAGACATCCAGAATCAATTAAGCTTTTTTAAATTGCAGCATGAAGGTCGATTACATTGCGCTCTCCGTTCCCGTATTTTTCCTGTTGATTGGAATTGAACTGCTGTGGTCTTTTCTAAAGGGCTTGAAATTGTATTCATTGAGCGATGCCATTACCAATATTTCTTGTGGTATAGGCCAGCAACTTACAGGCGCATTCTTCAAAACCTTTCTATTTGCGGGCTATATCTGGATTTATGAAAATCTACGCATAGCTACCATCCAACCGGGCTTATTGCAAGGGATATTACTTTTTATCGGTGTCGATTTCTTTTACTATTGGTTTCACCGGATGAGCCATGAAATCAATGCCATTTGGGCAACACACATTGTGCATCACCAAAGCGAAGAATACAATTTAACCGTGGCATTGCGTCAATCGTGGTTTCAGGCATTTTTCTCCAACTTTTTTTATTTGCCACTCGCGTGGATAGGTTTTGATCCAATTACCACTGTGGCTGTGATCGCCTTCAATACACTTTACCAATTCTGGATTCATACCGAATTGATCAAAAATATGGGTTGGTTCGAATGGATCTTCAATACGCCTTCTCACCACCGCGTGCACCATGGAAGCAATCCTGAATACATCGACAAGAACCATGGAGGAACACTCATTATTTGGGATCGACTTTTTGGAACTTTCAGGGCCGAGCAGGTTGCTCCTGTTTACGGCATCACCACGCCACTAAAAAGTTGGAATCCCTTTCAGGCGAACTTCCACTATTGGAAAGATCTGTTTCAACTTTCAAGAAATTCCTCCAAGCTTTCTGATAAATTCAATGTGTTCATTTCTGCACCCGGCTGGCGACCTGCAGAAATGGGAGGCAGGCAGTTTCCGCAAGAGGTAAAAAGAGACAACTTCACGAAGTTCGATGTAAGAATTTCAAAGCCCGAAAAATGGTATGCCCTCACGCAGTTTGCGGCAGTGCTAGGATTTTCATCGTTTCTGTTGTTCGAAATTCCTAAAAGTGGAACATCACTGCTGTGGCCACTCATCTTGTGGTGCTTACTTTCTATAGGAAGCATTGGAGCATTTTTAGAAAGAAGAACTTGGGGCTGGACAACAGAATTTCTTCGCTCGGTTCTGTTGGTTGGAATATCCTTTTTATTGCCTGAGGAATTTCACCATTTGCTTATTCCTTTTGTGGTGTATAGTGTTTTAACATTGGTAGCTTTGTTAGTAGCGAAAAGGCTTAGCAAAGTTTCGGTTCAGAGCTTATAATCTGAGCTGAGCTGTACTGCATTTTCTGAATGAACATTTATGTAATATATTGTGAATAAATTAAAGCAACCATCATAAGTGAATCGCGTAACAATTACTGGTTATGAAAGCGCCGGAAACTCCTCAAAACGAATCGGAAAGATTACAAGCATTAGATGCCTACCAAATATTGGATACGCTTCCTGAGCGTGAATTCGATTCAATTACCGAAATCGCTTCCTTCATTTGTCAAACACCCATTTCATTAATCTCATTGATCGATAAAGACCGGCAATGGTTTAAATCGAATCTTGGCTTAGATGCTAAAGAAACGCCGAGGGAGCAAGCCTTTTGCGCACATGCTATCAATCATCCCGAAACGCCATTTATAGTTGAGGATTCATCACTTGACGATAGATTTGCTGACAACCCTTTGGTTACCGGCGATCCTCATGTTCGTTTCTACGTAGGTGCGCCTTTGGTTACTTCCGAAGGTCATGCAATCGGAACACTTTGTGTGATCGATCTTGTGCCTCGAAAACTGTCGGAGGTGCAACTTAAGGCACTGAGAGCTCTTGCAGATCAAGTGATTGCGCAACTTGAATTGAGAAAAAAGTTGCACGAATTGGAGCTGCTCAAATTAAAGTTGCAGGAGAAAAACCAAGAAACAGAAAGGTTTGCGCATCTAATTTCTCACGACCTCAAAGCGCCCTTGAGAAGTTTGGTTTCGCTCAGTGAATTGATTTTTGAAGAATCTGAGGGCAAGCTGAATGAAGTTGCAGAAACTGGCTTAATGCATCTGAAATCGAAAGCCGAACATGCTTATCATCTTGTGCAGGGCATATTGAATCACTCTATTTCGGGCGGACAATCGTTACAAACCGAGAAAATTCTTCTTGCTCCATTTATCGAAGAACTCATTCGATTTTGTTCTCCACCTGAAGATATCCATGTGATTTCCGATGTTCAGCTTGACCAAGCGCATCTCGATCCTACTTTGCTCCACCAGATTTTGCAAAATCTATTAAGCAATGCGATTAAATACAACGACAAACCAGAAGGAATCATTTATGTGAGGATCTTCAAAAACCTAGAGGATGTAGTTATTGAAATTCAAGACAACGGCCCCGGAATACCACATAATTGCAAGGAAAGGATTTTTATCATGTTCCAAACGCTTCAATCCATAGATCGTTTTGGGATCAAAGGCACGGGTATCGGATTAAATACCGTTAAAAAGTTAGTTGAACTTATGCAGGGCTCTATCGAGATCGATTCGGAAATCACCGAAGGAACAATCTTTAGAGTTCGTTTGCCTCTGGAGTAATATTGTACTTTCTTACAATCAACCTAAGTGCCCTTTCTTAAGTGAGGTAACTCCACAAAGGATCGATGGCTACTGTTGGTCGAAACAAGGCTGTAGTAGATGTGTGGCCTGGTATTCATTTCGGGAGGATGAAAATTCATGGTATTAGAGGAGCACTTTTTCTAACGCATTGTTGGGTTTTATTAATAAGAACTGTTGTTCAAGATTGGTGTGTTTAAAGGATCGAAAAACGTACATCTATTTTAACAATTTAGCAAGAAGTCAGGCTACCACCGAACACCTCTCCCCTAAATTGCACATTGACCTTAAAATCCATTACTTTGCGGGCGATAAACCAAAATCATCCATGAATCGAATTTCCCAAATTTTGAGCCTATTCATGGCTCTGCTTGCATTTCCGGCTTTTGCTCAGTACAAACTGGTCGAAAAAGTGGAGAAAAAAGGAGATGAAATTGTCATCCCTTACGTGAAATACCAACTCCCAAATGGCTTGATCGTGCTGATACACAGCGATAAATCAGACCCAATCGTTCACGTGGATGTTACTTACCACGTTGGTTCTGCCCGCGAAGAACCAGGTCGTTCAGGATTTGCACACTTCTTCGAACACATGATGTTTCAAGGCTCCGACAATGTTGCCGACGAAGAACACTTCAGTATCGTAACCGAATCGGGCGGTACGCTAAATGGTACAACCAACCTCGACCGTACAAACTACTTCGAAACCGTTCCATCTAACCAGCTCGAAACTGCCTTGTGGCTCGAAGCCGATCGTATGGGCTTCTTGTTGGATGCTGTAACACAACAAAAATTCGAAATTCAACGCTCAACAGTAAAAAATGAGCGCGGGCAGAATTACGATAACCGTCCTTACGGATTGGTAAACGAAAAAACTATTGAAGCGCTTTACCCAGAAGGACATCCTTATTCTTGGCCAACCATTGGCTATCTTGTTGATCTTGATCGCGTTGGTGTAGAAGACCTTAAAAGATTCTTCCTGCGTTGGTACGGACCAAACAACGCTGTTTTAACCGTTGCCGGGGATGTAGATCCTGAGCAAGTAGTGAAATTGGCTGAAAAATATTTTGGCAGCATCCCAAGAGGGCCTGAGGTTACGCCTGCACCAAAAATGCCAGTAACGCTCGACAAAGACCGCTATGTTTCGTACGAAGACAACATCCGTTTCCCAATGATTCAGATGACTTATCCGGGCGTTTCTTCAGGGCATCCCGATGAAATTCCATTGGATCTTTTGGCAGAAATTATCGGTGGCGACAATACCTCTATCCTTTACCAGGATATGATGAAGACCAACCTGGCAGTGCAAGCTAGAGCTTACAATCCAGCAACAGAATTGGCTGGGACTTTCGTGGTAAACGTTCTTCCTTACCCTGGGAAAACCTTAGCCGATGTGGAGAAAATGATCCGTGAAGCATTCGTAAAATTCGAAGCACGTGGAGTAAATGCCGACGATCTGATCAAATTCAAAAACACCCGCGAAGCAGGTATGATCGAAGAATTGAGCAGCGTATCGGGCAAGGCTTCTAAATTGGCTTCTTACTACACTTTCTTCAGCAACCCAAACAGAATCGGGAAAGACCTTGATGATGTGAGAAAAGTAACTGCCGATGACGTAATCAGAGTGTACAACACTTACATCAAGAATAAATTCTGTGTTGTAACAAGCGTGTATCCAAAAGGCCAGAAGGATCTCATTCCTAAAGAAGATAACTACACTCCGAAAAAATCATACGAATTGGGTGGTGCCGAAAGCGATCAATACAAAAACCTTAAATACGACAAGGCGAAAGACACATTCGATCGTAGCAAACGTCCAGCTGCTGGGGCAAATCCAGTAGTGAACGTTCCTGCATTTTGGAAAGAAAATTTCACAAACGGAATGAAGATTATCGGCACCGAGGATTTCGATTTGCCGATGTTCTCTTTCGTGTTGAGTTTCCCTGCCGGTCAGATAGCAGAAAATCCTGCAAAAGCTGGTGTGTCAACGCTTCTTTCAAGCTTGATGAATGAAAGCACAATGGGTTATTCTGCCGAAGCCATGACCGAAGCACTCGGGAAACTTGGTTCAAATATCAGTGTTTCATCAGACCGTGAATATTTCTATTTCAACGTTTCTGGATTGAAGAAAAACCTCGACCAAACCTTGAAACTTTTCGAAGAGCGCTTGTTCAAACCGAAGTTCGACGAAGAAGAATTCAACACCAACAAAACACAACAATTGGCAGCAATTGCAAACAGTGCAACACGCGCAACAACCATTGCCGAGAATGTCTACAGCAAACTGCTTTATGGAAACCACATCTTCGGATTGCCTCAATACGGAACCAAACAAACTGTTGAGGCTATTACTTTAGAAGACCTTAAAGCATTCTACAATACTTACATCAAACCAGGCAAAGCCAAATTGGTAATTGTAGGTGCTGTGAAGCAACCAGAAATTCTAGGTAAAATCGGTTTCTTGAAAGCATGGGCAGACCAACCTTACGAAGAAATGGGTGCGGTTTCCTTCCCTGAAGTTTCTGCAACCAAAATCTACTTCGTGAACAAAGAAAAAGCGCCGCAATCGGAAATCCGAATTGGTTACTTAGCTATGCCTTTCGATGCTGATGGAGAATACTTCCGAAGCAATGTAATGAACTACGCATTGGGTGGAAACTTCAACAGCCGCATCAACCTCACACTTCGTGAGAAAAAAGGCTACACCTACGGCGCTCGTGCGGGTTACAACGGATCAAAAATCAAAGGTCCATTTACTGCTTCTGCAGGTGTAAAGGCCGAAAAAACCGACAGTTCATTGATGGACTTCTTCAGCGAAATCAAGAATTTCCGCGACGCAGGAACCACAGAGGCTGAGTTGGCGTTCACCAAATCTTCTTTGGGTCAACGCGATGCTTTGAAGTACGAAACACCTTTCCAAAAAGCATCATTCCTTCAGCGTTTATTGGAGTACAACTTGGAGCGTGATTACACAGCGAAGCAAGTGAAAATCCTCAATACACTAACGGTAAACGACATCAACGGATTGGCAAAACGTCATCTTCCATTGGAGAAAATGATCGTAGTGGTTGTGGGCGATAAAGCCACCAATTTCGATAAGGTGAAAGCTTTAGGCTACGAAGTGATCGAATTGGATGCTGATGGTGTTCCAGTAAAATAAACGATCTTCAAGAAAGTTACGAAGCCGGCGGTCAGCAATGATCGCCGGCTTTTTTATGGATTCCAGATGTCGAGTTTCTGCAATTCAATCCCAGCAGGAAAGAAGTACTTGGCACTTCCATCAAAAGAATCTGTTAAATCCGACACGTAAAATTCTAGCGTGGGCTTTTCATCTAGCCTGAGCAAATTGTTTGATTCAAGCTGATGTTTTACGGCTTTAGCAACCATTTCAGCAGAATCGAACACTGCCACTTTGCCCTTGTAGTACTCTTCAATTTCCTTTCGGATGAGTGGATAATGAGTGCAGCCAAGAATAATGGCTTCAATGTCTTGAAGCGACTTCTTGCTTAAATAAGAATGGATAATCGTTTTGGAAATCTTGTTGTTGAAGAATCCTTCCTCGATCATGGGTGCGAGAAGCGGTGTTGCCAAGGATGTGACTTCCGTTCCCGGGGATTTTTTCTTGATTTTCCGGGGATAGATTCCCGACGAAATGGTGCCGCGCGTGGCAATTACGCCCACTCGTTTATCTGGAAATTCACGGGCAATGGCTTCTGCCGCTGGATCGATTACATTGAGCACCAAAGCCTGTTTACCAACCAAAGCAGTAACTGCTTTAAATGAATACGCAGAAGCCGTATTGCAAGCGATTACGATCATCTTGCACTCCCGCTCAAGCAAATACTTAGCAATCCCAACACCATACGACTCCACCAAGCCAGCCGATTTGTCGCCATAGGGAAAATGTGCCGTATCGCCGAAGTAAATCAGATTCTCGTTAGGCAACAATTGATGAATTGCTCCGGCAACGGTTAAGCCACCAATACCAGAGTCGAAAATGCCGATTGCGTTGTTCGCTGAAGCCATAGTGCAAGAATAAAAAAAGCACCCCGTTTCTGAGGTGCTTCTTGAATAAAATATTTAACCGACAACTATGGTAATTGAAGTTTCTTCTTTACCAATGCAATAAGGTTATCGCTTTCTTCCCAGTAAAGAACTGCTCCAACCGATGTATCGAGTACATAGTTATAGCCATTTTCTTTTGCCACTTGTTCGATTGCTTTCTTCGCTTTTGTAATGATTGGCTCTATAAGCTTCGATTCGTCAGCTTGAAGACTTTCTTGCGCTTGTTGCTGGAAGCTTTGAATTCTAGTAGCCAAACCGTTGATTTTCTCTTCTGCATCTTTGCGAACCAATTCAGACATACCAGGGCCAGAAGCTTGGAATTTTTCTTGCTCCGAACGGTATTCTACCATCATTTCTTGAAGATGCTTTTCTGCTTCTTTGGTAATTGAATCCATTCTTGCTGCAGCTACTTTGCGCTCTGGCATCAAGCTCAACAATTCTGCTGAATTAATATGACCGATTTTAGGAGCCTTCTGTGCGAAAGCAGGTAAAATCAGTAACGAAGCTAAAAGGGTTAAAAAAACAGGGATTTTGTTCATTTGGGTGATATCAATGGTTATTATTTTTTAGGTGCATCAGTTCCGGAACCGCCGCCTCCTGAACCGTCATCATCAGCTTTCTTGGCAGGTGTGTAGCCCATTTCTTCTAAAACGGCGTCGCTAATGTCGAATTTTGGATTGGTGTAGAGGATCGTTAGATCGCTCGACTTGTCGAATACTGCCACATAATTTTTGGTCGTGGAAATATCCTTGATTGCATTGTAAACTTTATCTTGAATAGGTTTGATCAACTCTTGGCGGCGTTTTAACAAATCTCCACCCTTTCCAAACCGCTGCTTTTGAAGTTCTTTTGCAGCTTTTTCTTTGTCGATGATTTCATCTTCGCGCTTCTTCTTCATGTCGTCCGACAAAAGAATCGACTCCGCTTGGAAATCTTTGTACATCTTATCGATCTCGGCGAATTTCGCTTCAATTTCTTTTTGCCACTGAAGTGAAATACGATCGAGTTGTTGTTGTGCAGATTTATATTCAGGAATATTCTCAAGGATATACTGAGAATCTACAAACCCAAATTTCTGCGCCGATACACTCGCTGTGAAGGCGAGGATTGCAAATAAACCTAAGAGGAGTTTTTTCATAACCGGCTTTTCGGAGGCTGCAAAAGTAATCATTTTCGTATGTTTTTCAGGCCGAACTCAAAGATCATGCAAAACAATGGGTTTCGACCTTCATACGACCAATTGATTTATAATTAATTGAAATTCTGACCAATAATAAAATGGAAAATTCCTTTCTGCATGTTTGGATACCCTGTGAGTGTGTCGAATCGGTAACCATAATCAAGTCCAAGTAAGCCAAACATCGGTAAGAACACCCTAACACCCACACCAGCAGAACGCTTCAAGTTGAATGGATCAAAATCGCGGAAATTGTTCCATGCATTGCCTCCTTCAAGGAACGCCAAGCCGAAAACTGTGGCTGAAGGGTTGAGTGAAATTGGATAGCGCAACTCCATCGTTAAACGGTTGTAAATTGGAGCATCGCCAGCATCTGAATTTCCGGTTTGATTGGAAATCGTGCCGTCTTCATATCCACGCAAACCTACAATCTCTGCACCGAGGAACTGTGCTCCCCAAGTTAAGCCAGTGAGTCCGGTTCCACCAAAACGGAAGCGCTCAAATGGTGAAGTTCCCTTTGCTGCACTAAAGTTTCCAAGGAATCCAAAATTGGCTCTGGTCATCAACACCAACTTGTTGTTTTTGGTTAAGGGAGTAAACCACTGCGCATCAAATTTCCATTTGTGGAATTCGATCCATTTGTAACGTTGTTGGTCGGTTACAAAATCGGCAGCAGTGTTATTGTTGATGATCGAGTAAGGCGGAGTAAATTGCAAACTCAAGCTAATTGTAGATCCAGATGCTGGATAAATAGGCTGATCTACAGAGTTTCTAGAAAATGTTGTAGAGAAGCTCAGGTTATTAGCGAAGCCATTTGTAAACGAACCGAAAGCCGATGAATTCGCCAATTCGTAGTAGGAATAATTCACCGAATGCTGGAGGGTGAAGAAGTCATCTGGCCACCTCAAACGACGTCCGAAACCAACCACAAGACCAGTAGTTTTGGTAACGCTTCTGCTTGGATCATCTTTGGCTGCACCATTTCCAAACACTGAATGGAAACCTGTTACAGTTAGTGAATTCGGCTTTCTACCTCCCAACCAAGGTTCGGTAAACGAAAGATTATAACTCTGAAACGCACGCCCCGTGGAAGATGCATTGATCGATAGTCTTTGTCCATCCCCGGAAGGGATAGGTGCCCAAGCTCCTTTTTTGAAGAACTTTTTCGCACTGAAATTATTGAACGCCAGACCAAGGTTCCCAATCAAACGGCCTGCACCCCAACCACCTGAAAGCTGCAGCTGATCGGAAGGTTTCTCTTCCACTCGGTATTCAATATCTACAGTTCCATCTTGTGGATTTGGCACCGGAGTAACGCCCATTTTTTCAGGATCAAAATAGCCCAATTGCGAGAGTTCACGCTGCGTACGAACAATATCCGATCTACGGAACAACTGCCCGGGACGCGTTCTGATTTCACGCATGATTACCTGGTCGTTCGTCTTGTCGTTCCCAACAATTGTTACCCGATTGATGATCGCTTGCTTTCCTTCATAGATACGCATTTCGATATCGACCGAATCTTTCCCAACGATGCGCTCCACTGGTGTTACTTGGAAAAACAGGTGACCATCATTCATATACAATGAAGTGATGTCGGTTTCAGAAGCATTCATGAAGAGATTTTGCTCCAAGGATGCTTGGTTGTAAACTTCGCCACGCTTGATGCCTAAACGGTCGCTCAAGCCTTTAGATGTGTACTTAATGTTGCCCGTCCAAGTAATGTTTCTAAAGAAGTACTGACTGCCCTCTTCAATTTTGATTTCAATGTTGAGATGCTTTTGGTCGACACGATAAACTGTATCCATTACAATTCGCGCGTCTTTGTAACCTTTATCGTAATAAATAGCCAATACCTTATCGAGGTCTTCTCGGTAAGTGTCTTCCATAAACTTCGACGTGGTGAAAATGCTGTACCATGGATTTTCCTTGGTATTCTTCATTTTCCGCTTGAGTTTGGATGCCTTCACCTGCTCGTTTCCAACGAAGTGAATTTTGTTGATCTTGATTCGATTGCCTTTGTTGACTTCGATTTTTAGAATCTGACCGCCAGTTGCGGCAGTATCTGCATAAGTTGTAACATCTACCACCGCATCAGGATAACCTTTATCGAGGTAAAAATCCTTCACTGTATTGCGTGAGGTTACCAATAGATTCTCGCTGATAGTTTTACCGGTCATCAGATTTAAACTTTCGCGAAGTTCATCGGCATCCGATTTTTTAACACCAATAATTCTGAATCTCGACAAACGAGGTTTTTCTTCAAGATTAATCTGAAGGAATATTTTATCTCCATCGATGCGCGGCGCCGTAATTTCTACTCCCGAAAACAACGATTGCTTCCAAAGTGCTGTAATGGCTTTTGAAATTTGCTCTCCAGGGATCATGATTTTATCCCCTTCGTTCAAACCAGTTAGCATTTTCAGAATGGTATTGTCGAGCGTACTACCGGTTTTGGTTTTAAACTCAACACCAGCGATGGTGTATTCTTTGGGTTCTGCGAAGTTGATTTCATTCCCATTGCCGCCAAGTGAAACCTGACTGTGCACAGGAAAAACCCATATCAACCCCAAAAATAATAATTGTAAAATCTTGTTCATTAGGCACTTATTTGTTCAGATGTTTTGCCGAATCGTCTCTCTCTTCCTTGGTAACTCAATATGGCTTCATACAGATGTTCCTTTCTGAAGTCGGGCCAAAGTACGTCGGTAAAAAATAGCTCTGCATAAGAGATTTGCCAAAGCAAAAAGTTACTAATTCGGTGTTCTCCTGAGGTACGAATGAGCAACTCTGGGTCAGGCATCCCGGAAGTGTCTAAGTATTGAGAAATTTTAGATTCTGTAATTTCTTCTTCTTTCAATGCACCAGATTGAATATCCGAAGCCATATTCTTCATGGCTTTGGTAATTTCCCAACGCGAACTATAACTCAATGCAAGCACCAAGGTCATTCGTGTGTTTCCAGCTGTTGCATCTATAGCTTCTTTGAGTTCTCGCTGACATTTGGAAGGCAATGTGAGCGTGTCGCCAATGGTTTGAAGGCGAATATTGTTCTTCATCAATGTTTTGGTTTCACTAGCGATAGTAGATACCAACAAAGACATCAATGCATTAATTTCAAATTTGGGACGGTTCCAGTTTTCGGTCGAGAAAGCATACAGCGTTAAATAAGAAACACCCAATTCAGCGCAAGTCTCAACAGTTTCTCTAACGGCCTTTACACCACTTTCATGTCCAAACGTTCTGAGTTTACCTTTCATTTTTGCCCAACGACCATTTCCGTCCATGATAACGGCGATGTGCTTAGGTAAATTATCCAGGTTGATTTCTTCTTTTAATCCAGCCATTTATTCGATTGCGTCAGGTATTCAAGCGACCGACAAAGATAATCGTTTATTGATAGGCTGGGCAAACTGACTCCTTGCGGGAAAGTTTATAGCTTAAAGTGATTCCTGCGAAAGAATACCAGTCTTTGTTGCTTGGATTTCCACGTTGGCGACCAGTGTTAATTTCACCTGGATTTACAACAGATCGATCAGCGATAAGAGCTGCCAATACACCGTTTGTAGCATAAAGCAAATCGGGATCAACGTAAGTTGTACTTACATCATCCAAATAATCGGTGAAGGTTTTACGCAGCCCCCACTCGACCGCCAATGCTAAGCGACCAGCGTGAAATTTGAATCCAATTCCAAATGGGAACGCTGCATTAATGAGCGAATATTCTTTTCGGTCGGGAAAGAGTACTGTTCCTTGACCTTCTGTTCCAAGTGGTTGCAATGCTACCCAATCGCCTTGATATTCGGCTTTGGGATTAAACCTAAACAACGCGAAACCACCAAAAATATATGGAGTTGCAGGGCGATTAAGGTTTCCAACTTCGTATGGGAAGAAATTAAACTCTAACATGGGCGAGAATTCAATCACTTGAGAACGGAAGGATAAATTTCGCTGGATTTGTGAAGGCACTTCCGATCTCGAATCGTCGGCTTGAACATTACCATACAAAGCACTGATTCGCCAAGCCCATCTTGCATTGTAGTTGTGTTTAAAAACCAACCCTCCCGCAAACGAAGGCATAAAAAATGGTTTCCCAGGATTGAGCTCTCCCATATAGTAGGAAACACCTCCAAACAAACCGAGTTCAGAATACTTTTTGAAAGATTGGGCGGAAACCTGTCCACCAGCAACCAACAGAACAATAAAGAGAAATCCTCTTCTCATCATAGGGAATTATACCCTGGATAACGTAGAATAGTTACCGGAATTTTGGAAGTACCGATCTTCCTGATTTTAATCGGTATGTCAATGTAATTGTGCCCATCATATAGGCATCTTTATCGGTTGGGTCGCCACGTTGTTGGCCAGTACCAGTAGACAAAGGCAAGTAATCAGGACTTGCTGGATTCGAACGATTCGACAATTGTGCAGCAACAGGGCCGTACTTTTGGGAAATCAAAGTTGGAGAGAAATAAGTGGTGCTTACATCATCGATATAATCGGTTGTTGTAAGTCGAATTCCATATTCGAAACCAATTGTCCAGTTTTTATCAGAAAGCGGCAGTCGAAATCCTGCACCAATCGGGAAACATGCTTGAACACGTTTATACGGTGTTCTTGATGCGGCTATGCCTTGACCTTCAGTACCTAACGGTTGTAGTGACCACCATTTCCCGCCAAGTTTAGATTGAGGATTGAAGTAAAATCCTCCAATACCACCGTAAAGGTAGATATTCAAGTCGATCCCACTCTTACCGCGAACCCCACGAAGTACGTAGCGGCTTTTGGTAGACTTTAATTGAAGAACTGAGATCTCCGCTTGAAGTGATGTTTCAAAAATTGGAGATTTAAAGGAAAGGTTACGGTTTCGGCGAAAAGGCTCTTTGGTTAAAGAATCTCGACCAGCAACAACTCCGTAAATAAAATTTAATTTGAAAGATAAGATCGGATTTCTCCGGTAACGAAAGCCCAAATGAACGGATGGTCTTGTCAAAATCATTTCAAGATCTCGAATACCGTTGGTGCCAATCATGTCTCGACCACCTAATTCTCCAAGGAAGTTGGAAAACCCAATTCCATATACTGTTTCACTTCGGTCAAGGAAACGCGTTTTCTTGCGCTGTGCCTGTAAAGACACAGTGGTAAAGACTAAGAATAGGAATAATATAAATACTTTTTTCATCAGCTGGCAGTTCCAGATCGAGCAAATATACCAAATAAAATAAACCAGCTACACCATTTTTTCAAATCCGATCAAATACAATTTTAATTGCGCTTGTCGGTGCCCCACATCAGCTTTTCTCGAATGGTGTCAAGAAAATCAAATCCATCGCGGCGAACTAGTTTAATCGTAAAAGGCGCTTTTCGAATTTCCAGTTCTTGACTTGCTGCAATTGGTGCCGATCGAGAGTCTAACGAAACCATTATTTCCTTTCCGCGCACTTCAGATTTGATCGTTAGAAGATCTTCCTCCGAAATTACCAATGGCCTAACATTCAAATTGTGCGGTGCAATTGGTGTTAAAATGAAGTTCTTCGAGCTTGGCAACATAATCGGACCTCCACAAGACAAAGAATATCCGGTTGATCCAGTGGCAGTGCTCACAATCAAGCCATCGGCCCAATAATGATTAAGCATATCGCCATTTCTTTTCACCTGAAGCGTCACCATCGAAGAGCTATCCTTTTTGTGCAAGGTGGCTTCGTTTAGTGCATACGGGAATGTCGCAAATGGATTGGGTTCGGTGATCAATTCCAACAATGTTCGATCTTCTACAGATAGTTTATTTCTGCCCAACAATTCGACAGCTTGAGGGATTTCGTCTTTCGAAAAAGCGGTCAAAAAACCTAGTCTTCCTGTGTTAATTCCCATGATTGGAATGCCCGAATTTCGAACGTGGGTAATGGCTTCCAACAAGGTGCCATCTCCTCCAATTGTAATCATCAACCTACAATTAACAGGGGGTTTAGAAACATTAAAAGTTTCAATTTTGAGATCCTGTGAAATCAGCTTCTTGGTTTGTTTGAAAAATGGCTCATAAACAACCAAATGTGCACCTAGATTAAGAAGTGAATTGTACAATTCCTTCACCGGGGCATTTCTGCTTTCACTAAATGTTCTTCCAAAAATGGCTATACGCATGCTTCGCGAATGATGAGCGAAGATAGAAAGCAATTCCGAATGGGAAGTGAATTACATATTGATGTAGTTCATAAACATATCGAATCGGTTCCTTAAATCTTCGGAAAACTCGCTTTGCTGGAATGTTGCTTTAACCTGAATGTTATATCTAGCAAAGGATGCCAGGATCGACCTGATGTCTTCACGATTCACTTTTATGGTGAGTTCAACCATCGTTGAATCTTCATTGTTGTTCAAGCTGAGGCTAAGGATTTTGGTGTCGTTTTCCTCAACAATCCTAGAAATCTGAGCCAGACTATAATCGTTTTGATTTAACTCTAAAACAATAATTCCGCCTGGATTTTGAACTGAAGCAGTGGCAGCAAAATGTTCAACCAAGGTTCTTAAGCTGATGTTTCCCAAATAATTGTTGTCTGCATCCAACACGGGAACCAAAGTAAGATTCATTTTGGCAACCAACTTTAGCACTTCGAAAATGTGCTCAGTGGCATAAACAAATGGACGAATCAATGTAAGTGGATGGTTGCCAAGTGCTTCTTCTGGCGCGTTGAGGTCGAGGATGTCGGTATCTGATACCAATCCCAAAAACTCATTGTGGTTCACAATCGGAAGATGTGAAACCCTAAACTCATCCATCCAATGCAATGCCTTTATGCCTGAATCGGACGTTTTCAGCGGTGGAATAGTATCGGTAATTAATTCTTCTGCTAACATTTTTATACTGCCTCGTTGATGAAGTAACGTGATCGCAAGTTATTTGTTTCCTTATCAAACAAACCTATGTAATTCTAATTAACACAACAACCTTGCTGTGTGCTTTTGTAGCTTTGTGCGAAATTCTTTTCATATGGTCAGCCTGAGTGTTAATCTCAATAAAATTGCCCTAATCAGAAACTCCAGAGGAGGCAACACGCCCGATGTTTTGGCTGCTGCGAAAGCCGTGGAGTCTTTTGGAGCTCATGGAATCACCATTCATCCCCGTCCGGATCAACGCCACGCGACCTATAAAGACGTGGAAAACCTCAAACAAATCGTTACCACCGAGTTGAATGTGGAAGGCTATCCTTCGAAGGAGTTCATCGATATCGTTTGCCGAGTGAAACCACATCAAGTTACTTTGGTTCCAGATCCACCTGAAGCACTTACATCAAATGCTGGATGGAACACTCTCGAACATCAAAGTTTGCTCACCGATATTGTAACTGAGCTCAAAAATCATGGGATCAGGACGTCCATTTTCATGGATACAGATCTTTCATTGTATGAATCAGCAGCAGCTACAGGTACCGACCGAATCGAGCTCTACACAGAAGCATTCGCCCGGTTATATCCTGAAAACCCTGAAAAAGCAATACTGCCCTACAAGAAATCTGCAATTAGAGCGCATAGCTTAGGATTGGGAGTAAATGCTGGACACGATCTCAACAGCTTCAATTTGAAATACTTTTCTCAGGAAATTCCACATCTGATGGAAGTATCTATTGGACATGCATTGGTTTCCGAAGCACTTTATCTTGGGCTTGAAAAAACGGTTCACTTGTATTTAGAACAATTGAAATGAAGCTATTCTTCAGAAAATTCGGGGAATCAGGAAAGCCGCTAGTTATTTTGCATGGGCTGTTTGGGCAATCCGACAATTGGACATCCTTGGCAAGAGCTTGGTCGGACAAGTTTATGGTTTACACAATCGACCAGCGCAACCACGGTCAATCGCCTCAAGAAGATGCATTCAGTTATGCCTTGATGGCAGAAGATTTATTGGAAACCCTGCAAGCGGAAAACCTAACATCCATTTATTTAATTGGCCATTCGATGGGTGGAAAAACAGCGATGTACTTTGCGCTGAAATATCCGCATATGGTTGATAAAATGATCATTGCAGACATTGGTCCGAGACATTACACGCCGCACCACCAAGAAATACTTGCTGCACTTCATGAAATCGACCCTGCATCACTTCCCGACCGATTAACCGCGGAAAAATTAATGACAGAAAAAATTCCTGATGTTGGAACACGACAGTTTCTGCTGAAGAATTTATACCGAAAAGAAGATGGCGGTTTCGCTTGGCGTTTTAATTTAACATCAATTTCAAAGCATATTGAGGAAGTAGGCGCAGCAGTTCCTCCGGAGCAAATTTTCACCGAAACACGCTTTTTGAGAGGTGGCAACAGCCGGTATATTTTACCGGAGGATTGGGCAAATATCCAAATCCAGTTTCCAAACGCTGAGTTGCAAACTATCGAGAATGCAGGACATTGGCTTCATGCCGAAAAACCTCAACTTTTTAGTGATGCAGTTCTAGATTTTTTTGGCTGATCAGGAAATTCAGTTGCTTGATTGGAAATCCTTAGTTTTGCAGCATGGAAACAGTTGTTAGCGGAATCAGAAGTACCGGAAATCTTCATTTAGGAAATTACTTCGGTGCCATTCGAAACTTTATCAAAATGCAGCATGAACATCGGTGCTATTTTTTCATTGCCGACATGCATGCGCTAACAACGCATCCCAAAGCAGATCATTTCAAAGAGAGCGTTAGAAATGTTTTGGTAGAATACCTCGCTGCTGGAATTGATCCTGATGTTTCAACCATCTATATCCAAAGCGACGTTCCACAAATTCCAGAGTTGTACCTGCTTATGAATATGTACGCATATGTGGGCGAGCTGGAAAGATGTACTTCATTTAAAGACAAAATCAGGAAGCACTCCGACAATGTGAACGCTGGATTGCTCACATATCCGGTGCTCATGGCAGCCGATATCATCATCCACAAAGCTACCAAAGTTCCAGTTGGAAAAGACCAGGAACAGCATCTTGAAATGGCAAGAAACTTTGTAAACCGTTTCAACCATTTGTACGAAAAAGAAGTTTTCCCAGAGCCGTTTGCTTTCAACTTTGGCAATGAGCTCGTGAAGGTTCCAGGACTTGATGGAAGCGGCAAAATGGGAAAAAGTGAAGGAGAAGGAAACGCGGTTTTTCTAGCCGATACTCCAGAAGTATTGCGCAAAAAAGTGATGCGCGCAGTTACCGATGGCGGCCCAACAGAACCAAACCAAGAAAAGCCAGAATCTATTCGCAATCTTTTCCAATTGATGCGCTTGGTTAGCACTCAGGATACAATTCAACATTTCGAAGACACTTGGAACAATTGCACCATTCGTTACGGTGATATGAAGAAGCAATTGGCTGAAGACATGATCCTTTTCACCGATCCAATCCGGGAACGCATCAAGGAGATTGGTTCAAATGAAACGTATTTGAATAAAGTGATCCAAGAAGGTGGAGAAAAGGCTCGCGAAAGTGCTGCGAAAACATTGAAAGAAGTACGTTCCATCATCGGCTTCACTAACTACTAATGGCAGAATCACTTTTTATTTCAGCCGACATCAGCAATAAAGCAGCTGTTTACGCCGAATTGATCCCTCAAGTGGAGGCATTGCTCACTGGAGAAAAGGATCCTATAGCCACTTTTGCCAATGCAGCTGCGGCGATTCAACAAGTCTTTCAACACCATTGGACAGGTTTTTATCTTGTACGTGGTGAAGAGTTAGTTTTAGGGCCATTTCAAGGGCCAATCGCTTGCACGCGCATTGCCTTTGGAAAAGGGGTTTGCGGAACTGCGTGGAAAGAAAATAGAACCGTTGTGGTGGATGATATAGAACAATTTCCGGGGCACATTGCCTGTTCTGCATTGTCGAAATCCGAAATTGTATTGCCTTTACACAATCCTGCAGGCGAAGTTATAGCCGTTCTAGATATTGATAGTGCCCACTTGGCGACATTTGACGAAGCAGATCAATTAGCATTGGAACAAATTTGTAGAATCGTAACAGCTCAAATCTACTCGTGAAAAATCTGCTGGCGGCAATCGCTCTGTTCGTTTTAGTAGCCTGCGCAAGTCGGGTTCCGCCTTCAGGTGGTGAGGTCGATAAAACGCCCCCAGAAATTGTTTCAATTGATCCTCCTCAGGGCACTACGAACTTCAATAGCAACAAGATCAATATAGTGTTTAATGAGTTTATTGAATTGAAAGATGGTGGAAGCGGAATCATCATTTCTCCACCCATGCAAACTCCTCCCGAAGTGCTGCTAAAGGGAAAAACAATTCAATTGAAGTTCAAAGAAAAACTCGACGAAAACACTACCTACAATATTACTTTCGGAAAATCTGTAACCGACCTTACCGAAGGCAATCCTTTGGTTGAGTATCCCTACGTTTTTTCAACCGGAACTGTACTCGATTCATTTCAGATAAGTGGTTATTTATCTGATGCGTATACGAATCAACCTGTTAAAGACGCCCTCGTTTTACTCTATACCTCAACTGTTGATAGCTTGCCGTTTACTACACTTCCAAGGTATTTTGCCAGAAGCAATTCGGCTGGAACATATACAGTAAGAAGCATAAAACCAGGCAATTATCGAATCTTAGCCCTCCAAGATGGAAACAGCGATTATAAATTCACGCTTCCAGAGGAGAAAATTGCTTTTGGAAATGACCTCATAGAATTAACTGAATCATCTACCCCTATTCAAGAATATCGAATGTTTACTGCAAGACCGAAATTGCAGAAACTGCTCAAAAAGAAATTCGAAGCGCCGGGAAAGGTCTCTTTTAAATATGCCATTCCTCCGGATAGTTGGACTGTTCAGCCATATCAATCGGAATTGTCGAGCAATTTACTGTATGATTTTAAAGCCGGTTTAGATTCTATGGATGTTTGGATTCCGGGTAAACCGCTCGATACATTGAAATTGATTTCTACTGTTTCACTGGGAGATAGCATTCGTCGCGACACACTTGTTTTTAATGCAAAAAGATTGTCGGAAAGCCGTGGAGGAAAAGGAATGCAAAGAAAATCGGCTCCAGATACTTCCCTTCGAATTACCATTGAAAGCAACGGGGGTAAACTGAAGTCGACCGACAGTGTGATGGTTCGCTTTTCGGCTCCAGTTTTAGAGAACGGTGGCGCAATGATGCAATTTTACCTTTCAAAAGATTCGATCCCTGCATCAAATGGGCGTTGGTCGGCCAATAGAATGAGTTATGTTCTCGCAATGCCGGCCAAACAAGATCAGTTCACCTTGATGGTTCCCAAAGGGGATTTCAAAGATCTGTTTGGAAGATCGAACGATTCGAGCTTTTTCAAACTCAGCTTGTTCTCAGAAGAAGAACTTGGAAATCTTGACTTTTCCTTTAAAAACGACAGCTTGGATGGTGTTTTCATTTTAGAAATGGTCGATAAATCGGGCAAAGTGATCGAAACCAGAAAAGTGTCAAAATCAGAAAAGATCAAATACAAAGGCATTTCTCCCGGACCTTATACTTTCCGACTAGTAGAAGATAAAAACAGCGATGGCCGTTGGACAAGTGGCGATTTTAGTAAGCGCCTTCAACCCGAGAAAATGTATTACCTCAATCAACCTGTAAATATGCGTGCAGGTTGGGACATGGATCTGGAATGGGACCCTTGGAAAAAGGCAGCATCCGGAATGAAGAAGTAGTTAACGACGAATACTTACTGGCAAAGACTTCACCCAGTTTTCAGATTGAATTCGAAGGAAATACAAACCATCTGAAGTTCCATCAGGAATGCTCAAAACAGTCGAATTGGCTCCACTTACAGTAATTTGATTAGATGCCAATTTTCGTCCTGAAAGGTCTAGCCATTCGATTGTATAGTTGCCTGAATTCAATCCTGCAAGCTGAACAATTTGACTAGCAGGATTTGGGAAAGCTAACACTGGATTCTGACCAGATGTTTCCTGAACTGATGCAGAGTTATCTGACGGAGGAAGTACAATAAAATCTACCCAAGCGGCATCTTCAAGAGAAGAAAACACATCATCTTTTATATACACCCAAGTAAAATTATGCTCTCCAGCTAAAACTGGATATGAAAACTCTTGCCAATCAAGATCGCCCGACCACTCCGCTTGAAGCTCACCATCGAGATAAAACTTAAGAAAATCATAGCCTTCCTCCGAAGATACCTTGCGGTGGAATTTAATTTCACCCGGATCAGAGACTTGGTAGGTAAGCATTAGTTCGGTTAATTGATTGTGTCCAATCGTTCCTGAACGCAGACTATACTGACCTTCGAAAGCATTTGTATTGTCGTTAAACCACGGAGAGTCGCTCGCATTGATCCATGGAAACTGAGTTAAACCGCCAGATTCGGCATCCTCGATTATTGCACCAATGAGCAAGCTGAAATTGTATTGTGCTTGGTAAGCTCCAAATGTTCCTTCGTATTGAAACAACTCAGTGAGATTTGTAGGATAGTTCGGAGAAATAAGCAAATCGTAGCTTACGGTTTCTGAAGTGTTGGGGAAAACGCTTGAAATATTGGTGGTAGATGAAAGTACTTCAATGAGGCCGGAAGTAAACGTTAAATTCGGGAGCCCTGCATTGCTTTCGATTGAGCCAGAATTCAAATTGGGCAAAGTAATTCTTACTGTTTCGCCTGGATCGGGACGACCGTTGTTGTTGCCAATTAGCTCACTGAAAGTATGTGAAACAACCTGCATTGATGGAGCATGCAAAGTGACAGGAATATTTACATTCCACACTTGACCATCAATATCGGTAAGGGTCACTAAAAAGTTTACCTGGGTTTGATCTGGAACTCCATCGCTCACCGAAAACGAGAAGCAATTTTCTGATAGATATAGATTTCCGTTAGTTGGTTCAAAATTGCAAGTTAAGCTCGGGTTTTCGAGAGATACCCAAGGCGAATTTTCTGCTATTGTTCCAGTAACTGATCCATTCATCGAAATGCCAACATTTTGAACCTCAACATTTAATTGAACAGTTTCATTGAAATCGGCTTGAAGATTATTGTTGCCCATTGCATCATTGAGAAGCGTTTGGTTGAGTACAAAAAACGGAGAATTTGGCGCTATCACCTGAATTTCTCCCAGATAAGGAGAGTGATTAAAGGCGGTTCCTGTGATTTGAATTGACGACATCGACGATAGCGATTCGAAACTCAACAAGCACGAGCCTCCTGTAATTAATCCAGTTGCCAATAAGTTCCCATCTTGAACCAAAGCGATGCGTGCATTTTCAACTTCAGAATAAACTGTGATGGTGGCTTCGCCAATCACTGCAGAAGCAGGATGAGTCACAACCAGCGGGAGTGGCGCAGTTGTTCGAATGAGCAATGAAGGATCTCCGAAAATATGCCAAGAGTCGGTCATTTCTGCTCCTGCGCTTCCATACTCATCGTTCATCAACATGCACCCGCTAAAGCTAATGGATCCGAAAGTTCTGCCAGTGTTTGATGCATTGAGTCCAGATAAAATATCAACCATCTCATCTTGAGCCGACATTGGAGGGTTCCAACTTTGATTGATCGAAGACATAAAAACCGAAGCAGCTCCAGTTGGATTATTGCCTTGTCGTGCGCGCATCCATGCTTCGCCAAAACAGGTTCCATTGTTGAATTCTCCATTCACACAGGCAACCGACCAAATTACTGGCAGCTTCCCAACATTTTCAAGTTGCGCGATATCGGCATTGCTAAATTCTGAAGAACCAAAGCTCTGAGAAGAACCATGTCCTGTGTATAAAATAAGACCTGTTCCAGCATCAATCGCACTCGCAACCATCGAAGGATTAGGATTTCCAGCTCCATCTAGATCGCCTTGTGTGCCATCAAAAAATTCGTTGGATGCAGTGTAAGTAAAGTTGAGTAAGTCGGCCTCCATGTTTCGGATATGCTCAAAATCCATCTCTCCATCATCGCCGGGGCCTTGATCGGATGCAATTCCCGTAAGGTTTGCGAAATGGTTTCCTGACGTTGCTTGTTCGTACTGCAATGCTTTTGCCACTTGAACCTCAACATCTGCGGTTGTTTCGGCAGAAAAACGACCTACAAATACTTCCGGATAAGAATCATCCCCTTCAACATAACCATAACTCGGATCCGACATGCCTGAATTTCTAGTTGGTGAAGGAATTTGAGCAATATCGCCTACCAAAAGTGCATACTTCAAACCATCTGCATAGCGGTTTCTGATGACATCTTGAATGGCTGTTTCTGAACCCAATGTTGCATAACTCACCACTTCAACCTCCATTCCTGTAGCTCTTTTCCACGCAACAAAGGGGTTTAATGATTCGATAAATGCAGGATGGGAAATGATGAGCATTTTCCCCCAGCTTGTTGGTGTTTCATATCGATCAACTGGGAAGTTTAGGAAATGACTTTGATGAATTTGTTGATCTTCTACCAATTGAAAACGGGTGTTTGATACCCTTTCATTGGTTCCTGAAATTTCAGTTTGACACTTCACTGTTGCCGTAATCTTCCGATAGATTCGTAAAGTTCGCGAAACGGGATTGTAGCGAAACGGATTGAAAAGCAAGGTGATTCCGCGCACTCCAGATAAAATATAGGGTTCCCGCAATTGAATTTCATTGGCAGGGAAAAATACATCTTGTTGAAAGATGACGCCTTGCGTGCGAAGGTAATTCGCCGGATTTTCTGTACGAGATAAATTACCAATTGATGGGGCAATGTTGATGTTTTGAATTTCTTCAAACTCCGATTCCTGAACCTCAACCACGATGTTTCCTTGATCAGGAACTATCAACGATCGGGTAAACTTTGGAAGATCTGGCGCGCCTTTCACCAAAAGTGGCGTTGCATTTTGTACTACCGGAATTTTCGCTATTCCGTTGGAGGTATTTACATCCGTAAAATGAAAATCGCCTAAATCAAACTGCACTGTAGTTGCCTGGAAACCTTGTACTTCATGCAAAATAGCGATTCTCGATTCTTGAGAAAAACCCAAAATACTGAGATGCAATAACGCGATACTTAGGAATAATCTGATTTTCATAACATTGAATGAAGCATAAAGGTAAAAATATGCTTGAAACAAGGCACAAAAAAACCGGAACAAAAATCCCGGTTTATCGATCAAAGTTCAGTGTGAGGAGTTAGTTGTCTCTTCTACCCGTAAAGATTGAAACATAGTATAACAGTGTCGCCAAAGAACCGATAGCCGCAACTACATAAGTCATTGCTGCCCAATCAAGGGCGTCCTTGGCTTGACTGCGCTCTTCTCCGTAGGTTAAGTTTGTGGCATTCATCCAAGCCAAAGCGCGGCGTGATGCGTCGTATTCTACAGGAAGTGTAATAAATGAAAAGAGTGTTGTTATTGCAAAAATTACAATTCCAATAGCCAATAAAGCAGGAAAGGTGTTGATCAGTAACACACCACCCAGTAGAACCCATTGAATGATGTTAGAGGAGAATTGAACAATTGGAACCAATGCAGATCGCATGTTTAACCAAGCATATGCGCGGGCATGTTGCACGGCGTGTCCGCATTCGTGAGCGGCAACTGCAGCGGCGGCAACGCTTCGTGTGTTGTATACCTCAGGACTTAGATTCACTGTTTTTTCTCTTGGGTTGTAGTGGTCCGAAAGAAAACCCTCAACCGAAATTACTTTCACATCGAAAATCCCTTCGTCGCGTAGCATTTTCTCGGCTACTTCACGACCTGTTAATCCCGCAGTTAGCGGAACTTGGCTGTAATGACGAAATTTACTTTTTAAACGGTAAGAAACGAACCAACTGGCCGCCATTACCAAGATGAGGATCAAATAGATTCCCGGCATTGTCTTATGATTTTAGTTTGTTTAACGGCGCAACGCTGTCAAATGGTATTCCAAGATGAATTTACAAGCAATATGACAGTTTATATGACAAATATAGCTTTAGAAATGATCGATTAATGAACAGCTTCTATTCCAAGGCTCAAATTACACTTCGGTCATTTTGTCGGCACAATTCGACTTCGAGCGCCATTTTGTCTGCTTTTGTTTGGTGGAACAATGATTGAAAGCGCCCTGGAAACAAATTCAATTATAACACACATTAAAACTAACCCAAACACGAGCAGAGGATTTGATCCAGTATTCTTAACAATATTTAAGCGAAATGCTTGAAACAGGGTTTTCAAAACATTCGTCACAGCAATGGAGCAGCAGCTCTTCCGGCGCTAAACATCTCTGAATCTGATTCAGGCATTCAATTGGAATTGTGTATTCCAAGTTTTAAAAAAGAGGAAACAACTTAAAAAGGATTATCAGCTCATCCAAATATTAAAAAGAGCTGGGAAAAACAATAAAATGAAATATGATTACAACGGTAAAAACAATTTATAAAACAATTGATTTTGTTAAGGAAAACGACCTTTGGTACGTTGATTTGCCTGAATTTATTGAATTAAATCTTGGCGTAAAAGGAAACTTGCTTATGGTAGCTGGTGCCGATAAATTTCTCGAAATGAATTCAAATGGTAATTCACGAGTAACTGTTACTGTTTCAAACGAAGTCTTTACTGATAGCCGTGTAATGGTTAATACATCTGTTGGTGTAGACAAAGAAATGTTAAAGAATTACAACCACCCCATGGTTGAAAATGGCGGGTATTATAATGTAAGTGACAATAATTTCGAAATGTGGTTATGTCCAACTCTTCTTTATGTATTTGAAACTGAAAAATATCCAGACGCTAT